>NZ_JBFDAH010000014.1:0-115668 GCF_040719265.1 Aliikangiella maris | reverse complement strand
AGCGTTTAAAGAATCTGTCAGGGAAGAGACAAAAGAGCAAAATATTGAACAACTAAGAAAAGTCTTGGAAGATAGACCAGGTGGACAAAGAATTCTTGAGCTGGTAGCAGTTATATTTAAAGTAAAGAGCCGCGATATTAAAAGCTGTCCAGGAGGTAAACGAGTGAGCAATCCCGCACGAGCGTTTGCGATGTATGCCTGTCAGCGATATGGGGCTATGAGTCTCAAGCAAATTGCAGTGTTATTTAACTTAAGTCATTNGCGATATTAAAAGCTGTCCAGGAGGTAAACGAGTGAGCAATCCCGCACGAGCGTTTGCGATGTATGCC
Organism: Aliikangiella maris; assembly: GCF_040719265.1. Lineage (NCBI taxonomy): Bacteria > Pseudomonadati > Pseudomonadota > Gammaproteobacteria > Oceanospirillales > Pleioneaceae > Aliikangiella > Aliikangiella maris. Next base: position 115,339 of record NZ_JBFDAH010000014.1, on the reverse strand, counting down.
TGTCAGCGATATGGGGCTATGAGTCTCAAGCAAATTGCAGTGTTATTTAACTTAAGTCATTGTGGAAGTGTGTCATTTTCTGTGAATAAGGTTAAGCGTGAGTTAGTTGAAGGCCAATGGTTGAGTGAGGTAAAGCAATTGGAAAGGGAGTTATATATTGTAAAATAGGCTTGACCCCTTGTTTTTTAGAGATACGTTTGCAAGATTACAGGAGCTAGTTGGAATTCTTGAGCACTCTGATATGCCTGACGGAGCACAAATCAAATTAAGGAACAACAGAGCATTTAGTCCATTACGTCGAGCTATTGAATCTAAAAAGATAACATCAGAATTGAACGATAAATCAGAGTCAGCGTTGTTGGATGATATGTCCAAGCTGTTGAGAGGTGGTCTTGGCTAAGCACTTAACAACTAGAGATGTTGAGGCAATACTCAATATTATTTACGCGCACGATGATAAGAAACTTACGTGGGAAGCTATTTGCGAGGAAAGTGAAGCTGTCGTTGGTAAAAAACCAACAAGGCAATCTTTGTACTCGAATGAAATGATACGAGAGGCTTACAAGACAAAAAAAGCTTCTCTAAGGCAAAGAGAACTTTCCAAGCCAAAACCCAGCAGTCTATATGCTGCCGCAGAGCGCATTTCTAAATTACAAAGTGAAGTAGAAATGCTCAAAAGGAAAAATGACGCTTTGTTGGAGAAATTTGTAGTATGGCAATACAATGCATACAAGCATGGGCTAACTGAGCAGCAAATGAATGAACCATTACCAAAAATTGATCGAGAAATAACCTAATAATTAAAGCAAATATTTCAAAAGTTAAATGAAGATTAAAAGGACTAAAGTTATGGAATTGCCAAAAGCACTAATTCAAGAAGTAAAAAAGGGAAAAGTAGTCTTATTACTTGGTTCTGGTGCTTTATATGGAGCCTCGCTACCCGGTAAAGATATCCCATTAGGTAATGATTTACGAGACATATTGTGCAAAGAGTATTTAGATGAATCATTTAAAAATGACAGTTTAGCCCATGTCGCTGCTATTGCTACATCACAAAGCGGTTTGGCAAATGTACAAGACTTTATTAAAGATTATTTTTCAGGTTTAACTCCTGCGCCTTTTCATCTCAAAATACCGGCGTTCAAATGGCGAGCAATGTTTACAACAAATTATGACCGCTTGGTTGAAATAGTTTATGAAAATGCTGAGACGAAACTTCAGGAGATTTACCCTCTTATATCCAATTCAGATAACTTTGATGAAACTAGAGTTACAAATGACAAATTACCTTTGGTAAAGCTTCATGGCTGTATTACTCGTACTCATGACTCAGAACTTCCATTGGTTTTAACAGTTGATCAGTATAACGATAGTCTAACAAACAGAGATCGATTGTTTCGCTATCTATACGAGTTAGCATATGACAATACAATCGTTTTTGTTGGCCATAGTTTACAAGATCCGAATATCAGAGCAGTAATGTTGGAGGTTCAACGTAATGCCCCTCAAGGGCAAAGACATTATTTGATAAAGCCAGGATTGAGAGACGCTGAGAATACTTATTGGGCAGAAAAGCGAATAACGGGTTTACAGATTACATTTGAGGCATTCATCGAGGAATTGGATAAAAACATAACTAGTGTTGAAAGAAGTTTATCTTTAGTAAGTTTGGATTCAACACACCCAATACAGGGGAAGTTTGTAACAAAAGCCTCACCTAGTGAAGAACTAATCTCTTTTCTTACAAATGATGTCGAATATGTTCATACCAATATGCCGATTCAAAATGGAGATCCCAAGGACTTTTATAAAGGGGGCGATTTAGGTTGGTATCCTTTAGATGAGAAGTTATCAATAACGCGAAGCATAGAATCAGAAATTTTTGAAAACGTAATTGAAAAGGCTGAAGTAGAAAGGTCCGGTGCCGAATTATTTGTAATTAAAGGAGAAGCAGGCTCAGGAAAGAGTGTCTTACTTAGAAATTTAGCTTGGTCTGCAAAAGACTCCAAGGTTGGAGTTTTCTTGTGGGTCAAGCAAGGCAGTAATGCAGATATTGACTTAATTGAAGAGATTATAAATAAAACTAACGAGCGTGTTTTTGTCATTTGGGATGATGCTGCTGTAAATGCGATAAATATTGAACGCTTTTTCAGTAAAGCAAAAAGTAGAGGTTGTAAAGTAACCATACTTACGGCAGAACGTTTTAATGAATGGAATATTCGTTGTGAAGAGTTAGATGAAATAGTTACTGACTTGTACAAAGTTAAATACTTGTCTGAAAATGAAATTGAATCTTTGCTCAGAAAGTTAGATGAGCATGATTCTTTGGGGCCGAATTTAGCCAGAAAGTCTTTTGACGAACGAAAATCCGAATTGAAGGAAATTCATGGGCGACAGTTGTTGGTAGCTTTACACGAAGCAACAATGGGCGAACCTTTTGAAGATATCGTTTTCAACGAATATTCAAATATCGTTCCTGAAAGCGCTAGAGCTATTTACTTGACTGTGTGTACGCTAAATAGACTCAGAATACCAGTTAGAGCAGGATTAATCTCAAGGATACATGAGATTAGTTTTACTGACTTTAAGAGGGATTTTTATAGACCTCTCGAAAAGGTTGTACTTGTGAGGGGGGGGGGAGATCAAGACGCGCACTACATAGCGAGACATTCTGAAATTGCGGAAATTGTTTTCAGTCGCGCTCTCGAAAATTCGGAAGACCGATATAGAGAATATATGAATATCGTGAGCCGTCTTAACTTATCATTCAGTAGTGATAAACAATCATTTCGTTCGTTAATTAGAGCGAAGGCCTTGCATGAGTTATTTACAGACTTTCAAGATGTAAGTGCTTTGTATAAGCATGCAAAAGAATATTTTGGTGATGAGCCCTATCTCTTACAGCAGATGGCCAATTATGAACGAATTAGACCGAATGGCAGTTTGGAAACTGCATTGGATTTATTAAATAGAGCTAAAGATAAAGCTCCTTATGACTCAAGTATAATACATAGTCTAGCTGTTGTTTGGAGAGATAAAGCTAAGAATAGCGAAGAGTTGCATTTACGAAAAAAATGCCGAGCTGAAGCTACAGCGTATTTGGATATGGCTGCTAGACGTTGGGGGGATTCTAGTTACATTACTTCTTCAGTCTTGGAATTAATGGTTGATTCGCTCTCTGATACGATTAATGACGAACTCGCAAGCCAGCGAGTTATAGATGATTCAATAAGAAAAGTTCAACAAGTTCTTTCGGAGAGTAAACAAAAATATCCATCTGAAGCACAGATTCATCTTATAGAATCCCAGTTTTCTAGTTTAATCAAGGATCATGCGCGAGCGATAAAAGCACTAGAAAACTCATTTTCAGAGAGAGATCGAGACCCTTATTTAGCAATACGTTTATCCACATATTATAAAGAAAAAAATGAAATTGAAAAAGCGAAGAATATTCTTCAGCTAGCCTTGGAGAGAAGGAGAGGGGATCACCGATTGAATTTTCACTATGCTGAACTATTAAGAGAAACTCAATTGCAAGATCCTGAGGAACTTTTCTATTACTATAGAAGAGCCTTTACCCCTGGAGATAAAAATTATCAGGCTCAATTTTGGTTTGCTAGGTATGCATTCATATCAAATGACAAAAGCCAATATCAGATCGCCTTAGACACGTTTGAAAATATTAGAAATGCAAAGCTATCACATTCACGGCGTGTAGAAATTTTGGATTATGATATTGCAAATGGCCAAAAGAAAAATTACTTTGGTGTCGTACACAAGAAACGTAGTGGTTTTGGTTTTATACGAATGGATGGTTCAGGAGTCGAAGTGTTTTTTCCTGCAAAATCAGTTGAAGATGACTTGTGGGATGCATTGAGAGAGGGGGACAGAGTCCTGTTCAACCTAGGATTTTCTTTTTCTGGGCCTGTAGCATGTGGGGTTCGTTGCAGTTAGAAATATTAAATCTGTAAAGTTTGAATAACAAGACTAGTTAAAAATTTACATTATACAGCTGAGGTCAGGATGTTATTTTCGGTAATATTGAATAAAATCAATAAGTTAGATTGGTCTGTTTTTACATAAACCAGTATCAGGTATACATAACTTTTCTAGAATTTACTTTTGAAATAGTGAATGATTAATTATTTAAAGCCCTTATCTTGAGGGCTTTTTTATTTTTGTTATCAGAAAAACTTGAAGTTTTTTAGCGCTTTAACTTGCTTGATTTAGTTTGGATGTAAAAAATATTCAAATTTTTAAAAGGATTTGCAACCTTGTTAGTCTAACTAAAATCTTAGTGGTTTTAGTTTGCCTGCTAATCATCAAAAACTTTTAATTAAAACGGAGAGAGGGAACCGCTCTATCACATACGTTAACATGAGTGAAACGCACCTTAAAAAATAAATAATTGCAAACTGGTTCACGAAATCAAATTAGTGAGAGAAATAATACTTTGGTAGGATGTATTCATCACTAATCAGGCAAGGTAATAATTGTTTAGTTACCCGTGATATTTTGAATGTAGAGAAAGTATTCAAATATCAAAAAAATTTGAAAAGTGAGTCAATTCTCAAAAAGGACTTAGCACCATGTTATTCGACCCATTCTACGTCAGATCGCGCAGCCGCAGGCGCTTTTTATTTGCCCCTTATTTTTTTGAAGCTAACCCGCTCGAATTTGAAATTAATACCGAATGTAAAACTCGTGATGATATTTTTATCAAGCAGTTTTTATGGCGACTGACCGACGAACAAAACTTCCCGCAGCACCTCTGGCGAATCGTCGAAAAGATTGGTCATTACCACGGCTTAACTATTCAGTCCTGGTATACCGAGGATGATGTCATCGATGACTTAGTCCACCTCATCAAAATTCAAACGATTATAGTGTATAACTGTTTAATTCGAGATGAATATGAATTAGAGGGCTTCCTTGGTGATTATGGTTGGGGCGATAATCAAATTGAATACTTAGAGCGGTATCGTGCTGAAAATGGTGAGTATGATCCCAATTATTTTTGGCCATTGGAAGAATATTATAAATTGCTCGATACGAATCCCACCGCGGCAGATATAGCCAAGAAGTTTCGTGAAAAGCATACAAGGCGGGTGGAAGCTGAGCGGCGATTGGTTGCTAATAAAGAACAGTTAAAAGAGAAAACAACTTATGATGCGGGTGTTGAACAATCAGAATATATTGGTGATAATGCTGAGGGTAATCGTACTGAACTGGGAAAGGTTGTTCCAAACAACATAACCTTCAGTCAAGGAGCTGTTAAGCATTCTAATATTGGAGATTTCCCCACACCTGGTAACCCAAAGAAAAATCCTTATCCGTCTTCGATGTCTGGTGGAGGTCACGGTCAAGCAAATATTGATTACCTAGAAAAAATAGGTATGAAGTATAATATTGAGCACACTTTTGATAATGGTGTAAGAGTAGGAAATATCCCTCAACATAAGCATAAGATTAAGAAAAGAGGCTTAGGGCAGTCTTGGTTCCCAGAAAAATGGACGGAAACTGATATCAAAGCTGCTGGTGAGTATGTTGTTAGCAACACTAAAAACTTTGATAGTGTCGCAGATGGCGTTCCTGTTTATGGAACTTATAACAATGTTAGAGTCGGTGTAATTAAAACAAATGGTCAGCCAGCGACTGTTTTTCCTGATGGCTCAAAACAACCATCATTAACAATCAAGGACTTTTGGGAAGTTATTACAAATAAATAAGGTTTTGATATGAGCTTAATATCTGAAATTAAAGTTATTGTTGAACAAGTAAATAAACTACATCCTGAAGATCCCAAGGTTTATGAGTATTGGGAAAAGCTTACTGAACTCTTGTCTAAGGATGAGTGTTCAACTATTTCTCTGTTGAACGATTTGGACGACAGTGAAATAGTTGAAGACTTGAGTTCAGTTTTTGACGATGTGTCAAAAAACTTACAAAGTAATGATTTTATTCTATGTATAGAGTCTCTTGAAAAGCGCTATCCTGATCTAATGCTTGAACATATGGTTCAAGCTGCGAAGGATGCTTTGATTGATTAACCACTTGTTGTTCCAAATACGGTTAATTCAGTTCAACAGCCGGGGTTAAGTCGTATAGCGTTACCAAGAACAGAGGGGCTTGGAGCAAAATCGACAACTCAAGAATTGTTGGATACAGGAGCTATACCGGGAACACCAGGTGTAATACTTGAACAACGGACAGTGGTTTTTGACGATATTTGGCAAATGTCTCAGAATTCAGGTGTTGAATTCATACTTACTAAAGAGAGCGGAAACTTTGTATTAAGGTCTGGTTCTCAAACACGTGCACCTATTCAATCTGGACAAAGGCCGATACTTCATACTCATCCGACTGATGAGTTTGGGGTTAACAGTCTTACTCCTTCATTGGCGGATATTGATGTTCTAAATGCTGCATGGGCGAGAAACCCAACTGGGCCAAGGCCTGTTTCTCAGATTCTCGTTGGGACAGAAAAGCCAACGGTGTTCCGTGCAACTGGTTTTGAACCTACGCCTAAACCAAACCCTAATAAGAGGAATTAAGTATGAGCTTGACGAACTCAAATGAAGTTGAAGTAATTCAATATTTAGAAAGTCTAGCTAAGCTCGAGGATTTCTATATGCATAAGTTTATAGAGAGTGGTAGACACTTAATTCACTATTTTGATGGGCAAGGGCAATCTTGGGCTTTAATGGAAGATGACGACCAGTTTGTAGAGCTGTGTATAGAATATTTGGTTAAGTATGGTGCACCGACTTTTGTTGATGTAGAGGAAATGAAGAGGTTTGAAGCAGGGAAATGTGCTGGCTAATTGTTAGAGCATATAAGTTGTTCCAGACACGGCACTGTCTAAATTGGCTATAAGCTGACTGTTTGTTCGTAGTTTAGTAAGATTTATACTTACCACTGGGCTTTACAAATCCTTAGGAAGGTGTGAATGACCGGACGCTCACCTTCAAATACCCTTTATTAACTCTGCGAACTTAATCTCAAAAAAGAATGTACAGAATAATTGGTTCTCGACTCGATATGGAGTTGGCATTAATTTAAGACGTTCAACTATTCAAAATAGTTAATTTTCAGGAGATTGGCGGAATTTTGCTAACATTTGTCCGAAATTTAACAGCATTTTTATTTCAGCTATATAAAATGACGGCTACTGAACAACCAGATAAGTAAAGCTTAATGTTCTAAAAATGCATATTAAGTCAAATGACTTATCTGTTTTATATTAAACAATATATAAGGAAGTTTTATGCGACTGTTAAACCCGCTTTTCTTGATAATTTTACTCACCTGCCCATTGCTTTCTTTTTCTGAAACAAACGATGACCTAATAAGACCATCGGTAGAAAAGAAAACTCTTTTCTACCGAGATAGTAGACATGATTTTTATGATACAACATTTGAAGCAATGTCAGCTCATGTTTGTGATGTTCATATCAGAGAAAACTATGATGTTAATGCTTCCAGTAGCTTTGTGGGGTGCGATAAGCCCCATATCAGACATGTCACGGAAGGCTCTACATGGTATTCAATGCGATATCAGCATACCAATTCAGGAATAATATTTGACAGCCTGCAAGGAAAAGGAAAAAAAACTAAATCAAACTTACACCAATCTAACTAACTTTTACCTGCGCAATCGGAAATAATTGCCGACTCGGTAAAGTTTTATCGAGTAAAGCGGTGTTTTCTACTTAAATATACGAGAATATTGCAAAAAATAAAGTTGGCATGAAACTCGCTTTACTCTTTGTGACTTAAAAAGAAAAGGAGATAGCATGAATATTTTTGAAGTTATTCGTCGAGATCATGAAAAACAACGTTCATTAGTTAAAGCTCTGGTTGAAACATCGGGGGATTCCGCATCGAGAAAACTATTTTTTAACGAGCTAAAAGAAGAGTTGGAAGCACATGCTGCTGCTGAGGAACGCCATTTTTATGTGCCTATTATGAAGGCTGATGCAACATTGCAACAATCACGACATGCAATTCATGAACATCATCAGTTGGATAAAATGATTGAAAAGCTTGAGCAAACAGAGATGAGTTCACCCGCTTGGTTGCAATACATGAACCAACTAAAAGATAAGTTACTGCATCACTTGGAAGAGGAAGAGCAAAAAATTTTTCAACAAGCTGGTAAAGTCCTTGAGTCAAGTGAAAAAAATCATTTGGCTAAAGCGTTTGATAAAGAAAAAGAATCTCTGATAACTGCATAAAATAAAATGTGATTAAGAATTCTTAACAGATATCAGGCTTAATGCAAATTATTAACTAAGTTGGTCACTATGGTAAAGTATTACTTAATTGGTTTAGTTGTTACGTTTTATTTGGGATTGATTGTCGACAACCTGTTTTTATCAAGCTTGTTGTTTTGGTTGTCGGTCAGTCTAGCTGTCGTTAGTTTTGCTTATTTAACTAAGGCGCCTCAAATATTTCGTAAGCGAGAAAATGGTATTATACCGTGGTATGTTCGTTGGTTATTAACGCCATTTCTTGCTGGTGCAACTTTATATAACTGGATTGCCAGGCGTTACGATAGTGTACCGGCTATTCAAAAAGTCGACTCAGCGCTATTTCTTGCTTGTCGACTTTTCTCGAAAGACATCGACGAACTGAAGTCGCATGGTGTAAGTGCCATTTTAGATATCACAGCAGAGTTTAATGGACTGGATTGGACTGCAGAAAGTAACAATTTGCATTATTTAAATGTTGCAGTACTAGATCATCAGTATCCATCCGAAGAGCAAACTAAGACTATTATTAATTGGTTGAATGATAGAATGAATAGTCAACAAAAAGTTGTTATTCATTGCGCTTTGGGGCGGGGACGATCGGTTTGGGTAATGGCTGCCTTTTTGATGCATCGTCATCCAGAATGGGATGTACAACATGCGCTGACTCATATTAATAAGATTAGAAATACTGCCAGATTAAATCGCTCACAGTATAAGGCACTTGAAAAATTTAAAAATAACGGACAGCTCAACATTACTGAAAAACTGTGTATTATTGCTAATCCTGTTTCGGGGGGAGGAAAGTGGCAACAACATAAAAGCGAAGTGATTGAGCGTTTGTCTACTCGATACCAGGTTGAAATAAAAGAAACTGAAGCTGATATATCTGCTGAAGTATTAACTCGCGAAGCGCTTCAACAAGCGTTCGATATTATTGTTGCAGCCGGTGGCGACGGAACCGTTGCCGAAGTGGCTAACATGTTGGTTAAAGCGAATAATCCTACGCCCTTGGCGATATTACCAATGGGAACCGCTAATGCTTTGGCACATCTATTTCTGGGGGCAACAACGAAAGTCGCACCGCTATACAGTGCTTGTGATGCGATTTTACAAAAATCTTGTTTGCCCATTGATGTTGCCAAATGTAATGATCGTATTGCGCTGTTAGTTATTGCTATTGGTAAAGGGTATGAAATGATTACTAACTCTGATAGGAGTAAGAAAAATGATAGTGGACAGTTTGCTTACCTTTCTGCTTTATGGGAATCTTTAGCCGATAATCGTAGTGTTGATTTGGTGGTAACAATCGATCAGGAAAAGTTACAGGTTAATGCAGCCAGTTTTGTTGTTGCTAACGCGGCTCCTTCGACAACCATACTTGCCCAAGGTGCTGGTAAAGTTAAATGGCAAGATGGCTTGCTCGATATCACTTGGTTTGAATCGTCTAAAGACTCAAATATTCAGCCATTTGTCAGTGTTTCCCAGTTAATTATTAGAGCGTTATGCGGCGCTAAAATTGGTAATGATGCGTTAGTCAAACACAAAACAGCTAAACAAATAACAATACAATCGAGTGATGTAATTAAATATGTTATTGATGGTGAGACTTACCAGGCTGATGTTTTGAATATTGAAACATTACCGCAAAAATTAACTATTATAGTTAACAAGCAACTTGCTCAACTGGAGGATAATTAATGAGCGTCCAAGTTCAAATTAATTATCTTCTTGCTGATACTTTTCAAGTTTATTGTATAAAGTTTTTACACTAATGCCAAGTTGTTCAGCGGTTTCGCCTCGATTGCCTTGGTTGGCTTTAAGTGTTGTTTCTATCGCTGTTTGTTCAATTTCCGACAAGGGAATACCTGGTTGAATACTCATCGAGTCGTTGGCTGTTGATGGCGAAAGTATATCTAATAAAATGTGTTCGGCATGAATTACTTTTTCGCTCAGTATAAATGCGCGCTCCATTGTATATTTTAATTCTCTGACATTGCCTGGCCAATTATGGCTTTTAATTTTTTCTAAAGCTTGAGCGTCGATTTCTTTTTGGTATTTTTCTTCTGCATTTCGATGTGCCAGAAAGTGTAATGCAAGTCCCAATATATCATCTTCTCTTTCTCGAAGCGGCGGAAGTTGGATGGGAAATTGGGCTAATCTGTAGTACAAATCTTCGCGTAGTAGTCCATCTTTAATCGCTTGTACAGGATCTCGATTAGTCGCCGCTATCACTCGTACATTGGTGTATTGGGTTGTTGTTGAGCCAACGGGGCGATACTCTCTGCTTTCTAATACTCGGAGTAATTTTACTTGATGATCTAAAGGCATTTCAGTAATTTCATCCAGAAATAAAGAGCCCCCTTCTGCTTGTGCAAATAGCCCTTGTCTGTCTTTGGTTGCGCCAGTAAATGCGCCTTTTAAATGACCAAAAAGTTCACTTTCGACCAATTCGGGACTTAATGCTCCACAGTTAACTGCAACAAAAGCATTTGCGCTTCTAGGACTGGCATTATGCACGGTATTGGCGACTAATTCCTTACCCGCGCCACTTTCACCAATAATGAATACATTTGATTCAGCTTCTGCAACTTTACGTAAAACTCGATACAGTTTGTGCATTACTTCACTTGAGCCGAGTAACAAACCAAATTGATCGAGTTGACTACTTTTAATGCTTTTCGCTTTAGCATTACGGGCTGCATACCCCTCATAAAAGTCACTTATGGTATCTTCAAGTAATCCCACATTGTAGGGCTCTCTAAAGTGAAAACCGGCGCTAGCGGCCATTAAAGCATCAATATTTGGGTTTGGGGTACCATCGCTGATAAAAATAAAGTCAACACGGTTAAAACATTGACTGTTGAGTAGGTCGTATTGGTCTTCTTCTGATAATGCACTGAGATAGATTAATGCCAGATCAATCGTTTCATCTTCATCAATTTGCTGAATCCAGCGCTTTTCTTTTTGTTCACTAAATACGCACTGAAAACGCTGAGTCGTTTTAGATGATTCGACGAGCGCCAGGAGTGAGGTATTTTCGGCATGAACAAATAATTTAGGCGTGTACATAGGTTTCTACTTGGTTAGTAGTCTGCAAGGGGATTATTGTCATGGCATAAACTTTGAATGTCAATCACCAAAATAGAGAAAGGAGGATTATCTATGGTGTTACCAAAATCCCAGGAGCTTTACCGGCAACACTTTATTCGGGATGTTTTGAACTTTAGCTATCGAGCTGTTCGATATTATCAACGCACCTTCTATCTGGTAGAAAGCTATTCTTTAAAAAGGCTATTAAGAAAATTAATAAATGAAAAAGTATTTACAATTAGAATCTTACTTTTTTTTTATAACCACAATCGAAAAAGCATACAAAGTGAAATAAGAACAACTACCAGTGTTGAACTGGCCTTTGCAAAAAGTTGCGCTTCGCTAGAATTCTATAATGATTATCAAATCTTAGAGCAAACGCTTTACCTCGAACAGCAAATATTAAATTGGAAAAAGAAAAAACATCAAGCATTACCGGCAGGGCATGATCAACATGTTTTTGCCAGTATTATTGCTCATCAACAAATGGCTGTAGATTGGCTACAAGAAAAAATACTACTTATTTAAATGTTCGTTGATTAATTTAAATATAGATTCATGGTCCATTTATGGTCCATTTATTTAGGATAGATTGAAAAAATATTTATTGTTGTGAATTTGAGTTAAATTTTCTACAGAGTACATTGCGAATTTGTAGATATTGCCGAATAGAGTTGAAAAAACTACCGATAGTTGGTTTGATATGCTCAAAAAAGTTTAGACTTACTTTATAATGCGTATATAACTGAGGCCGTAAAAGTTGGCACGCTATTCGCTAAGCTTTAATGTGAATTCATAATAAATGGAGAATCAAAATGAAAAAGACATTAATAGCAGTAAGTATCGCAGCGACTTTGACCACATCTTTTGCATTTGCAGCTAATGATTGGAAAGCGAAAACAAAAGACGCCTGGATAGATGGAAAAGCGGAAGCTACGTTGCTATTCAATGGTAATTTAAATTCGTTTGATATTGAAACTGATGTTCAAAATGGTACTGTTATCTTAACAGGAAAAGTTGATAGTGATGTAGATAAAAAGCTTGCCGAAGAGTTGGTTGAAGGGATTGAGGGGGTATCATCAGTTAACAATAAGCTTGATGTTGACAACGATAGTGTTATTTCTAAAGAAAGTAAACGAGAAATTGTTGATAGGAAAATTGCTGTTGTACTGACTTCACGGATACTATTTGATACTGACTTGTCAGCTTTCGACATTGATGTTGATGTTAAAAATGGCAAGGTGACACTTAATGGTCGCGTAAAAAGTGATTCAGAAAAAGATTTGGCCGAACAAATTGCGCATAATACTGACGATGTAGAATCGGTTATTAACAACTTAAAAATTAGTCGAAACTCATAGGTGTTATTTAGGAAAAAGCGTTCGAAAGAACGCTTTTATTTAAAATAAAGTGGGGAGATAGCGTATGTTAGGTTGGATAGTAACATTTTTAGTTGTTGCAATTATTGCTGGACTATTGGGTTTTGGCGGTATTGCTGGTACGGCTGCTGGTATTGCAAAAATTTTGTTTTTTATTTTTATGGCGTTGTTTTTAATTTCGGGAATTTTCAGACTCTTAACTGGAAAAACGCCTTCGGTATAGCTGATTAAAATGATGAGCTATGTCTAAAAGTTAGTTTAAAGGAAAAGTTCTGCTAGTGATACTTAAATCTAAAATGATGACAAAAAGGAAAAAGCTTTTTATTGGTTTATTGTGTTTAATACTATTGGGATACTTTGTGCCAGAAAGAAAAATCATTCCAGTGAAAAATGCAACAGTATTAAGTTGGAATGCAAACACTTTTTGGTATGAGCCTTGGGGAAGTTCTGGTGTACATAAAGGCATCGATATTTTTGCCGCACAAGGAACGCCAGTATTGGCTTCTACCGATATGTTGATTCTTTATAGAGGGATTTTTAGCAAGGGTGGTAATGTTGTTTTGGGGTTAGGTCCAAAATGGCGATTGCATTATTTTGCGCATATGCAAGGTATCAATAAAGATGTCGGTTTTTTGGCAAGTAAAGGACAGCTTATTGGAACAGTCGGAGATACTGGCAATGCAAGGGGTAAGCCGCCACATTTGCACTTTTCAATTGTCAGCATTATTCCGCTACCTTGGCTGATTGATAGAAGCACGCAGGGTTTTAAGAAGGCATTTTATTTGAATCCGATTGAATATTTGACTCAATAGATTGCTGAATAGATATGATTAAAACATTACTTATCCTTTTATTTTGCATGAACCGGTCAATGTTTTATGTATTATGCGTTAATTTAAAGAGTTCAAATTGAAGAGTCGTTACATTTTTGTCAAACATTTAGATTTATTGGTAAATTTTGAGTAGCAATGTAAAATGAGGCACATTTAATACAATGAGGATCTCAAAGAATGGAATTAATTGTTGGTACTGACTCAACCTGGTCGCTGCGTGCTTTGATTTGTGGTCAGCTTGCTGGAATGGTTTTTGATATTCGGGTGATCGATCTCACTGCTTGCGATTATCAAGAGCAACTTCTAGCAATATCACCCTCGGGATTAGTGCCTGCGTTGAAGTCTGGTGATTTGTCTATCCATGATTCTTTAGCAATTACTGAATATTTTAATGAGTGTAGTAACGGCTTACTTTATCCTTCATGTGAACACGAGCGAGCTTTGGCGAGAAGTTTATGCGCTGAGCTTCATGCCGGATTTATGCAGTTGCGTGCAAACTGTCCTTTTACGCTAGAAAATGTTAAGCCGCTTGGTAACATGCAAGATTATATTTATCGCGAAGTATTACGTGTAGAATCTATATTTGAAAATGCTCAACTACCATTTATGTTTGGTTCTGCAGGCGCAGTTGATGCTTTTTATGCCATCCTGGCTTTTAGACTAAATACTTATGGTATTGTGCTGAATGACCGTGCAGGGGAGTATCAAAAATCTCTGTTAGATTGGCCGATACTTCAAAGCGCGATTGAATTAGCTAAAAGCTGGAAAAATAACTGATTAGCTCGATAAAATTTAATGTTATCCTCGGTGAGAAAAATTATGCCGCGATATTGAAGGTAAAAAACAAGCTAAACCTAATGACCTAAAAATGGCTGTCTAGGAAAACTCCGTTGGAGTAACAACCTTTCTTTTTATATTTTGCCTATAGCTTTTATGCATTGCTAATTGTTGGTATTGCATGGGCTTTGTTATGTTTTGTATTTGATATTGAAAGTTTTCAATTAAGACTTGTTTCTTTGTTTGTTATGCCAAAGTGAAATTTGATAATTAGGTAATTATTGTCGTTGTAATTTTCAGCGATATCCCAATATTGAGTAAAATTGAAATGAGGATTTTTTTTTCGCCAGATTCAAGCCATTTTCAGATTGTCCGAATATTAGGATGATTAAAATTAATCCATGTTTAAATATTCAATCTAAAAGACATTTCAAATGTATCTGATGATAAATAGCGATAACGGTTTGAAATTAATAAGGTTAAGTTGTGTTATCGCGTTCAATAAAATGTCAAACTATTGATGATTTTCATTGGACAAACGGCAACAATTATCTAAAATTTGTCAGGTTTTAGTGGCAAAACTATTCCAATATATCATTTGCCACCTATAATTAAATGAGATTTAGAGATTTAGAGATTTAGAGATTTAGAGATTTAGAGATTTAGAGATTTAGAGATTTAGAGATTTATATCTAGTCGATATCTTTAGGGTTAATCAATGTCTGAGGGTGCAACAGCAAAACATGTTATGGTCATCGATGAGAGTCTTGTCTCACGTATGATTATGCGAGATATCATTTTAATTGAATATCCTGATTGGGAATTTATTCATGCGGCTTCTATTGAGAAAGCTTTCGAGTCTTGTTGGGAGCTGCAATTTGATTATATTTTTATTGATGCAGTAACATCTAATGTTTCTGATGCTGAAATTATTTCAGATATACTGGATGGACAAAAACGTGTCAAAGTGGCCTTAATGGCAAACCAAGTGCCACAGCACTTGCAAAAGAAAGTTGAGAAGCATCAGTTAGAGATAATTTCAAAGCCGGTCAATTCAGACGACTTAATCAATTTCATCAGTTAAACCAGACTCTGTTAAGATAAAATCAAAAGTTGTATATACTTTTGTGGGCTGTCATTCCTTTTCCAGCCCAATTTTTGCCGCTAAACGGTAAGTTTAATAGTATTGTTGCGTTAGATGATATTATTTTGTTTAGCAACAGGTTTCAGGTTAACTATCTTGCGATTTCTTTGTCGATTGATTTAATTTTTTAATTAATTGCAGTAATTCTTTTGAGTGTTTTTTAGGGGTTACTTCTGCAAAGTGATGTACTATTTTTCCTGATGGATCAACCAGGAATGTTTGTCTGCTAGCATGTGGCCAAGGAAGTAGTCGGTCAACTTTTAGCTTTTTACTTAAAGTCGCCTCGGTATCAGCTAATAGCGAAAATGGCATATTATAGAGATCAGCAAATTCTTTATGAGAATCTACATCATCATAACTCACACCAAGTATTTCAGTATTTAAACTCTTGAATAATTGATAGTCATCAGTAAAGTTTTGTGCTTCTACGGTACAGCCTGGTGTTTTGTCTTTAGGATAAAAATAAACAATTAACCAGCGTCCTGTATAGTCTTTATTTGTGCGTACTTCGCCATGTTGGTCAAGCAGGCTAAATTCAGGAAAAGGAACGCCTTGCCATTGGTTGAGTGTTGAAGCAAATGCCGAAGTGGTAATAAAGCACCATAACAATACTAAACGTTTCACAGAAGTTCTCCAGGTAATTGGCCTATGATAATTTGTTCAAGATCATACGCTGATTGCATGAATTAAACAAAACATATACGGCTTAAACAATACCCTTATTATCTCGATTTAAAATAAAAATGGTGATTACTTGTACTAAGCTTGGTTATATATGGGGAAGTTCCGGCGATATATTCTAGGCTTACAGGGTGGCGAGGATGATTAAAAGTCAGCTTAAGCAATTAATTCTATTATTGCTGATTATCGTTTCAATATTTATCTGGGTGATTAGTTCAGTTTTGCTTACTGAGTTTAAGCATACCGAAGTTAGCAGCGAAGCATCGAAGGCCGCTGTAATTTCTCGATTAAACCTATTAATTATTAATGCACAAATTGCAGAAAGGCAGGGGTTGGGCTGGTTTTTACAACAGCTTGATAATGAGAATAAAGTTGTTTTTTGGCAACTGTTCGATGCTAAAAATCAGCTGGTTAGTCAAAAGCTATCCGGCATACCTACCCATTCAACACAAAGCTTGTATTTATATGCCGACAAAGAGCAGCAGGAGTTACTGACTCTCAATATTTATTTTCCTCAGCTTGATTTAGGTGATTTATTTTGGCGAGTAGAAAATTTCATTATTATTTTTACTTTTATTGGTAGTATTTTAGTCTGTTTGTATTTGCTCTTTAAATGGGTTTTTCAGCTCGAACGTTTTGCCCTTTATCTATTAGCCGATTCAAACAATCTATCGCGTTCCAAGTTTGAAAAAATTACCAATCCTGTTGTCAGAGTAATCAATCAGTTAATTTTGAAAAATACCTTATTAAATAAAGATAAAGTTGAGCTGACCGATCAGATACGAAAAATTTCTTATGTTGATGAAGTCACTGAACTGGGAAATCAGATGTTTTTTAAAGCGGAATTTCAGGTTCGACTGCATAACCGAGAAGAAAATGAGTCGGGACTATTTATGTTGGTGAGTTTTCAGGAGTCGAGTGATCCGGATAATATAATATTGACAGCCGACAGGTTAAAGGAGGTTGCTAATTTACTAAAAAGTTATAGTAAAACCATTAGCCATTCGTTGGTGGCTCGACTTAAAGGTAATGATTTTGCGGTGTTGCTGCCGAATCAATCGAAAGAAAACACTGATAAAATCTGCAAAAATTTAATTGCTCAATTAGATAAAATTATATTTGATGCGACGCCACTAAAAGAGCATTTTGTCGATATCGGTATTTCGACCTACAAACAAGGATTTGATTACTACAAAGTGTTAGCCGAGGCCGATATGGCGTTGCGAAACTCTCAATTGCAAGGAGGGAATAGTTGGTATATCTATGGACAGCCGCTGTCAAAAAATCAGGTTAGGGGGCATTTGCGGTGGCGTAATTTTTTAACACACGTATTAGAAAAAAGAGAACTTCAATTATTTTGCCAGCCAATTCAATTGGTGGATTCTTCCAATGAAGTATTAGAGGTTTTGGTGAGAATTGAAGATGGTAAAGAATTACTAACTGCCGACACTTTTTTGCCAATGGCTCACGACTGTGGACTGGCCATTGATTTTGATCGGCAAGTAGTCGATGGTGTGATTAAGCATTGTTTATACAGTGAACAGGTTAATCCACAAATGATTTATTCAATCAATTTGTTTATTTCAAGTCTGCTTGATGATAGTTTTGTCAATTGGCTGATGAGAAAACTATCGAGTTACCCTCATTTATCTAAAAGAATGATTTTTGAAATTAAAGAGTCGCAAATTAATCCCAATTTACATCAACTAAAAACTGCGATGAATTTACTGGCACAGTTAGGCGTTGGTTGGTGTATTGAAAATTTTGGCTCTCCCGATGAGGATTTGGGTTTTTGTGAAATGTTACCAATTCGCGCCGTTAAAGTTGATCGTCGGATAATTTTTGATATTCATAAAGACAAACCACAACAACTGTTTTTACAATCGTTGATGATTAATCTAAAGAGTCGCAATATTAAGATTTATGCTGAAGGGGTTGAAAAAGAAAAAGATGCTGAATATTTAAGCCGTGCCGGTATTGATGGAATGCAAGGTTTTTATTTCGGTCAACCACAACGCATGAAAAGTATTGAAAAGCATTTGAAGGTGGTATGAGTTTCTTGAATGTCTAAATCTAAAGATAGAATATTCTTTGAATCATAAAACGGTTTAGCGTTAAAAATATAAGTATGTTTAAATCTGTAAATATAAAAACGCCAGTATAAAACTGGCGTCTTATTAGCCGAAGGTTACAAAATTGACTTTAAGATTTTTGTAATCGGATAATGTAAAATTAGAACTTTTGTACAAGTCCAAGACCAAAGACGGTATCTTCATCTTCGGTAGCGCCTTCTTCACTCAAAGTTAAATAAGTAAAGAAAGTTGTTTTCTTGCCAAGTTTTCTGTCCCAACCTAAAGAAGTTTGAGAGGTATATTTTACTTTAGAGCTAACACCGGCTTCCCAAGAATCTGATTCGATTACTTGTAATTTAAATGCATTGTCGCCTGAAGTAAATTTCACGCTACCCATTAAACCATCACCGTCAAGTGAGCCGTTTTCGGTATCTTGATACATCAAACCAAATTGCCATGCATCCATTTTGTATTGAGCAACTAAGCGAGTTGTATCGACATCAGTACCTTCAATATCTGAGTCGAATGAAACACCTACCGTCAGGTTGTCTGCTGAGTATTCCAGTGCAATCGAAGTTCCATCAGCGAGTCCATCATCACCACCGGTATCTTCACCAGGAACGAAAGCCAGTTTTGCTTTAAATCCGCTCATATTTGGAGTGCTATATTGAACGATGTTATCCGCGCGAACTTCACCGTTGAAAGCGTGTTTAATATCACCACTCAAGTCATTGAACAAATCAACTTTCTTTTGTAGTTTCTTAGTTGGCGTGTCATGACGACCTGCAAATACTTCACCAAATCCACCGCGTAAACCCACAATTTGATTGCGGCCTTTTATATGGTCTGAAGAAGATTTTGAATTGTCTGATACATCAACTTCCCACTCTAGTACATAGAAAGCTTCAATACCGCCAGCATCACCTTTGCCTTTAATACCAAATCTTGAAGCGTTGCTGTTTAGTTCCCATTGATCATCGCCATTGTCTTCGTCAACTTTGTCTAAAGTCAGGTTAATCTTTCCATAAACATCAACCCATTTATCTTCAGCTGCAACATTTCCAGCGGCCATAATGGCAAGTGCGATAGCAGATACCGCAAACGATTTATATTTCATTATTGTTACTCCGATAAGTTACATATATAAGTCGAGAGGCATTTTATTTGAGCTTTTTGACATAAATATGACAAACAAATTAAATATCTCAAATGAGATTTAATATTTTGAACAATGGCATAAATCTTTAGCTTTTTGTCTCTTCGATAATTTTAATAAATCATTGGAATTAAAAAGAAACTTGTTAATTTCCAAAATGACAAGTTTCAAGTTTTATCTGTATTTTCGATCCAATTATCCGGTTAAAGTTTGATTTTTGAGCAAATAGGATTAAAATTACAGAAATCGCTCGGCATAAATGGGTTAGAGTTCCGTTTGATTAAAAGGAAGCATGGATTCTTAGTATTACCAGGCGCTGAGATAAACTTACAGAAGAGGAACCTGTAATGGTTAATAAAGCATCAAAAGATGTGAACTTTGCGATAATTAACGGTGACAGAGCTTACATCGGCCCTGAACGACGCCAAGAAAGACGGCGCTCACACTGTAATGAACGAGTTGAAAGACTACTTAAAAATTTTGGATTGGATAGAAGAATCAGGGTTGATCGCCGTAGAAAAGATAGCTCGTGGCTTTTAACCTCGCAAAAAGTTGCCAATCACTAATTTTTAACATTTCTATTCAATCTGTAGATTTCACGTAATAGAGCCGTCATAATTGTGACCTGAGTATTAACTAGGTCACAATTATGAAACATTGTCGTTTAAGTGACTTTTCCGCACAGCTAAATGATTCCCCAATTGTTCCAATCGAATCTGAGTTGTTAAATTCTCTTCAGGTTCAGGTTTCAGTTAAGCGTGATGATCTAATCCATCCAATTGTTTCAGGTAATAAATGGCGTAAGCTAAAGCATTTGTTACATCATATTGAATCACGCGGATTAAATAATATTGCTGTAATGGGGGGAGCTTATTCTAATTTAATTCATGCTGTCGCTTATATTGGAAAGCAACTCGGTTGGCATGTAAACCTTCATGTGCGTGCACATCCTGGGCAAGCACTAACACCAACATTGCAAGATGCCTTAAACTGGGGCGCCAAAATAAATTATGTGAGTCGAAAGGATTATCGAGAACTGCGTCTTAAACCAAGCCTGGCTGAAGCGGGGGAATTTTGGATTGGTGAAGGTGGTTTTCATTCACTGGCATTGGCTGGCATGCAAGAGTTAATAATAGAAATTGAGCAGCACTTTGACTTTATTGTCATGGCAACTGCCACAGGAATCAGTCTGGCCGGGTTAGCTCTCGGTGCGATGCAGCAGCAGCTCTCTACAAAAATTGTAGGAGTTGCAGTACTGGATAACATTGAAACGCAGCAAATAGATATTCAGTCAATACTCAATGAACATTGTGCTAAAACTTTTGAAAATTTTTGTCCGATGCCACAAATTATTGAAAGCTATACTTTCGGTGGCTATGCAAAAGTTTCTACTGAATTAATTGATTTTATTCAACGGTTTTATGAACAATACCAAATTCCACTTGAACCTGTTTACAATGGAAAATCCTTTTATGCCGTTATGGATTTAATTCGGCAAGGTTTTTTTCCTGCTAACAGTCGAGTGCTGTTAATTCACTGCGGTGGGTTGCAGGGTTTACGAGGTCATTTAGCATTGCAGAAATTAACTGAACAAATAAATGGGATGTCGAGGGATTTACCAAATACTCAATAGTTGTTATGGTTAAACCAATATTGCCAAGTAAAATATTATTGATTCAATAGTAATGTTGCTTTATATAATCATCAGCGCCCAATAATCGAGTTTCAATACAATTTGAGAGTTGGGAATTAAAGTTTCTAATGAATCAGTGGCGTTGATTTGTTGTGGCTGAACAAGTAAATTTTTATAGCCGGTTAAAGCGATTCGAATCAAACCTACATCGTGACGATGTTCAATAGGCTGCTTATCTAAAATCGTGCTGTAACAATAAATGGTATCGTCTGCATAGGTTGGTGCTGTATGTTCTCCAGAATTGATTGCAACTAGCCAAATAGTATTGGCTAATCCGTTATAGCTGATCGCCCTGCATAACGAGATCACATGTCCGCCATAAACCAGCGGTGTTTGGTGATTCGTCTGTTGCATTTGATGCCGATTAAAATGGACCCGCGCATTGTTTTGATACAAGTGTGTTGCCTGCATATGATCGGCTGCATTAATCGTGATACCGTCTTGATGAAATAATTCATCACCAATATTTAAATCATTAATCGTAAACTGATAATCACTGACACTGGCTCGCCAAGCAGCAAAGTCGGTTTTTGTCGGAATTATTAACTGCTCTGCATGGAGACTGTTTTGGTAATGAGGAATCTTCTTGATGGCACTTTTGGGGTCAAAAAATTTTTTTATCCGTGTCGGTACCATAACCCAGCGTATCCAGCTTACAACTGTTTGCTGGGCTTGATTGGTTGCTAGAGAATGCACATAAACAATACCGCTTTGGCCGTTACTATTTTGTTTTAACCCAATAACTTCACTAGTCACTTCAATGGTATCGCCAGCAAAAACCGGTGTTTCAAATTTCACTTCGGCATAACCCAGGTTGGCAATTGCATGAAGTGAAATATCGGTGACTGTTTTTCCAAATGCGATATGAAATACGAGCAGGTTATCAATCGGTATCGCTTTAAAACCACATTCTTTACTGAGAACTTGCGAGCAATTTAGGGCAAATCTCTGTCCTGTTAGTGACAGATAAATAGACGCATCGGCTTGGGTGAGCGTGCGAGGAACGCCATGATTGAATTTTTGCCCGAGGTGAAAATCTTCAAACAGGTTGCCTGTGTTGACTTGCCGAATTGTCATTTTTCCGGTCCAATCAAATCTGTTTGTCCAACTTGATGGACTTGATTATAGAGCGCAATAATTCTTCTGGCCCAATGTTCTAATGACGGCTCAATTAGTCGATTATGTATTACTGCAACACTATTGCCTGATTCATGTGCCTGAGCAATAGCTTCGATAATTTGTTTCGCTTTTTTAACATCATCACCCTTGGGGGTGAATGCGTCATTAGTATAGGCCAATTGTGTTGGGTGAATAACCGCTTTGCCATCAAATCCTAGATCTCTTGCTTGACGACAGGAAAACTCACTGCTGGTAAAATCGGAAAGATCCAAGTGCGGGCCATCAATGACAAATTTATTATGAGCTCTTGCGGCTAAAACTGCCAGTGACAAACTGGTGATAAGTGCGAGTCTCTCTGTATTAAGAGTAACTCTTAGCGAATTAGCTAAGTCGGTTGTTCCTAAAATTATGGTTGAGAGTCGGTCGCTGGCAGCACAAATGGATTCGCAATTAATGATTGCTTTGGCGCTCTCAATATTTACCATGATATCGAGTTGGTTAGAACCTGATTCATCCAGAGTTGAAATAACAGCTTTGAGTTGCCCGGCACTATCAATATTTGGAAATAATATACCATCAACATCGGTGCTTAATACCATTTTTAAATCATCCATTCCCCAAGGTGAGTCGAGTGAGTTTATCCGGATAATTTTTTCTGCCTGATATATCTGGCCACCACTAAGCTGTTTTTGTAATAGATTACGCGCATCATTTTTATAATCGGGTGGTACTGATTCCTGTAAATCAAATATCAAACTATCTGCTTTGAGTTGTTTGGCTTTTTCAAGATAACGCATGCGATGTGCAGGTACATAAAGCATCGTGCGTCGAGGTTGATATTGAAACGTCATTGAGGGAGTTCCGTATAGTTAACTGGCGTGTAATTTATCATTTGCTGTTTAAGTTCACTGCGTAAAACCTTGCCGTTTTTTGTTCTGGGAAAATGATTAAAAAAGTAAATTTTTTTAGGAGCTTTATATTTGGCCAGGTTGGCTTCTCCAAAATCGAGTAATTGATTGGCTGAACATACCATTGGATTGACTAAAATAACGCATAAACTGACAATAGTTTTATCAGCGGTAATGTTTTCAG
Source organism: Aliikangiella maris (assembly GCF_040719265.1). Lineage (NCBI taxonomy): Bacteria > Pseudomonadati > Pseudomonadota > Gammaproteobacteria > Oceanospirillales > Pleioneaceae > Aliikangiella > Aliikangiella maris. The sequence goes on along the minus strand of NZ_JBFDAH010000014.1, from coordinate 92,048 downwards.
CCACCGCAACACAATCAGCAACTGCTGGGTGGGTTTTAAAGACTTGTTCAATTTCTAAAGGAGAAACTCGGTAGCCAAAAGTATTGATAATATCGTCTTTGCGACCCAAAAACCAAATATAACCCGCTTGATCCTGCTTAGCGTAGTCGCCTGTAAAAAAGTAGCCATCATGCTGGCAAGATTCGGTTTGCTCCGGTAGTTGCCAATAATTTAAAAACAATCCAGGGTCGTTTAGTGGAATGGCAATAATGCCTTCTTCATCAATGCCAACCGATTGATTATTTTTATTGAGTAATTTGATATCATGGCCGGGTTGAATAAATCCTGCCGAACCCGGAATGACCGGATGATTTTTATTTTGTGAAATGTAATAAGAAAATTCTGACATACCAATCGCCTCGTAAATAGTCAGCGAAAAACGTGCTTGCCAGCGTGCCAGCATTTCATCAGATAAATGTTCTCCCGCACTCATACAATGACGTAGTGACGGTAACTGTTGACCATTGAAAGCGGTTTTCTCAATAATTTGCCGATAGATAGTGGGCACCGCAATAAATATGGTACATTGATGTTTTTGTATCAGCTTAGGCCAGTTGGCGGGATCGTTCGGACCTTCATAAACAACTACAGTTTGCCCGTGAAACAGTGGGTCCATGAGTGCTGAACCTAAAACATAAGTCCAGTTAAACTTACCCGAATGTAAAATTCTTTCCTCACCTCGAAAATCAAACCAATAACGACTGGCGGGTAATCGGCCGATTAAAGCTCGATGCGCATGTAAAACCCCTTTGGGGTATCCTGTTGTTCCTGATGTATAAACTAGATAAGCTGGATCATTAGCTGCTGTTGGTTGGCAGTTATGATGACTGGATTGTTGATTCATTAAGTGATCAAAGTGATAGTGAGTTATTTTATTCACTGAATCATCTTTAATTTTAGAATTTTGTATATTTGGGTTTTGATTTTGGCAGTTAGCAATGTCATTTGTTAATGTGTTGGTTGATTGCCCCGTTAAAATAACGGTACTCATTTGACCTGAATTTGATAGCTCTGGTGCTAGATCTGGCCACATGGATTGATGTGTCACTAACATCCGCGCGCCTGAGTCTTGTGCAAGATAAGCAACTTCAACAGGTGTTAACAGTGTTGATGTTGGAACCGCTATTGCGCCATACCGCAAACAACCAAAAAATGCGATTGGATATTCCACCGCATTGGGTAGGCGAATTAATACTCGATCACCAACGCCAATACCTAGCGCGTTGAGTAAATTGGCAAATTGACAAGTTTTCAAATCGAGTGTTTGGTAGGTTAATAATGTGGTTCCTAATTGATTGTCCTCGACAATAAAAGCTGCGCGCTTACCTTGTTCTCCCGTAGCATGTTGTGAAATACATAAATCACAAATGTTTAGCTGTGTTGGAATATTCCAGTGCCACAGGTTGTGTTGATAAGATAAATATTTGTCAAATTGACTCGTCATTTATATTTTTCCATAAGGCCAATTTTCACGAATTACTTGAATGGGGAGTTTCTTTAATACTGACATGGCAAATGACTTATCTGCGCTTGATAAAGACTTAAGGGCGTAAGCTCGTAGCAAGGTTTGCAGTGCTTTACCAAACATGGGGGGATCTAACATTTCACCCTCAAATTTAATAGCCCCACCGAGTAACGCATCTGCCTCAATAGCGGCTTTTAAAATGTTGATATTGCGTTGAATAACCAACGGGGCGGGCGTAAAGGCAACCTTGCATAAATGAATGTGGTAGGGATGAATAACCTGTTTGCCGGTTAATCCCATTTGTGCCTCAACCGTCGCATGACCGTGGACCACATGAGTCTCATGATCACCGTGTAAATCAAGCCAGCGCCTGACATCATGAGGCTCGATATATTGTTCAGGCATGGGGGTGTCGTTAATTAAAACTTCCACACCGCCTATGACACCCGTTCCGCTGATCCGTGCCTCTAGTAAGAGTTGACGTAAATAGGTTTTGAGTTCGTCAATCCAACCTTCGGGAGTAAGATGAATTGCCATGGCTTTAGAAAAGTCATGAATACCAAATACAACATGTTTAACCGTTGAATACTGCATTAATTCTGGAGCAATTTTGAGTGATCGAGGGTGTTCGATTATCGGTTGAATTTCGATAGCTGGATTCACGCCAACTAACCATGCTGATAAATCACGGATTTCAGCGGCACCATAGACTTCGCCAGCTTTGGCTAAAATAATCACATCAATATGCTCAGCTACTTGCTGAATCATCTTTAAATCTGCTTCGTATTCTTCAGTACGAAAAGGATTGATACGAATAGCTATTTGAAAATCTCTTTCAGGAAAGACCGGTAACTCTTTTAATAATAGTGCTCGGCTTTTGATTTTTTGACGGCAACCATCTTCTAAGTCAAATAATAGCGTGTGTGCTTTGCACTGATGTGCATGGCGACGAAATCTTTCGGTTGCCTGCTCATTTGTTTCATAGGTCCCATCGTTGGGTAAATATTTTACGGGAGGATAATAAAGTTGAATGCCCGGCCAAAATCCGCCTAGTACATCTGCTTCGTTTACTTGTTCTAAAAATTCGCTATGATAGTTCATCAAATTATCCCAACAGATTAATGGTTTGGGTAAATCAAAAAACTTAAATAATTACTTATTGTATAAGTTAGTGTTATTATCAATGCACATGAATTATTTTTAGCTGGCAGTATTTTTTTAAGCCGCGAAAAATTGTTAATAAGATATTTTTTTGCTAGGTTTTTTGCCAGATACTTGCCAGATATTCGGCAAATAAAAGTCAGGCTAAATAATTACCTGTACAAACTTCAATCTACTGCAACCTCAGTATAGTAATCTTTTTTTTATTTTGCTGTTATCGCGCTAAAATAGTCGATGAAATATTGAACTTTATTGATTTAATCTAATCGATTAGCAAACCGATTAATTTACAAATCTCATTTATAAAAGCTAAGAGCAGGAGTTATTCATGTCAGGTTATGTGCACCCTTCGGCAGCATTATTCGATGGTGAGAAAGCTTTTCCGGTGATACCGGCTTGTGAGCATTTTGCAGGTAGTGAAAAGCTAATAATTAAAGCGCTGGAAATCCAACAGAAAATGGGCCCTGTATTTGATATTACTTGTGATTGCGAAGATGGCGCTGCAACTGGAAAAGAAGCCGAACATGCGCAAATGGTTGCCAGAGTCATTAATGATGCAAAAAATGAATATCAAATGGTTGGCGTGAGAGTCCATGATTTTACTCATCCTTGCTGGCAACAAGATATTGATATTTTAATGCCGCAAGTTGGTGATAAGTTGGCTTATATTACTCTCCCCAAGGCAACAGATACCTCTCAGGTTAAACAAATGATTGATTACATTCAGTCTGCTGCCAAGCGTCATCAGATTGAACGTGAAATCCCGATTCATGTGCTGATTGAAACGCATGGCGCGCTGCAGTCGGTTTGGGAAATTGCTGCCTTAGAATGGGTTCAAGTATTGGACTTTGGGATGATGGATTTTGTCAGTGGGCATTTAGGTGCGATTCCTGCGGTGAACATGCGAAGTCCGGGCCAATTTGAGCATCCGTTAATTGCGCGTGCCAAAACTGAAATTTCAGCAGCAGCCTTAGCCAACGGAGTTATACCATCTCATAATGTCACTCTCGATTTAAAAAATACTCAGCAAACCCAGGCCGATGCATCACGTGCAAAAAACGAATTTGGTTATTTGCGTATGTGGAGTATTTATCCTACCCAAATTGAAACAATAATCAATGCAATGAAACCTGATTATTCTGAGATAAAAGATGCAGAGCAGATTTTGCTTGCCGCACAAGAGGCCGATTGGGGACCGATTCAATATGAGGGAGAGTTACACGATCGAGCAACTTATCGTTATTATTGGCAATTATTGCAGCGAGCAAAAATCAGCGGAGTTATTTTGTCAGATAATTCACTTGAGAGATTTTTCGCTTAATTGTTTGTCATTTGAATAAATAATTTTTACCGTAGGGGACTATTTAAAATAATGTCATCATTTTAAATAGCAAGAGAGATTTTTTAATAATATATAACAAACATAACCAATAAATAGAATAAAGTAGAGGATATTCATGGGTATAAAATCAATAATTTTCATAATATTTTGGGGGCTACTTTCATGTTCATCGGTAGCGGGTAATTATGTGATACATGCGGGAACTTTGTTAGATGTAAAGAGCTTAACTCAACTTAATAATTATTCGATCCTGATTAAGGATAACCAAATCATTGCCGTGACTAAAGGTTTTGTTGAAGCGCAAGATGATCAGCAATTGATCGATTTAAAAACACATACGGTGATGCCTGGGCTAATGGATATGCATGTGCATTTATCAGGGGAAATTAACAAAACTTCCTATTCTGAAAAGTTTTTTATGAATGAAAGTGATGCAGCGCTGCGTAGTGTCGTATTTGCGAGCAAAACACTTAATGCTGGCTTTACTACGGTACGCGATTTGGGGGACTTTTTTCGTGGCGTTCCAGTCGCTTTACGCAAAGCCATAGAAAAAGGTTATATACAAGGACCTCGAATTTATGCGGCCGGAAAAAGTATTGCGACTACGGGAGGACATGCCGATCCAACTAATGGGGTAAAGCTCGATATGATGGCTGATCCCGGACCATTGCAAGGGGTGATAAATGGGGCGGATGATGCCAGAAAAGCGGTAAGACAACGCTATAAGGAAGGGGCTGATTTAATCAAGTTGACTGTTACCGGTGGTGTTTTGAGTTTGGCAAAAAACGGTAGTAATCCACAGTTTACCTTTGATGAACTACAAGCTGTTGTCACAACAGCTAAAGACTACGGTTTTACCGTAACTGTACACGCGCATGGAGCAGAGGGAATGAAAAGAGCGATTCAGGCAGGGGTTGATTCGATTGAGCACGGAACCTATATGGATGCAGAAGTTATCCGTTTAATGAAAAAAAATAAAGTATATTTTGTACCAACAATTACCGCAGGCAAATGGGTTGCCGAAAAAGCCGCGATAGCTGGGTATTATCCTGAAGTAGTCAGGCCCAAAGCGGCTGCTATTGGGCCAAAAATTCATGATACCTTTGCAAATGCTTATAAAAAAGGCGTAATGATTGCATTTGGAACGGATGCAGGTGTTTTTCCTCACGGATTGAATGCCCGTGAATTTGAATACATGGTCAGTGCGGGAATGCCGGCATTTGAAGCGATTCAAAGTGCAACTTTAAATGCTGCAAAGCTGCTGCGTATCGACAATATTTTGGGCAGTATCGATAACGGCAAATTGGCAGATATTGTTGCCGTAGAAGGTGATCCATTGGCTGATATTCGCTTGATGCAGCAAATTAGTTTTGTCATGAAAGATGGTGAAATTATCAAGCAATAGTTTTATTGGTATCTGTTTATTGGCACTGGATTTATTATGACTACCGTCATGAGGACTTAATGGGAGGCGGTAGTTGTCGCGTCTAGTTGAGTGCAAAGTAAGTTATTGCACTCACTCGATTTAAACAAAACAAATGGGCAGATTCAACAAGGTGCCAAATTCAACTAGCGATAAAATTAACAGCAGTGATTTTATTAAAATTGTCGATTTGATTTTGGTTTCAGTTCGAGTTTCAGTTTCTGTTTAATAGCCTATTCTATCGTTAAGTTGCGTCTCGGCAAATTGCTGCAATTTCAACTAACTAATTTAATTCTCAGCAAAAGTGAAAATTATCTGTAAAAAATCACTGATATTTGGACAACTTTCAGTAATTATTTTTAGGTAATATTCACACTATATCTGTGCAAATATTCACTTTAAACACTGTTTTGTTGATGTTTTTTGCTTGTTTACTTGTTCTTTATTTTATTTGAAGAAAAATAATTGTCTGAATAAAATTAAGTCGCAAAAGTCAAAAATTATTTTAATTTTTTACGACTGTGCTTTTGTTGATTAAATTTGAAACAGTTTAAAAATAGACATCTGAACTGCTGAAGATAGGATGGCACATCCTATCTGTCTCACCAATAAAACCCACCATCAGATTCCGTTTAATCAAACAGGGGGATTCTATTCATCGAATAATCTGTATGATATAAATTCTCTTACATTTAAGAATTTCCGAAAATAATTTCATCAAAAAAAGGGGCGTTCTTGATGTCTTGTTCTGTCTCTGAAGACAAAGCACTTCATAATAACTGGAGGAACAAACTCTCATGAAAAACAAATTAATAAAAAGATTTTGGTTTGGCCTGACTGCAATTGGTGCGGTGGTCAGCTCGATGAATGCAATAGCAGATAATAAGACCAATGCGCTTCAACAGCGGATTGACTCGATGAAAGCCAATGGTACTAGCTTTACAACTTACCATATGTTTAACGGTATTTCTAATACTGAGCAAGCTGCACGTGCGCTGAGTAAAGATTTGGATCGACGCACTACGGCCGGTGCTAAATTTTTTAAATTGGACAACCGTAGCTTAAAAAGATTACAACACAATCCTGAAGATGCAATCACTTTAACCATTCCTTATAACGAATCAGGATTAACCTCTTCGTCTAGCAGCATTAAAGTTAATTTGTTTCGCCGAGAAATTTATTCTAAAAATGCCAAATTTTTTATGAGCGAAAATCAAGAAAGTACGCCAATCCAACTGGATGCCAAGTCGATGGACCTTGGGGTACATTATCAAGGTGTTATTGAAGGTGAAGAAAATTCAATTGTAGCTTTAAGTTTTTACAAAGATGCAATAGAAGGGCGTTTACATTCACATCAAGTTGGCGATATTAATATTGGAAAACTCAAAGATAAAACAGGAAGTCTAAGTCAGTCGGGTAATAAACTGGCGGGCGCTCATGTCATGTATCGGGTTAACAGTCTTGATCATAAAAAACCTGAGCATCGATGTGGTAGCGATATTTCTAAACTATTACCCAATTTTGATCATGAGTCGATGAAAGCCGCTTCAATGTTAAATTCAAAAAGTTCGTTAACCTCAACTGAGCCAGCTGCTGATGGTAAAGTCCCAAATGCACTGAACGATTATTATTTTACGGTTTATACCGTGTTGTCTGGTTATTTAGTGAGTGATGTGGGCGAATCTTATCTGACCAACTGGGTTGGGTCGGTGCTTAATCAGGTTGCTGCTGTTTATAACGTTGATTATATGTATATGTATAGTGAGGGCTGGACCTGGTATCGCGATTCGCCTGTTTATGATTCGCGGCTAGGCACTGATTTAATGCAGCAGTTTGCTTATTATGATGGAAAAAATACGATTAATAGTGATGTTGGTATGCTGTTAACTTCTTCACGCTATTCATCAAGCAGTAGTTATGGATTAGCACATAAAATTGGTGGTGTTTGTAGTTATGAAACTATCGACGGCTTAGCTTACTCACCGGTATGGAGCACCTACAATTATTTTCCAACGTATTCCTGGACCGTGGATGTATATGCTCATGAAGCGGGTCATACATTGGGTTCAGCGCATACCCATGCTTGCGCTTGGTGGGGAAATAATACAGCAATTGACGGCTGCGCAAGACCAGAAGGCAGTTGTTACTGGCCTGCTTACCCTGCAAATGGCCAAGGAACTGTTATGAGTTACTGTGCTAATAATGTGGGTAAAAACCCTGGGTTGGGCTTTCACTCTCAAGTGGCCTCAAGATTACAAAGTTATATTTTGGGATGTGCTGATCGATAATTACATCATTTATGTTTAATGATGTGTTGTTATGCTTTTATTACATTTATTTTTTAAAAGTAATTAAATTTTAAAAGTGGTTATATCATGTAAAGTACTCTAGTAAATAGGGGAAGTTTAGCCGAAGTTTTTACTTCGGCTTTTTTTATTTTAGCAACTAATAAACTGTAAACTTACCATGTGTGTCAAGATTAAGCTTAAAGCTGGTAGGTTGTTGCTGAGCGTAATAGATTGTCTTTTGAATTACAGCTTTTGATATCTGAATAATCAAATACATGTATTTTATCTTCGTTGTTTTGGAAGTTTTTGAAGATGATTGTGACATACTCGCCTTTGTTTAAAGAGCGTAATGTTGCGCCATAGTCGCACAACGTCGAAAATATAATATCTGTTTTACGCTTAATATTTTCCGTCCGCTTTTTACTACGCTTGTCTCGATATTCCTGCATTGATTTTTTATAGCTTTCCATTTCTTGGTTGAGCTTATCCACTTGTTTTTGTAACTCGACTTTCATCGCTTTAATTTTTTCATTATTGACTGCACTCTCATTTTCTTTTCTACTTTCAAAATGCAGCTTTTCTCTTTCTAAAGAACGGATTTCACGCTGTAAGTCTCTTACTTTTTCGCGTTGAACATGATTACGCTCGCGTAACCTTTCGAGCATTTCCATATGTTCCTGGTAAGCTTCAAATTGTTCTACTTCGTCCATTTCCAATTCTGTCGGCGATATTGGCTGAGGTGGGTGAGGTATCGATACATCTGGAATATTAGCGATAGCATTACCCACTTCAGAGGCAACGGCTTCGACAAAATGACCTATTCCTTCTCCGAAATCCTCCCAGCTGTTGATTGAGTCAAAACTGCCTTTTGAAAAGTTAAAACTAAACACCATGCCTTGTTTGGCCAGATAAGTCGCTTCGGTATTTTTGCTACCATAGATAGCTGCCTTATTCTGATGTTGTTCTGCCAGTGAAGTATCAAATATTTTACTCATTATTTTGAGTTCTTTTTGCGCTCGCTCAAAGTTATCGGATTGCGCGGTCAGGGTGCCAGTTTGAAGTGCCAGTATACTGGAGAACGCAATAACCGATTTTTTTATAAGACAGTGTTTCATCATTTGTCTCCCTTAGTAAAGTTTGCAGACTGAATAATTTGATTAATGTACTGGTTGTTTTCAATCAGATTGTCAGCTAAATAAGATAATTGTTTATCGTATTTTTGTTTATCTTCATAACGCTGAGTCTGTATTCCGGTCACTAAAAAGTTGAGATCATCGCGTCTTTCATCCCGGGTTTTTTCTAGTATTTTTGACATTAATAGTTTGTTGGCCATATCTTGCTTGGTGGACTGATCAACCAACCGAGCATCGAGCAATAAAGCTTGTTGTTGTTTAAATTCTGTCAGTTTTTGTTCGACTATCTGGTTGATCTGCTGTTGATTAGAACCGCCAAAAGCAATTTGAAATCCTTGTTCATTGGTTGTAAATCGTACCTGAAACACGACCATTAAAATTGCTGCGGCTGAGGCCGCTAATGCAGTCCAGTTTAGCCATTGGCCGGTAGTTTTTTTGTTGCCTGTAATATAGCGGGTTCTATGCCAGTCGGGGACTGGTTCGTTTTGCCATTGAGTTGCTGCGTGGTGAATGCTCAGACTATGTTGATAAACTTTGCGGCAACTCTCACACTGTTCGATGGCTCGTTCAAATGCTTGACGAATCTCGGGAGATAGTTTGCCATCAATATAATCGGTTAAATGTTCGGTTACGATTTGATGATCACACAACATGTTTAATCTCCAATTGACCTTTAAGTTTTTGTAAAGAAGTATATAAACGGGTTTTTAGCGTGCTAATAGCAACACCAGTTTGTTGACTGATTTCTTCAAATGTTAAATGTTGAAAAAACTTCAGTTCGATAACTACTCGTTGTTCTTCAGAAAGCTGGGCTAACAATGATTTGATCTGTTTATTGGTCGAAAATTGCATATATTCTGATTCGGGCGAGTTACTGGAATGAAAATCATCATCGTCAATTTCACCTGCTTTAAATAAAGGATTGCGCCCACTGGCACGTAAAAAATCGATAGTTTTATTTGAAGCAATTCGCATCATCCAGCTTTTGAACTGTCCTTGACCTCGATAAGCGGGTAAATTACGGTAAATAGCGATAAACACTTCTTGCATCAGATCCATCGCATCAGAACTGTTATAAGTCATACGCAAACAGTAGTTATAAATCAGACCTTCGTAGCGCTTGACCAGCGTAACCCAGCTCGATTGTGAGCCAGCTAGTGCTTTCTCTATGAGTTTTTCGTCTTTTCGTTGGATAAACATCACTAACTTTTGGCTCTTGGTTAATTAATCAATTCATTCATTGGTCAGATATTCTTTAAGTCGATATGTTGTCATAAATAGTTTGGCCGAGAGGCTGAATTTCTTCATTTTATGCAATTTCAATGTGATTTGGTGAAAAAGTCACTGTAAACAGATTAAATATTATCGATGTGGATTTTTAACTGTTTGATATTTAGAGAAAAAACAATTGGAAATGATTCCCCCTATAAATTTTATTTGATCTTTTACTAAAATGATATCATTATGATATCACAATGTTTTGGTGAGGATTAGTAAGAATGAAAGAGAAGATAATCAATTGGCTTTAATCGCAGGATTGCTGCTATCGATTAAAAGTTCAATGGTTATGACAGTGGTTATATCACTGGTATCGGTGCTGGTGGTGGTTTGCTGGTTTGGGTTTTTTACGGTCAATCCTAACGAAGCTAAAGTTTTGCAGTTTTTTGGAAGATATATCGGAACGGTGCATGCCAATGGTTTACGCTGGGCCAATCCGTTATATAGCAAGCGAGCCGTTTCTTTACGGGTGAAAAATTTTGAAAGTGGCAAAATAAAGGTTAATGATAAAAACGGAAATCCCACTCAAATTGCTGCAGTCAATACAGGCAGTCTGTATTAAAATACTATGATCTTTACTTGGTCATATTATTTTATGTGCAACCTGTTGGCCCTGGCGGGGGAAATTATTCAATAAAACTGGAGTTTTAAGTGGCGAAAAAAGCGTACCCACTAAGAATCAATGAGGATATTTTAAAAGCTATGCAGCTTTGGGCTGATGATGAGTTGCGTAGTCTTAATGCGCAGATAGAATTCGTTCTGCGCGAATCTTTACGTAAACATGGTAGAATAAAATTTCAGCAAGCAGACAAAGTTATCGTTGATAAAGATGCCACAGAATCAACTGCTTCGCGGCCTGCTCAATCACAGTCTACTAAATAAGATTGAAAATTCATTGCCACACACTATTTAAAATTATCGATTTACTTTGTCTGCTCTGTTGATTGATTATTATCTTTAACGCTATAAAAAAACTGAAGTTATTGGTTCTCTAAAAATCGGTTTGCTATTTATTTTTATCTTAATTGCGGCAATCTGATTGTAGACCGATATGACTGCAGTTTGCTTATCATTAACGTCGGTTGATATATTGTTTGTTGATATGGGGTATATGTTAGGCGCCTATGTGGCCTGACTTCGCGGACAAATACTCCTGTTTGCTGCAATTGCAGCACAGAGCATAAATGCTATTTTTTGAGATTTTATAAGTTATTCAATTTCTTTATTTTTTTGATTTAGGATAGTTTCTGTTCTAAAACTAAGCTATAAGTCCCAAATTACGGTCAAAACAAATAGAATTGCGCAGATTATCTATAAAAAGATATTTTGTAAGAAGAAATAAGTCGTTATTATATGCCAATTATTTGGGGTGACTAATTTTAGTTAATTTACTCTTAACATTTTGACCATTCACCGATTTGTTGATTTGTTCATTATGCAAAGTAAAACTAGGAAGTATAGCGGACAACGTTATTTATGCTTAAAATTCAGTTCGAGGATCGACGTAAACCAGCCATGTGGCTGGTTGATTCAACTCTTAAGTTAGGTAGTGATCCTGGTTGTGATATTGTTGTTAATGAACCAATGGTTGATCCAGTGCACGCGGAACTGGTTATCCAGCAGGGTGAAATATTATTGCGCAATGTGAGTAATCATCGCAGTATTTTCATTAATGATATTCCAATTGTTAAAGAACAGACTCTACAGGCCTGGGATACAATTCGTCTGGGCTCTAGTGAGCTGGAGATTATTGATCCGTTAAAAGAGCGTGCAGGAGAACGTGCACCAAAAGCCGCGCAGGCAACAGTTGTAAGACCTGTTGTCAGTCCTTGGATGCTTAAAGCCATTTCGGCACCACTAGATGGACAATATTTTTCTTTGTCTGATGGCGCGATCATTGGGCGAGAAAAAGCTGCGGATATTGTTGTACCAATGAGCTTTGTGTCTCGGCAGCATGCCAAAGTTGCAATTCGCAAAGATAATTTATTTATTGAAGATCTGAATTCATCAAATGGTACTTATGTCAATGGTGAGCGTGTACTAAGTTGTGAACTACGCAATGGTGATGAAATCAAAATTGATGAATTCAAGTTTAGTGTATTAGGTCCTGCTAATCCTTCAGGCAATAAACCTCGAACACTGGTCAAAGATAAGAAAACTAAAAAATCTGTCGAAAAGTCCGCTGTAAAGTCAACCACCAATGGAAATGTTCGGGCGGCAGAGTTTAATAAAAAAGTGTTTTTACATGGTTTGTCAAAAGATGCGGAAGGCAAGGTTTTTGAGATTACCAATGCCGAAAACCATATTTCAAGAATGTTAGGTCATCACCTCTCGACTAGTGAAAAAAGTGTATCAGCTCGTCATGTCTATTTGATTGATACGGAGTTAGGTTGGGAAATAAAAAATAACGGCGCATCTGATGGCTTGCTGGTAAATGGTAAAATGCAGTCGCGTGCAGTTTTACAAGATGGCGATGAAGTGATTGTTGGCGGAACATTGTTAAAATTTCAAAGTGTCGGTGATCAACCACTAAACTATGCAAGCCAATCGGTTCAAAAGAGTCAATCAAATCGTATTGCTATTGGCGTAATTCTAATTGGTGTGATTTTGGCGGGTGTGTATTTTTCTGGTGTGTTTGGGAACTGAGCTTTAATACCGCCCTAGATAAAGTCTTTAGCGACTAGAGCGATAATACAAAGTACCGCTATTGCTAATAAAATACTCAATATTCGAGTGTGATCGGTTGGTGGGCGGTTAGCTCTTTGTCTTGGTCGAACGCGTGATTTTTTGACTCTGGCTTGTTGTTTTCCCATAGTAGAGCGACTGTTCTTATTGGCGTCGAGATCTGCAATTCGTTTTAATTCAATGAAACATTCCTGCGCGGTGGTTGGCCTGTTAATAGGATCTAATGCCAGCATTTTGTCCAACAGTTTTTGTAGCCGAAAAGATATTTTCTGGTGATTGCTGGGGAGTGGTTGATTAGGTGGTACACCAAATAACATATGATGAAAAATAGCGCCCATTGAATAGATGTCATACTGTTCACTAAAGGCTTGGTTTGCCGGTGGACGGTAAGCATTATTAACGGTTGACTCATCATTGGATGGAATGCCAAAGTCGCACACTTTAGGATTTTGTTTGCTATCGAATAATATATTATTTGGAGCCAGATTTTTATGGAGAATTTTATTCTGATGAGCATAGTCGATTGCTGAGCAAATGTTCATTGCGGGCTTGAGAAATTCCTGCTCACTAAAATCAACGATTAACTGATTACTTAAACTACCGCCAGCCAAATACTCCGTAATTATTGTTGCACTTTTATCTTTTTTTACCGCAGCAAAAGTATTGATAATATTAGGATGTTTAAGACTAATTAACATTTTTGCTTCTTTTACACCGGCCGAGTCTTTAAAGTTACGGCGAATAACAAAAAGCTGTTTATTACTTTTTTTCTGAAACAAATAAACGCGCTTGTTTTTAGATTCATCTAAAATATCCAGTAGATTAAAATTATTCGTCAAATCTTTATTTTCACTTTCGACACTTTGAATACTGGATTGACCCAAGTGACTACCTTGCGAAATTCTGAGTATTTCGTCACGGATTTGATCGACTGTAAAGTAGCGTTGAATGGGATCGGTAGCACAACATTTTTTAATAAGTTCAGCAAGGGCTTTAGTTGATGAGCGAAACTGTGAAGATTGTTCAGCAGCTGATTGATTAAACAAGTTATCAAATAAAATGCCAAGTGAATAAATGTCACTGGCAACAGTTGCTTTGGTATAATCGTGCTGTTGCTCGGGCGCAACATAACCCTGGGTGCCCATGACACTAGTTGCCGTTTGCGAGTCGTGACCTTCATCATTGACTAATGCAATGCCAAAATCCAGAATCTTGACGTGTCCATGCTGGTCGATGATGACATTAGAGGGTTTTATGTCTCGATGAATAACGCCATTTTTATGTGCGTAGGCCAGTCCTTTACAAAGTTGTACGGCAATATCCATTTTTTTGTTAAATGGTAATGCACCTTCTTCAAGTATCATGGCCAGGTCAAGCCCAATGATTTTTTCCATGACGAAAAAAGGTTGTGATTCATCGGTTAACCCTTTATCAATAATTTGAACAATGTTCGGATGATTGAGGCGTGCGATTATTAGCGATTCATGTTCAAACAGGGTTTGTGCTTCGGGGTGGGATAGAAGTTTACGACTTAAAAATTTAATGGCAACTGAACGGTTTAGCGACAACTGTATGGCATCGTATATTTTTGCCATGCCGCCAGAAGCGATTTCTTGTTGTATTTTATATCCATCCAGGACAGGTAGCATTTTATTAACTTAGTTTTATGGATTTTTTATTAGTTTAGTCCTAAACCCGCTATTTTTCCTGAAATTAACAACTAAGTGTCTAAATTTAAAAGCAATAACCATCACTCAAAGAGGTATGAGAAAACAATCTAGCTGGTATTTTAGTTATTTTTTTGAGTGAGTCATCTCTTTTATGGCACGTTTGATACGCCTGATTATTACATCTATTTTTTACTTTTTGTCGGCAGTTGAGGAGTCCATTGATAGCCCCATCTACTGATAAAAGGCTATTTCAAATTCTGTTTTGTAAAGGCAAAAAGTTTTCCGCTATCATGCAACGAGCGCTGCCGCCGCCGATTTTTTCGATTGTATCAATTGAGCAAATGACTAATTCGCCGTGCTTTTCCAGTTGCTGTTGCTGTGCTTTTTCAAAACCTTTAAATGCGGAGCTCGACATCACAATTAATGGCGATTGGGATTTGGATCGTAATTGTATAATGTTACCGCAAAAGTTTTGACCCATTTGCGCTTCAGAAATAATAATGACATCATCAAATGTTGCTTCTAGTTGCTTAAACAATGACTGCTTGCTTGTTTGAATGATTTCTTTAGTCACCAAACAAAAGTGCTGGCCACAAGACATCATGACATTTGTATGGTAAATCGGATTGCCGCGGCAGCTTTGCGTCTCAAAAGCAACAGGTTGGTAATCAAATTGCGTGGCAAACTGATTTAACAGATGAGCATCGCAACGCTCTGAGAGTGCGGCAAAAACTTGTCGAGAAGGGTGGTGAAAGACCAGGCTGCCGGTCCCTTCTAGCGCTTTGTGAGCAGGATTGTTTAAACGTAAGTCAACCTGTTGTGAAATTTGATAGCCTCGCTGTTTTAGCGCATTGGACAGATTATCGATTTGCACTTCATCTTGACGATTTGGTGTCTTCATTGGATAAATAATCAGTTTTCCATCTGCTTGTGTTGAAAACCAGTTATTTGGAAAAACGGCATCTGGTAAAGGGCCTGAGTTTTGCGGCTTTCCTAGTGTGATAATTTCAACGCCTTTATCTTGTAGGTGCTGTTGCATTTGTTGAAATTCTTCAAGGGCTTGTTGTCTGACTTGTTTATTGGTTAGTTGTGTCGGTCGCTGTTGGTACTCATTATCTTGTCCAGTTTGTTCATTAAAACCAAAATCGATAGGTTTTACCATGATAATTGAGTGGGTCAGTTGTGGTTGATTGAACATCATTGCAAGCAGCTTAAATTAAGAAGTTGCCTCAAAATAAACGGTATAACAAGTGAATGCAATAGCTGTTTTTGATAAATTTTAGATAAAAAAAAGGCCTGCATTTAAGCAAGCCTACTTAGTAACTAGCTGTGAAATATTAGGACCAAAAAAGGGGTAGGAGGTCACAGCTTTCCACTAATAAATTCTGTTGGGACAGAATAAAACAACTCTCAAAATAAGGTACAAAACACCACTAACACTATAACTTAAACAGAAAAATCAATAATTTAAGTACCCGTTAGCAAAAATTGCGCTAGCAAATAAAACTTTGTGTCAGACAACTGTCATTAATTAGACAATCTAATTAAAAAATGGATGATTCAGACAAAATCAATACCTTGTGAATATTGCCGTATCGTCTGTATCCAGCGTATTCCCTAACACAGGATGAACTATACAAAGGTAATTGTACCTTTTCAAACGATCATTTATAATGCTTCGCATTAGAAAAACTAATGTGGATTTTGGTATCTCAAAATTTTAGTTCATGTTACGTAAATTACCCCCATTAAAGAGTCTCAGGGCCTTCGAAGCTGCGGCTAGACACTTAAGTTTTACTCGCGCAGCTGACGAATTATTTGTGACTCAGGCCGCTGTCAGTCATCAAATTAAATCATTAGAAGATTTTTTAGGTGTTCAACTTTTTGTGCGCCGAAATCGTCAATTATTATTAACCGATGAAGGACAAAGTTTTTGGCCCAAAATTCGTGATATTTTTGAAATTCTGATTAACGCAACTGAGGAAATTAAAGCTCAGCGTGCCAGTGGCGAAATTACCGTTAGTGTCGTGCCGTCATTTGCTACTGTGTGGTTGGTTCCCAGGTTATCAAAATTTAAACAGCTTTATCCTGAAATTGAGGTGAGACTGAAGGCCAGTGATGAAAAGGTCAACTTTGTACGGGAAGACATTGATGTTGCTATTTATTATGACACGGGGGACTATCCTGGTATGCACTCGGTCACTTTATTAACCGAAAAATTGGCGCCACTGTGTTCTCCTTCGCTGCTAGAGGGTGATAAACCTCTTAAATCACCGCAAGATCTTAAACATCACACGCTATTGCATGATGGAACTACCGAAGATTGGCGCCGTTGGTTGCGTCATGCTGGTGTAAAAGGCGTCCCCTTAA
This sequence comes from Aliikangiella maris, assembly GCF_040719265.1. Classification (NCBI taxonomy): domain Bacteria; kingdom Pseudomonadati; phylum Pseudomonadota; class Gammaproteobacteria; order Oceanospirillales; family Pleioneaceae; genus Aliikangiella; species Aliikangiella maris. The sequence goes on along the minus strand of NZ_JBFDAH010000014.1, from coordinate 75,194 downwards.
ATCAGGGACCTGTGTTCAGCCACTCGGTTATGGTGCAACAGGCAGCTATCTATGGTCAAGGTATAGCCATGGGACATCTTGTATTATCACAAGCGGACGTTCTTGCTGGACGCCTGATAAGACCGTTTGATTTGATGATGGAAAGCGATTATTCCTACGACATTGTATGCCCTAAAGAGTCGGCTGATCGTCCTAAAATTAAAGCATTTACCCACTGGCTGCTGGAAACTGTGCGAATTGAAAGTGAAGGGCTGATGTAATTGGCTCCATTTAAGCGTTTCCTTTTTAAATAGTGCGTTTTGTGTTGCTCCCTTAGGCTATTCACCAAATCCTTGTGCGAACAGGCGTTGCAATGCTTGCAATAATTGCGTTGCGTCAGGGCCTTCACTGGTAATTCGAATGTGTGAGCCTTTGGGGGCATTAAGTGTTAATAGCTTTAATAAACTATCACCTGGGGCACTGCGCTCATTGTGATGCAATATGGCATGACTACTGTATTGAACCACTTCGGCAACTATTCGGGCGGCGGCTCTGGCGTGCATGCCTTTTTGATTGATCACTTCGCAGGTAATTTCTGCCATAGCGGTTAGGTATTATTTTTTTTATGCGTTGTTTTTAATTAGTAGCAAAAAATAGCATACTCTGCGAATAATTTTTCTGGAATTTTACGCAGAGAATTAAAAATAACTGGCAGACTAAACGATTTGTTTAATTTCTCGATGGCGAATTTGAGTATTAGGATAAAGCGGTTTAAAGTTTTCAGCCAGTCGCTCCGCTAGATAAACCGAGCGATGTTGTCCTCCGGTGCAGCCAATAGCAATAGTTAAATAAGTTCGGTTGCCTTCTTCAAATCTGGGAATCCAGGTTTGTAAAAAGACTTTTATTTGCCAATAGAACTCTTGAACATCAGGCTGTTGCTCTAAAAATTCGATCACCGGTTGATCTTGCCCGGTAAATGGACGCAGATTTTCATCCCAATGCGGATTCGGTAAACAGCGCGCATCAAATACAAAGTCGGCATCATTAGGTGGTCCGTTCTTAAAGCCAAAGGATTGTATTTGAAGACTGATATGTTTTGAATTGGTGCCGAGTACCCGCTTAACGATCACTTCACATAATTCATGTGGTGATTTGGATGTAGTGTCAATAATCAGTTGGGCATAGCGAGTAATTGGCTCGAGACGTTCTTTTTCGCGTTGTATGGCTTCTGATAATGACAAGCCCTCTGCGGTTAAGGGGTGGCGACGTCTGGTTTCACTAAAGCGCTTAAGTAAGGTGGTGTCGTTGGCATCTATAAAAACAACATCTAAAGAGTATTGACTGGCTTCAATTTGTTGAATTAGTCGGTCAAACTCATCGACCGTATGCGATACATTGCGAGAATCTATGCCAATTGCTAACCCCGGATAATGTTCATCGATTTGTTCGAGCAACGCCGGAATCAATTTAACGGGGATATTGTCGACACAGTAAAAGCCTTGATCTTCAAGTGCGCGAAGCGCAACTGTTTTGCCTGAACCTGACCGACCGCTTACGATAACTCTTTTCATATTCCAATGAGCCTGTCTAGTTAGTTTGCTTTAGATAGTTTTGGTTAAAACGCGTACAATCGTATCTAACCATAATATATTGATTTAGTGAATTGTTTCTGACGCTTTAACTAATATTTCAATTAATGCTTCTCGGCAGTGTGCGTGGCGAATTTGTGAAACCAGAGTTGAGTCAGATAATATTTTTGCAATTTCGGCAAGACTGCGTAATTGTTCGTTGTCGGCTTGTTCTGGCACCATAATGGCAAAAATGATATCAACAGGTTGATTGTCTGGTGCGTCATAATCGACTGGCTCATCAAGCAAAATAAAGACAGCTGTTGCTTTTTGACAGGCCTTAACCCGACCGTGAGGAATGGCGATACCATGTCCTAAAGCGGTTGAACCTAGTTTTTCACGAGTGAATAGGCTTTCAAAAATATCTTCGACAGGGCAGTCAATTGATTGCGCCAATGTTTCACTGACTTTTTCAAGTATTTTTTTCTTACTCGATAGCTTGAGACTACAAAATGTGGCTTCCGGCGTAAGAAGTTGGTTGATATTCATGAGATGTTGTTTGTGTTTTATTCTACTAGAGCTGACTGTTAACTTTATCACAATCAGCCCTAATACTTTTAGTCCTTTTTTATAAAAATTTGTGTCATTTTGATGACTTGACTAGGACATTAATGGCGAATGAGCTTTTCTTTGTGTTTTATGACCTGACGATCAAGTTTGTCGACCAGATTATCGATTGCCGCATACATATCTTCTGACTCACTGTTGGCGAATATTTCACCACCATTTACATTGAGTTTGGCCTCAGCAATTTGTCGTAACTTTTCTACTTGCAAGATTACATGGACATTGTTGATGTGATCAAAGTGGCGGCCAATTTTTTCAAACTTTTCAAAAACATAGTTTCTTAATGAATCAGTAATATCTAAATGATGGCCAGTTAAGTTTATTTGCATAGTAGTATTCCTTCTTTAGTTGATGGAAAATTAAGATAAATGCCGTATGTTCAGATTACTGTCATCCGACATGGTTCTTAATGTCTTAGATCAATTTTTTCCTCTCATTTGAAGGAGGAATTGACATCGCTTCACGATATTTGGCAACCGTGCGTCTAGCAACCTTGATGCCTTGATCTTTTAATAAGTTTGCAAGTTTACTGTCGCTCAGGGGTTTTGCCTGATTTTCCGCGCTGATCAGTTTCTTAAGTACTGCGCGAATTGCTGTAGAAGATGCTTCACCGCCAGTTGTTGTTCCAACATGGCTTGAGAAAAAATATTTTAATTCAAAAATTCCTCGAGGTGTCCACATATATTTTTGTGTTGTCACGCGAGAAATGGTTGACTCATGCATTTCAACTTCTTCTGCAATATCATTTAGTACCAATGGTTTCATTGCTTCTTCGCCGTATTCTAAAAAGCCAACTTGTTTGTTGACTATACAAGCCGCCACTTTTAACAAGGTTTCGTTACGACTTTGCAGACTTTTAATAAACCATTTGGCTTCCTGCAAATTATTTTTTAAAAATACATTATCTGCGCTGTTATCTGCACGTTTGATTAGTGCAGCATAGTCATTATTGATTTTTAATTTGGGCGTGCACCCATTATTCAACTCTACGCACCAGATTCCTTTAGTGTCTTTTGAAACAAAAACATCAGGTGTAATATATTGTGCGGTATTTTGATTAATTTGATTACCGGGACGGGGATCGAGTGATTGAATCACCACCAGCGCTTCTTTCAACTGGTTTTCGTTAATGCCTAATTGGCGGGTGATTTGTCGATAATTGCGGCTAGATAGCTCATCAAACTGCTGTTGAATTATTAATTGAGCCAGTTCAGTAATGCTCGTTTGCTCTTTAATTCTTTTAAGCTGAATCAATAAGCATTCCTGGATGTTTCTTGCAGCAATACCGGCAGGTTCAAAACTTTGTAATAAATGTAAAACCGCTTCAACTTCTTCGACTTCGATGCAGTTTTCCGGATCATCAATTTCGTCAACAAACATTTCAACCACATCATTAATGTCTGCTTGAACAAAACCCCGCTCATCGATTGCGTCAATCAAAATAGTGGCAATAGTGCGATCAATATCAGAAATATTCATCATATCGATCTGCCATTGTAATTGATCTCTCAATGATTCAGATGTTTCTCCCTGATATTCAGTGTATTCATCATTATGGCTGTTAGAGGAGGGGCCTTGTGAAACATATCCCCAATCTTCCCATTGCGAATCGGTACTTAATTCATCACTTAACTGATTATCTTGCAATTTCTCACTAGTGTCTGATTCGTCATTGTTATCAGTGCGTTGTTCGCTTTGATTATCGAGTGACTCTGTCTGGTTAAGCTGGCCATCTTCATTAGCTTCAGCTTCCAGTAATGGATTGGAATCAAGGGTTTCCTGAATTTCACTTTGCAGGTCAAGACTTGAAAGTTGCAACAATTTAATTGCTTGCTGCAACTGGGGGGTCATGGTAAGTGATTGACCGATTTTAAGCTGTAAAGATTGTTTCATTAATATTATTTTCCAGAGACGATAACTAGTGCCTCTTAGTACCTTTAACTATAGCAGTTATTCTTAAATTTGATTGGAAAATATTCAAGAAAGACTGTGCTTATGAGTTTAATATGAAGCTGTTTAATCTCAGTTTCAAGTGTTAATTATAAGAAAATTATATTTTATTCTAATACCGATTAAAATTTAAACATGATCGCTATCAAAACCATAAAATTGCTGACTGTTTATGATCTTTTTGGTGTTATATTGTTTTGTATAGATGAGTGATTTTAAATTGAATTAGTTCTATTAAATGGTAAAGTTATCACCTAAATAGACTGCTTTAACCTGAGGGTTTGTTAAAATCTCATTGGGTGTTCCGTGGGCCAATAGTTTGCCCGAATCGACAATGTATGCTCGCTGACAAACATCAAGTGTTTCACGCACATGGTGATCGGTAATTAGAACGCCAAGTCCACGGGTTTTTAGTTGTTGAATTATAGCTTTTATTTCACCTACAGAGATGGGATCAACTCCGGCAAAAGGTTCGTCAAGTAAAATAAAACGGGGTTCATTAGCCAGCGCTCTGGCAATTTCAACGCGTCTTCTTTCACCACCCGATAAAGCCATGCCAAGACTTTTGCTAATATGCGTGATTTGAAACTCTTCGAGTAAATTTTGCATTTTTTGAAGGCGTTGTGAAGGTGATAATCGAGTATCAAGTTCAAGAATAGCCAATAAGTTTTGTTCAACTGTTAACTTACGAAATACTGAGGCTTCTTGAGGTAAATAGCCGATACCTAAACAAGCCCGTTCATGCATTGCCATGTGGGTTATTTCTTGTGCATCTAAAAAAATTTTACCACCATCTGCCTGAACTAAACCGACTATCATATAAAATGAAGTGGTTTTTCCTGCACCATTAGGCCCGAGTAAACCGACGACTTCGCCAGTGTTTACCGTCAAAGATACGTCAGATACTACTTTTCTTTTTGCATAAACTTTAGCGAGATTTTTCGCTTTCAATTGGCTCATTTTTTATCAAGTAATTAATTTTGTGTAGATTGAATAATTTCAATTTGTTTATCAGGAAATTTTGACATTTGCAAAATTTGTGTTTGTAAGTTGTAGCTTAACTGGTGTGCGCTGGCTTTTGCGTTATCGCGCAGCATAACAATATTGCCATTTAATTTAATCAGATTATTTGCTTCGGAATAAGTTAAATGGTCGGCAGTAATTACAATGGGCTCGCCATCAATTTGGGCAATATTCAAGGTTAATGGATTTCCGGTAACATTTAATTGATAAGTCGGTTGCTGCAAAATTGTCAGTATGTTTCCTTTCACTTCAAATGACTGTTGAGCAGATTGATGTTTTATCAAATGAATATTTTCTTTAGCGGTAATTTTATTTTCGTTAATATTGTAACGAATACTGGTCGCAGATAATTGCTCTATTGATTGCGATAAGCTATCTTTTTGTTCAATGTGAGCCGGTGAACCAAAAATTTCAAATTCAGAATATGTTTGTTTATCTTTTGATTGTGGTGTTGATTTTAAGAGTATTTTATCACCAGATAACTTTCTAAAATTATCAAAAATAACAACGTTACCTAAATAGATTGTTGTATTGTTTTTGAGATCTGTCTGGGTTTCATCACTTTTAAAATGCCAAGTATTTGTTTGGGCGAGAATCGCTGATGATAGCATTAGATTAATAGCAAAAATCAATACAATCAGTTTATTTTTAGTCATTTGTGTATATCTCACCTGAAACCTGTGATTTTAATTTTAGCTGACTACGCTTAAAGTCTATTTGCATGCCAATTGCACTGGTTAAGCTATGCTCATTTTTAATCGTTACAGCAACTTGATTTTCTGCAATTTGGCGGTTTAAATCAACGTTCAAGTGAGAAGTATCGATAGATATTTCCGGTTGACTTTTTTGAGGGGGTTGGGTTTGGACTATTTCCCTCATAATGATTTTTTTATCAAGTGTTAATTGATTCCTTAAATGATCAAACTCACCTTTGGCTGCACTGACTTGCCATGTATTTTGTGTCAACTGTTGAGCATTATTCGTTTTTTCCTGCGGATAAAAAATAATATTAGCGGTTTCCATAATGGACAAATTTTTGCTGGCAAAGTGTTCCATCAGTTGTGCATTCAATTGATTTTCAAGATTGCCCTCAGAGTTAAATTGGCGAATCTTTATATTTTTAAAATAGTAATCTGACTGCGGTGTTGCAATAGTTGATTGATTCATAGTTGATGGCGTATTGTTTTGCCAGTAGATAAGCGCTAACACCGCAATAACAATAGGGCTGCCGATAATAATTTTTGTTTTTCGTCTCATTATCAGTAATTTTATTTTAAGAAACTATTGCAGGAAACTGTGACAAATTGATTTGAGCTTATTTTGCGCAAATAAAATCAAATCAGCGGCATTTCTTACTGCACCTTGTCCACCAGCTTGTTCGGTAATCCAGTCGGCATGCTGTTTTACAAAAGGATAGGCATCGGCTACCGCTATACCCAATCCAGAGCGTTTCATTAAGGGTAAATCAGGTAAATCATCGCCAATGTGTGCGGCTTGTTCTGGCTTTAAGTCAAGTTGTGAAAGAATGTCGTGAAATGCTGCACGTTTATCTTTTTGTCCCTGAAAAAGTAATTGGATTCCCAGTTCTTTGGCGCGCTTAGTAACAATGTCTGACTGCCTTCCGGTAATAATAGCGACGTTAATTGCTTCGGCTTGTAGTAACTTGATGCCAAGTCCGTCTTTAATGTTAAAGTTTTTTAATTCCAGACCACTATCGGTAAAGTATACTTTTCCATCACTTAACACGCCATCAACATCACAAATTAAGAGTTTTATTTTTTCTGCTTTAGCTAAAATATCATTTGAATAATTCATTAATCAAACAACTCCGGCAATTAATAAGTCGTGCATATTTAACGCGCCGACAGGCTTGTTTTCATTATCGGTAACAACTAAAGCATTAATTGCATTTTGTTGCATAATTTGCAGCGCTTCAGCAGCCAGCCGATTGGCTTTGATGGTTTTGCCGCCAGGCGTCATCACCTGACTAATGGGCGTATTTCTAAAATCAATATTACTTGCCAATGTGCGGCGTAGATCACCATCGGTGTATATTCCTGCAAGCTTGCCATTTTTATCAATAATACAAGTCATTCCAAGACGCTTAGCGGTCATTTCAACAAGTGCCTTGTCTATGCCTGTGTTTTGTTGTACCAGTGGTATGCGATCGCCTTTGTGCATTATGTCGTCAACTTTGAGTAATAAGCGCCTGCCTAAACTACCGCCTGGGTGAGATAATGCAAAGTCATCTTCGGTAAAGCCTCTAGCTTGCAGCAGTGCTACAGCCAGTGCATCACCCATTACCAGAGAAACTGTAGTTGATGCTGTTGGAGCCAAATTTAGAGGGCAAGCTTCTTTTTCTACTGAGGTGTCGAGATTAACCGTTGCGAAGCGAGCGAGGGTTGAGTCAGTTTTACCTGTCATACTGATCAAGGGAACATTCAAACGCTTAATAACAGGCAAAATGCTGATTAATTCGCTGGTCTCTCCTGAATTAGATAATGCTAACACAACATCTTTAGGGGTTATCATCCCTAAGTCACCATGACTGGCTTCGCCAGGGTGCACAAAAAATGCGGGACTGCCAGTACTGGCAAGTGTGGCAGCAATTTTGCTACCAATATGACCTGATTTACCCATACCGATAACCACCACGCGCCCCTCACAGGTGAGCAATAATTCACAAGCTTGGGCGAAGTTATCATTGATTTTGCCCGCCAGAGCTTGTACCGCATTTATTTCTATTTCAACCACTTGGCGGCCGCGTTCGATGAATTGTTTCAAGTCAGGTTTTAGGTTAGACATAAATTTCCTAAAAATTTTACTCAGCACTAAGACTCTTTAATTAACCGTTGTTGGCTAGTAATTGGCTAAAAGCAGACAACCTTGTAAGTTGTACTCAAGTTGTCACGAGTCACAAGCTAGAGTATACCGTTTTTTCGCCAGTTTTTACTAATGCTCATTATTAGAGTGAGTTATTCTCTAGTTGGAATTCGAGGTGAGTGCTAAATAAAGTGGATTAACCTAATTCGAAAAAACAAGTTTAGACAAGTTAAATCAGTTAGACGCTGATAATTTTTGTGTTAGCTATTAATATTTGGTACTGGCTTTGCCTAAAGCTCTTTATTTGTCAGCTTTTAAATATGAAGGTTGGCTATGAAAGCAGTTATGCTTGTGAAGCCATGGCAAACTGGTAGACCTGATAGCCAATAAAGCAAGAAAGTAATATACCGCCTTCTATACGATTGATCTTCCCTGGTTGACCTTTTTTTCCCCAAGCCATAAAACAGACGGCAATAATGATTCCAACCATAAAAGCGTAATCAAACACTAAAATACTCTTATCGACATCGACGGAAACTATTAAAGCCGGGACACCAAGCACAGCAAGCAAATTAAAAATATTAGATCCGACCACATTACCGATGGCTAATTCATGTTCACCTTTCAATACGCCAGTAATTGATGCGGCCAGTTCTGGTAGACTGGTACCAACGGCCACAATAGTCACACCAATTAAAAAGTCACTAACACCGTAATCGTGGGCGATGGCTGTTGCACCATTTACCAGCAACTTTGAACTGAGCTGTAATAAGATCAGGCCCAGTACCACCCAGAAAACCGCACGCCAAGTTGGCATTTGCTCGGGAAGTTCTTCGATGAGTTCTTCAAGCATTAAATCACTTTGATTGCGATTTTTTAAGGCCGAATGGGTTAACCATGAAATATATGCGCCAAGGCTGATCAACAAAATTAAGCCATCTGTCAGTGAAAGTTCGTAATCGAGCATTAAGATAAAAGCGAGCAACATGACTCCAAACAACACTGGAATTTCTCTTTTGAGCATTTTAGAGTGGACATTAAGAGGGGTCACAAGTGCCGCAATGCCTAATACCATACCTACATTGGCAATATTAGAACCAATGGCGTTACCGATAGCCAGTCCGGGTGTGTTATTCATTGCGGCATTAAGGGAAACGATTACTTCGGGCGCGGAAGATCCCATGGCAACAATGGTCAAACCAACAATCAATGGAGAGATCCCCAGATTACGCGCAATTGCTGCTGCGCCATCGGTAAAACGATCGGCACTCCAGACGAGTAAAGAGATGCCTGATATGACCATTGCAAAATAAATCAGCATTTGTGTGATGTAAACCTAGTAATTCCTGAAAATAGCGTAACCAGCCTAGATCTTGAGAGCTAATCGCCTAATTCGCAAGTTTAAATTTGTTTCAATCCATTAAGAAACTGGCGTGTGGTTGTTATTAATTATTCGCCAATTTTGTCCTTGCATGGGTAAAGGCGAGACATTATACGGAAGTTAGGGCAAAAGTATTACTGTTTTTAGTTAACCTAGCACAAAAATTTATTGCTCGTCTGCTTATACATCTGGGTAGTTTCGATGTACAATCGCCGCATTTGCATAATTAACCTTTTTTTGAGCCTTAAAATGACAGAATTAGAGATTAAAAACTTAATTGAAGCTGGATTAAATACGCAATCAGTTGAAGTCAGAGGAGATGGCCATCACTTTGAAGCGATTGTTATTTCTGAGGAGTTCGCAGGAAAACGTCCCGTGGCAAGACAACAAATGGTCTACGCAACTGTTCAACCCGAGATTGCATCTGGCAATTTACATGCGCTGTCTATCAAAACACTGACCCCAGCAGAAGCAAATTAATCTGAATTTATTGCATTAAGCGCTACACTATATTGATAACCAGTTGATATTTGGCAAAAAATTAGCCATTATCGGCAAATTGTCTGACTGATTGATTGAATTTTTCATTAATAAAGATCGGTTGATTTAGATGATCAGTTGCCATTTGCCAACGCAGATTATGTAACCTGATGAGTAGTCTAAACTGCTCAAATCGGGCTAAAAATTTGTGACTGGAATCATCATGAATACATCATGAGATAGTGTAAGACAGCAGACTATTAACTAATATTTGGAGTCCTGATGGATAAATTACAAATTACCGGCGGTAGTAAATTAGACGGTTGCATCCGGATCTCTGGTGCTAAAAATGCAGCACTGCCGATTTTAATGTCAACTTTACTGGCCGAAGGGACAACATCTATCAGTAATGTTCCGCACTTGAATGATGTCACAACAACCTTGGAATTATTGGGCATTTTAGGCAACTCAATGACTTTAGATGAAAAAATGACTGTGCAGGTAGATACCAGCACAATTCATTCATTTGAAGCCCCGTATGAATTAGTCAAGACAATGCGTGCATCAATTCTAGTATTGGGACCATTATTGGCCCGGTTTGGACGCGCCGATGTTTCTTTGCCCGGTGGGTGTGCTATTGGCTCACGACCTGTTGATTTACATATCAAAGGAATGCGCGCCATGGGGGCCGATATTGATGTTGTTGACGGTTATGTCAGAGCGCGAGCCCCCGAAGGTCTTAAAGGGGCGAGAATTTTTATGGACACGGTGAGCGTTACTGGTACCGAAAATATTCTGATGGCTGCCACTTTAGCTAAAGGAACCAGCATTATCGAAAATGCGGCACGTGAGCCTGAAGTAGTGGATTTAGCGAATTGTTTAATTGCCATGGGGGCAAAAATCTCTGGTGCTGGTACAGATATTATTACGATTGAAGGTGTTGATAAATTATACGGGTGTCAACACCAGGTTTTACCTGATCGAATTGAAACCGGGACTTATCTGGTGGCGGCAGCTATCACCGGCGGAAAAGTTCGTTTGAAGGACACCAATCCCGAAATACTTGAAGCCGTAATATTGAAGTTGCAGGAGGCGGGGGCTGAAATTAATACTGGTCCAGACTGGATTGAACTGAATATGCACGGAAAGCGTCCGAAAGCGGTAAATGTAACGACTGCGCCGTATCCTGGATTTCCAACCGATATGCAGGCCCAATTTACGGCAATGAATGTCATTGCTGAAGGGACTGGCATTATTACCGAAACTATATTTGAAAATCGATTTATGCATGTAAGCGAAATGAAGCGTATGGGTGCGGATATTACTATTCAAGGTAATTCGGCAATTTGTCGTGGAGTAAGTGAGATTAGAGCAGCTCAGGTTATGGCGACTGATTTACGAGCATCTGCCAGTCTGGTATTAGCAGGTCTGGTGGCAAAAGGTGACACTTTGGTCGATCGAATTTACCATATCGATCGTGGATATGAGTGTATCGAAGAGAAGCTCCAACTAATGAAAGCTTCAATCAAACGAATCGCCTGATAGACAGGCGATTTGAGCGGTATTGTCAGGTATCTTGCATTTCTTCGAGCTTAACAGGAACGGCAAACTTTTTACCATCTCTAATGATTACAAACTCAACGGTTGCACCAATCGGCGTTCGATAGAACAGGTCGTAAAAATCATTTAGGCTATTGATAATTTCACCGTTATATTCAATGATTAAGTCGGTATAACGGATGCCAGCTTTATCTGCAGGACTATTTAATTCAATTTTATTGACGAAAACGCCTTTACCTTCTTCAACTTCTGGAAAATATTTACTTCTTTCTAAATCAGTTAATTCTCCTGCTGTAATTCCCAGCCAGTTGCGTTTATAACGTCCATCGAGAATGATGCCATTGACAATATCTTTGATTTTATCAATCGGAATGGCATAGTTAATTCCGGTTTGTCCACCACCACGAGAGTTAACTGAAACCTGATTTATTCCGATGATTTCGCCATGTGAATTAATTAATGGACCGCCTGAGTTACCACTGTTAATGGCAGCATCGGTTTGAATTCTCATTTGAGGCAGACCTGTAATTGCACTAACGATACCTAATGAAACAGACTGATTGCTACCGAATGGGCTGCCGATCGCCATAACAATATCGCCAACACGGACATTGCCGGAATTAGCCAGTTTAGCCGGTTTTAAGTCGGGTAAATCCGTTTTTAGTATGGCAATATCGGTGGTCCTGTCAAATCCAACTAAGTCAACCAGTCTGCGTCTGCCATCATAAAAGTTAGCACTAATTTGATCTGAGTTCATGATGACATGATAGTTGGTGACGATGTAACCGTTTTCAAGAATAATACCCGAGCCAAAACCAACACCCAGATCGAGAATTTTAGAATTGGCGTCTGAGTGATAGTTATCACGAATTCTTTTTGGTCGAAATACCGTGATGCTGACAACTGATGGATACGTTTTTTGAACGGCATCGGCGAAAGAAATGTCCTCAACCTGCAAATGCGGATCGGCTTGTTGATGCTGCAGTTCGATGCGATGTTGTTGATAAAAATCCCACATACCCTGGACTGATTGCCAGTTAAAAGGGAGTTTGCTCTCAGGCATAAAAAATAGAATTAATGCGCCAATGAATATACCCCAAAAAATAGATTTAATAATAAAAACGAGATTATTGATAATTTGCATAGCGTTTAGCCGTATTCTTTTAATTGTTGCTGGGGATTGGCGATTCAATTCCAATGGTAAGCACTGTTATCTTTTACTGCAAGTTTACTTTCGTTATTACCGTGAGAAGCGGTGAAAAATATGGTTTTTAGATAACATCCGGTAGGTTTTAAGGCGAAAATGATTGCTTTTGAGGAAAAAAACATAATTATCAATACGATGATATTTAAGCGTGAACATTAGTTATGGTGCGCATTCAATATCATCATATTGATGTGTAGTATTAAAATTGTTACTTATTCTCTAAAACATACCTAAAGGTATTGGTTGATTATTGAGTAATGCTTGTCCATTTTTAAAACTGAATTGATAAGTCAAGTTATCATTTTCACGCTTTAAATATTGTTGCGAAACCAACTGCTCAATATTGGCAGCCATGCCTAGCTCATTAAAAAATACTTCTGGTGCATAACCACTGGCTGTTGCATTAATAGCTGTTATCATGGTCATCGGGTTATTGGCGTCATAAATTTGCTGGTCAAACTGAACTTGTAATTGATTGTTCAATTTGCCTGAAGTCGTTGTTGCGCCAAGCTGAGTAATTTTAATAATTGGATTTTTAGCGATTAAGGCAGGCAACATGTCTTGAAACTGTACTGAAGATTGCATTGGATCGACCGTGCCAGCTTGAACTTTGGTGAGTAGCTCACTTATCGCTTGAGAGGTCTTAGTGTCAAAATTTTCAATTTGAAAATTAAAATTAAAATCTTCAAACTTTTGAAAAGCCGATTCGATTAACTGACTGGAAAGTGCAAATTTAAATCCGACAGTTTCAAGATTGGCATCAGATTGCGCATTGAGTTTCATATTCTTGAATGTCAGTTTTTCTGTGGGATCATTGCCAGATGCCACCATCGACTCAATGGATAAGTCCATCATTCCAGCAAAGATGGCATTCGGACTGAACATCTCTCCGGTAACTAGTGTCATATCAATATTAGTTGAGGATTTCTCTATTGCAATTTGTTGATTCAACTCATCTTTTAAAGATATTCCGCCCCAAGAGGATTGTCCTTTTAATTGACCATCTGGTGTTACTGTCAGTAAGCTTGTACCTTGTTTAACTTCAACCTCAAACTGGTTATCAATAATTTTAAAAGGCAATAATTCTAGATGAATCTTACTCGATAAATCAAAGCTGGTACGCGAAGTAATTGATAACGGCTCTTTGTTAGAGGTATTGACTTTATTTAATTGCTGCTGAATGTCTGCTGGGAATTCAAAGCTTATTGAGCTATCGACTAACCCAAAACCTAAACCATTTGTCCGCCACAGCAGTGGGCCATGTTGCAGGTTTTGAATTAATTGCAATTCAAATGGTGATTGCTCTTGTTCATTAAATGGTAAAACGGGTGTTATCTTCACTTTCGCATCAGAAGTTAACCAGCCTTTGTTGAATGCTGTAATTTCAATGTGGTAAGTGGGATCGGCATTCATGTTATCAATCAATATACGGTATTCAGTTTCCACTTTTAAGCCGATTAAAAATGGCGTAATTAAAACCAACGCCAAAATGATGATGATGAGTTTTTTCATTAAATAGTCTCTTGATAATTCAAATTCAAATGCCGAATTTGTCTGGGTTATATTGGCTCAAAAACCGATTATAGGCCGGCAAATTCTAGCATAATCTTCAAATGAACACTGCAAAAGAATATTCTTAAATTGAAGGTGTTAACAATTTTGTTGGGTGATTGAATTATTTATTGATTTATTTTAGGTAGACCAGCGTTAATAAATCGGTATAGTCAAAAGTAACAGCCTGATAGATAGGTGATAAATGTAGATAGATGATAAATAGAGTTGATGCGAATAGCCCACAAGCAACTAAGTGAAGAGTCGCGAGAATAAATATTTGTTAGCTTGTGCCAAATGTTAGAGCCGTCAGTAAGATAGTAGCCATTACGATACAAGTCACTGCAACATTAGCTAGCACAACGTTAGCAAGCACAACGGCCGTGACTACTATTCAAGATGATATCAAATTCGTGGATAAATGCTCTGTTAGTCGATAATCAGCCATAATTGAGGCTTAAGATTGATTTTTGACGTTTTCGTCGTTCAGACTATTATGGTTAATAACCCCTTTTGCTTTGACGGCATAATCTAGTGCAGGACCTGCGGGATCCTTTTTGTCCTCTTTGGCAGAACCAATATCAACAACTTTTGATGTATCCAATGTTTCTTCGGCGGATTCATCTTCTTCTTTTGGTTGATTGCGGTATTCGTGAGCATTATACATCCGGTTAGAATCAAATAACTGATTAGATGCTGTGTTTTGCTCATGAACTGGGTTTGGCGTAGGTGGTAAACTTTCTGCACTAACTTTTTGCTGTTCTTTCGCATTTTGCGGTAGCAGTTGAAAAGTTGAAGAAGCACATAATTGGTTCGAGCTTTTGGCTATGTGATCATATAGCGATTGATAACTGTCAGAAACCTGATTAAACAGATCAGCCGTTTTTTCAAAGTGGTTGGTAACTTTATTACGGAATGCATCGAGTTCATCCTGTTTTTCTTTTAGTGAATTTTCTAAACGGCTTTTTTCCTGAACAGAGCCAGAAATATTTCGGCCAATTAAAAAGCCGATAAAGCCTGCTACCGCAGCCGTAATTAACACATATAGATATTCCATAACGCTTCCCAAATTAAATTACCAGTGACCCTTTAAATATATAACAGATAGTAAAATGAGTCGAATAGCATTTAGTTAAATTTGACGCCTGTCATATTTTATTTATTTTCATTTTCCTCTTGCTTTTAATGATTACATGTGTAATCCTTGGTTTTAGATTACAAGTGTAATTAGAAAAGAAGCGCTATTATCTAATGCTGTATTGTGAAGCGTTGAGAAGCTTTCGCTGTAAAAAGGCCTTTTTTAGAGATAGCTAGCATGATGAGTAAAATTATTTTTAGCATAAATATTAACCCAAATCAGACAGTAAGTTATGAATAAAATCAGTGATTCAGAAAAAGTAATTATGGATATTTTGTGGCAATCATCGCCGCTGACCGCTCTTGAAATTATCGATAAAATCGATGCTGAGTTAAATTGGCAAGATAAAACGATAAAAACTTTGATCAATCGGTTGCTTAAAAAAGAAGCAATTGGTTTTAAAAAGCAAGGACGAATTTATCATTATTTTCCGGTATTACAGCAGGACGCATACATTCAGTCGGCAACAACAGGTTTTTTGCAAAGAGTCTTTGGTGGTAGCGTAACCAATTTGGTTGCCGCTTTTGCTAAACATGAGCAGTTATCCGATAAAGATATTCAAGAATTAAAAGCATTATTAAAAAAACTTGAGAAGTAATGGGTAATTCAACAATTGCTTGGCATTGCCGTTGAACGGACTGAGGAGAAAAAATAGTGACACCGCTACTTGCTTTTATAATGATGAAAGGTCTTGGTTTAAGTTTATTAATATTACTTTTGGGGATTTTTCGCAAGGCTATTGCTCGTTGGTTAACGCCTAAAGTTGCATATCAAGTCTGGTGGGTGATTCCAGTTTATTTATGTGTTCCCGCTCATTGGGGGATTTGGCATAGTGCGCCACTGAATGAATCAATGATGACCTTTTGGGCACAACTGTCGCTTCAACAAGAAGGTTTTTCTATCAATCAATCGAATACTGTTTCATTTTTTGTAGAATGGTGGGTACTAATTTGGAGTGCCGGTGCGGCAATTACGTTTAGTTTATTTGTTTTTCGATATGATGTATTAAAGCGCTCGTTCTCAAATTTATCAAATACGGCTGTTAGTACCTTAGTCGAAAAAGTTGCAGTGGAAATATTGTCTGATAATGAAGACTTTTCTGATCAACATAAAAGTAAGCTAACAACGAATAAACATTCAAAAACTCGACTCAAGTCACTTAAAATTGTACATAGCCATTTACTCAGTATGCCTGCCGTAGTCGGAATAATTAACACCTATCTCATTTTGCCAAAAAATTTTAGTGAATATAGCCCCAAACAGCAGCGAATTATATTAAGTCATGAATTGATGCATATTCGTCACGGCGATCTCCGTTGGAATTTGCTGAAAATGATCATCAAGATTCTCTTTTGGTTTAATCCATTGGTCTATTGGGGGGAAAAACAATTTGAAGCAGCTCAGGAAGTTGCTTGTGACTATCGTGTCATGCAAAAAATTGGATTAACTGAAGCGGGTTATTATGGCCGTGCTTTGGTGAATGCAATCAGTGGTTCTCATACACATCCGTTAATTAGCCACTGGAAAAATCAATCATTGTTAAAGGAGCGATTAAATATGTTAAAAAGTAAATCAACTAAAACTCGGCACACCGTTTTGGGCTTATTATTCGGTGCTGTGACGTTAACCTGTGTCAGCGGCTTTTCGATAGCTGAGGTCGAAGATAGTCATATTATTCCGGTTAATATCGTTAACCCCAGCTATCCGAGAAGTGCAGCTGAAAATAATATTGAAGGGTATGTTCAATTTGAATACAGTATCGATCACGATGGCAATCCCTATGATTTAAAGGTGCTTCAGTCGGTTCCGGCTGGTGTCTTTGACGAGGCTGCATTTGCGGCACTTAAGCAGTGGAAATTTCCAGCTAAAGAAGAGTTTAATGTGCGATATACCATGCAGTTTGTGATGCAATAAAGGTTTATACGCATTATTGTTTAATCTATCTGTATATAGACTACCAGCGATATCGATCAGTTCAGAAATGGGCTGGTCGATTAAACATTACTGGTAGATGAGTTAAACTTTGCGCTAAAATACTACTTAAATAACTAGATATTACAATTTACTTTTTAACATGATTGAAACTGACCGAATAATAAGTGCAAGCAGCCAGGGGACCGAAGAGCAGGTTGATCGCGCAATTCGCCCCAAAAAACTCTCTGACTATGTAGGTCAGGCAAAAGTCAGAGAGCAGATGGATATTGCGTTTCAGGCTGCACGCCAACGCCAAGATGCATTAGATCATACGCTAATATTTGGACCGCCAGGTTTAGGTAAAACCACTTTAGCAAATATCATCGCTAATGAAATGGCAGTTAATATTCGTCATACATCGGGACCCGTGCTGGAAAAAGCCGGTGACTTAGCTGCTTTATTAACCAATCTTGAAGAAAACGATGTCTTATTTATTGATGAAATTCATCGCTTAAGTCCAATGGTTGAGGAAATTCTCTATCCCGCGATGGAGGATTATCAACTTGATATTATGATCGGCGAAGGTCCGGCAGCTCGTTCGATTAAACTGGATTTGCCTCCCTTTACTTTGGTTGGTGCAACCACACGAGCAGGGTTGTTGACCTCTCCCTTACGCGATCGATTTGGTATCGTGCAGCGTTTAGAGTTTTATGATATTGATGATTTAACCGCAATTGTGGAAAGGTCGGCCAATATTATTGGGTTGATTATTGATTCGGCAGGCGCTCGTGAAATCGCTCGTCGCTCGCGAGGTACACCGCGTATTGCTAATCGTTTATTACGCAGGGTTAGAGATTATGCTGAAGTAAAGTCTGATGGCGTTATTTCCCAGCAAATAGCTGACTTAGCCCTCAACTTGCTTGATGTTGATAATCATGGTTTTGACAATATGGATCGCAAGTTACTACTGGCAATCATTGAGAAATTTGATGGTGGGCCGGTTGGGCTTGATTCACTGGCCGCAGCAATTAGTGAAGAACGCGACACTATTGATGATGTGCTGGAACCATTTCTTATTCAACAAGGGTTTATTCATCGTACGCCACGTGGACGAGTTGCCACGAAACTGGCGTATCAGCATTTCGGTATTAAACCCGTCGCAGGGGATTTATTTGACTAATCTCAGATAAATTTTAATCATTATGCGCTATTGAGCTTTTTTAGGGGGAGTGCCTGCTTCGATTAATTTTGCCTTGTTTACTCTAAATGGTGTGCCCCACTGATAGACAGTCATAACGTCTGTTGCTTTTTCGCCATTAAATTGAATATGGGCATTATCTTGTTTAAATTCTTCGGCAAGATTGATTGGTAATAATTTTTCGCCATCTTGGGTGATAATGCCAAAAAATCCACCTTCGTGAGAAAAATATTTTACGGTTCCTTGCAGGTTAAGCACGGGTTGCATGTCAGATGTCTCCGAACTGTTTTGTTTAACTTTAGGTGTCGCGTTAACACTTGTTGGCTGTTTCTCACCTGTTTTACCAAGCGAATCTGAGGATTGTTGACAAGCGGTTAAAGCGAATATTGACAGTGATATCAGAATCAGTAGTTTGCCGTATTGCATCGGATTTTATACCTTATGTTTATTATTTTTATGCCAATATTATTTTTATGGCAACTACCTAGTTTGCTTTATTGTTTTTTAACCCAGTACTCAATTGTCTCAACTATAAATTAAATTGTCTAATAAAGGTATGTGATAAATGCCTATTTTAGATATCTGCTCAATAGAAATAAGTTTAGAATAATCGTTAACCTTTTCAAGGTGCTAAGATTTTCAATTTAAACCGTAGCAATTATTTAGGTTGCTATTGAAATTGAAACGGTTAAATCTAATGTAAACAGCACTTCTTAAATTTTTTACCACTCCCACAAGGACACAAGCTATTTCGCCCAACACTGCGACTGGCACTTTTAATTGGCAAGTGTTGGGTTGGTTTGATTTGGGCCGCATTGTCAGTAGTGCTCAGGTTGCTATCTGAATTTAGATTGTCGTCAGAAGCTTGAGAGAGATCTTTTCCAAGCATACCTACCGCAGATATCAGTGTAGGCAGCGATTTAAAACACTCTTTAATGTCAGGCAATTGATTGTAAAGAATTGGCTCATTATCAGCTAAGGCTTTTTCATCGATAAAGCGAGCCAGAATAATATTTAAAACAGACAAACTCCTGCTGGCGTGTGAATCGTCATCGGGTAAGTATTTTTGCCAAACCTGTGAAAGCCAAGTGTTGCCAGCCAGATAACCCCGACAAAATTCTTTCAGTGCTTTATTGGCCTTACTGGTTGCGGTTAACGCTAATTTGTCAGGTAAGGTGATTTTTTGCCCATGGTCAAAAATAGTCAAACAATCATTCCACCAACCGACGAGATTGCTGCTAAAGGTTTTAATTTGCTCTTTTGATTCAAATTCGGGCGGTAACGTCGGGTCTTGGCGAATTCGGTCCATCCATTCCGCGGGTGGTATTTCTTCGGGGCTGGTAGCCACCGCAGTAATCAGTCCCAAACATTCGTAGAGTCCATTAAAAGCATTTTTAATAGAGGGATGATTAAAACAGATTTCAATTTCTTTCTGATTAAAATTTGACATTTAGTACTCGCCAGATAACTTGTAACAACTTAATTTATCATTAATCAGCAAATTTAACTTTGATGGAAGTATATTTTTTACGAATTATTTTATATCCATATTTCAATTGTATATTGCTGTTGTCATATTCTATCTATCTTGTCAGCTTAAAGATAGTTATAAACTAAAAACACGGTTTATGCCTGTCGTCTAAACCAATTGTGCTAGTATTTATCTCAGTAAAAAATGTATGATGTCAGTTATCCCTATTCCTTATAATGAATTATCTAACAGAATGGATGTTTTTATAAGCATGAATCGATCAAAGTCTGACAATGACTGCTTTAATTTGTTATATTGCTTTTGGTAATCGAATATCGGTGTTGCTTAGTATTCTAGTTTTGATGAGGTTATTAATGTTGCCAAGTGGAATAGCGGTTGATTAAAAAATGCTGCGTATAGGCTTTTGCAAAGCTATTCAAGTTAGCACGAAATCTTAAACGCTTAGACCGTATTAACCACTTAAAAAAGAGATTAAAAAAGCCTAAGTTGTAATCAACACCAAGTTATTATTACCTAAGTGTATTAGTAATCCAGGGAATCACGCGATTAGAAAATAATATTATGCCAAGATTGGCGCAATATATAACCTAATTAAGAATGTGTTACCTAATGATGTATAAATAACCAATATAGAATTAATTTATCTGTTGAAATGATTAATCAGTTGAATTAGGAAAAACAGATTTTAAAAATTATTTCAATATTGGTAATCAAAATTTACACGGACTGCGTTATCAAAATATATTTTTGTAAAAAGATAAAAAATTTCGGGGGTGTCATGAAAAAAACAACAATCAGCCTGTTTGCTTTTGTTATTTATATTACAGGGTTTAACTTATTTGCAGAGGAAAGTCGAACATTAACTTTAGCGCAAACGGTTCAAATAAAATCAGTTGGGCAAAGTACAATATCACCTGATGGAAAGTATATTGCTTACACGCTCAATATTCCTCGAGAAGTTTATAAAGCTAAAGATGGTGGTCGATATGCTGAACTCCATGTGGTCAATCAGCAAGGTGAATCGCGTCAGTTTATCACTGGAAAAGTGAATGTTTCGGCTATTCAATGGGATAAAAAAAGTCACTTTATTTACTATCTGGCAAAACGCAATGATGATAAATATAAATCGGTATATCGAATTGCCGTTGATGGTGGTGAGTCTGAAAAAATTGTATCAACAAATGCTGATATTAATGCTTACACACTAAACCATAGCGATCAGAAGCTGGTTTATTTGGCAAAGAAGAAAAAAGATAAGCATGATAAAAAACTTAAAGAAAAAGGTTTTAATGCAAAAATATATGAAGAGTCGGTCGAAAATACCTTGATTTATCAAGTTGATTTAACCAACTTGGAAAAACAGCATGAAAAAATTTTACTAGATTGGCATGTTATTTCCGCTGAATTTCATCCCAAAAAAGATCAGTTATTGCTTCAGGTAGCGCCTTCTTCCTTGATTGATGATCAATATACCAAGTCACAATATAAAATTTTCGATTTAGCGGGCAAACAAAAAGTACATTTTAAATCAACTGGCAAACTGGGGGCTGCTCAATGGTCCAAAGATGGCAAGTATGTTGCCTTTATTGGTGCGGTTGATAAAAACGATCCTGCGGCAGGTCGACTCTTTGTTGGAGATGTAAAGTCAGGACGTATTTCTGAGCCCGTTAAAAACTATATGGGGCATGTAAAAGGGGTGCAGTGGTTATCTGATTTTGAACTGGCTTATTTAGGCCATGTTGGTACACAAAGCGAAGTTGCGGTTGTTAATATTGATAGCGGTAACATTAAAACCAAAGTGCCAGCAGGAGAGGTGGTCATTACTTCGCTTGATAGTGATTCGTCGGGAAAAGCATTAATCGGGGTTGGGAGTAGTGATAAATATCCAGCTGAAGTTTTTGAACTTTCCAGTGGTAAAAATTCTCGTTTGACAGTAACTAATCCACAATTAAGTAAAATCAAGTTACCCGAACAGCAAACTATTACTTATAAAGCGCGAGATGGTCTCGATTTGCAAGGTGTATTAATTTATCCATTAAATTACAAAAAGAAAAAACGCTATCCATTGATTATGATGGTACATGGTGGTCCGGAAAGTCATATTAGCGATGCTTGGCTAGATCGTTACAGTTATCCGGTAAAGTATGCCGCAGAGCAAGGGTTTGCTGTATTTTTACCGAATTATCGAGGAAGTACTGGTCGTGGTGTCGAATTTTCAAAACTGGGACAAGCCGATTATGCCGGTGCAGAATTTAATGATTTAGTTGATGCGATTACTCATTTGTCAGACATAGGACTGGTTGATAAAAAGCGCGTGGGCATTACGGGCGGTTCATATGGTGGATATGCATCGGCATGGGGAGCGACAGCATTAAGTGAGCACTTTGCTGCCAGCGTGATGTTTGTGGGAATTGCTAACCAGTTATCTAAATTTGGAACAACAGACATTCCACAAGAGATGCACGATGTACACGCGCGGAATTATCCTTGGGAAAGATGGCAATGGATGCTTGAGCGAAGCCCGATTTTTCATACCGATAAAGCCAAAACCCCATTACTGATTTTGCATGGCGAAAAAGATACGCGAGTTCATCCTAGCCAATCGATGGAGCTTTATCGGTATATAAAAACTCGTACCGATACACCTGTTAGACTGGTGCTTTATCCAAATGAACCTCATGGTAATCGGCGAGTTGCTGCGCAGCTTGATTATTCTATGAGACTGATGCGCTGGATGAGTTTCTATTTACAAGGTGATAATAAAGGTAAAGCGATCCCACCTTATCAAATTCAGCATATCGATGAAATCAAGCGTCTAGAAAAGGAAGACTAACTATCTTATATACTTTGCTATAATGCAAATGATGATTAATTAAGCAGTTATTGAAAATCAATTATCGATAATCAATAAATCCCTCTGCACTGTGGAGGGATTTATTGATAGTTTACTCCGCAAAAAGAGTGATTTATGGAATCACAACCAATTAAATTCATATCTGCGCTTAGTGATACGCAACTTGATGCTGCTCGCGAAATATTCAAAGCTTATGAAAGTTCTGTTAACGCTTGTCAATGTTTTCAGAATTTTACCCATGAATTGAACAACTTAGCTGACTATTATCACTTTCCTATGGGTGAGATATGGCTGGCCATTTCGCAAGAACAGTCAAATCATGATTTATCCAGTTCGCCGAAACTACCATCCGTTTTACCCAAAAATGAGTATCAAGAGAAGCTATTCAATACATCGCTGGTTGCAGGGTGTATTGCACTTAAGCCTGTTGGCAATGAGGCTGGTGAAATAAAGCGTCTCTTTGTCAAACCTTCATTCCGGGGAATGTCTATTGGCCAACGATTATTGAAAAAGCTGGTTTTAAGTGCACAATCAAAAGGCATGAAGCAACTTGTTTTAGAGACTGTCCCGCAATTTGCCAGTGCAATTAAAATCTATCAAAGTTTTGGATTCGAACTTCAAGAACCCGATAGAAAATATCAATTGAATGAAATTATGCATTGGAAATTAACTATCGGCTAGGAGAATGTAGTTAATTATTATACTGTTCAAAATACTAAAAATTAAATAATTTTCAATTGCTTAACATCATTTCCTGAGAAATTACTCAAAATTGTAAGAATTTTTCCGATTGTGGTTAAATTTTTGTGGCTATTTAGTTATAGTTCTGTCCTTAAATAAGAAAGACAAAACCGATATCTTAAATGTCGACTGAATTTATTTGGCCTGTAAGGGTCTATTTTGAAGATACTGACGCGGGTGGTGTGGTTTATCATGCCAACTATTTAAAGTATTTTGAGCGTGCCAGAACTGAGTGGTTTAACCATTTAGGAATTGATCAGGCGTTATTAATGCGGCGTAATACTGTGTTTGCGGTTGGTCATATCGATATTGATTTCATTAAACCTGCCAGGCTCAATGAGCGGCTGGCTGTTATAAGCGTCATTTCGAAATCAAAAGGGGCTAGTTTTATTACTGAACAACAATTATTCCGCGAAAATGATCGGGAAAATATACTTTGTCGAGCTAATGTCCAAATCGTCTCTCTGAATCTGGATTCGTTTACCCCCTGTCGTTTACCGGCAGAAGTTAAAGAGGAGCTGCAGCGTGTCAGCTGATATGTCAATTCTAAATCTGTTTTTGCAAGCCAGTGTCGTTGTACAAATTGTCATGATTGGTTTATTGCTGTTATCCATCATTTCTTGGGGAATGATTATTGAGCGTAGTCGCAGTTTAAAATCGGCGATGTCACTTGGTAGTAAGTTTGAAGAGCGTTTTTGGTCTGGAATTGACTTGAACAAACTTTACAATGATTTAACCAGCCATCAGACACACCCAAAAGGTATGGAGCTCATTTTTCTGGCTGGCTACCGTGAGTTCGCGCGACTGCGCAAACAGGCGGGCACCTCGGCTCAGGCTGTGATGGATGGTACGCATCGTGCCATGCGGGTAGCTTACTCGAGAGAAATTGATAAAGTTGAAGTCAATTTATCTTTTTTAGCAACGGTCGGTTCAACGACGCCCTATGTTGGATTATTTGGTACTGTTTGGGGCATTATGAATTCATTTATTGCTTTAGGTTCAGTGAAACAGGCGACCTTATCGATGGTTGCGCCAGGTATTGCTGAAGCATTAATTGCGACAGCAATGGGGTTATTTGCGGCAATTCCCGCAGTAATTGCCTACAACCGGTTTACTCATCAGGTACAGCGAATCGAAACACAATATGAAAATTTTGTAGAAGAGTTTTCTGGTATTTTACATCGTAAAGCCCATAGCAGCGCGACGGCTTAATGGTAAACCTTTTATTAACTGGGTATTGTCAATTTTAATGTTTTGACGAAATTTTGCGCGACTAGTTAAATAACAAATTAACAAATTACAAGATGAACTCAATGCCGAGTGAAATGAAAATATGAACAGCTCACCGATTATACGCAAAAATAAACGTCGTCCTATGGCAGAAATAAATGTTGTGCCATATATCGATGTCATGCTGGTGTTGCTTGTTATTTTTATGATTACTGCACCGTTAATCACTGCGGGCGTTAAAGTCGATCTACCTGAAGCAGCGGCAGAACCAATACCTGCCGATCAAGAGCCTCCACTTATTGCAAGTATTGATGCTAGTGGTAATTATTATTTATCGGTTGGTGATAGTGCTGATCAGGCGCTAGAAGCACACCAACTGGTAGAACTGGTTATTGCTCATCGCAAAGTTAATCCAAATACACAAATTATGATTAATGGCGATAAAACGGTTGCATACGATAAAGTTGTTCAACTGATGGTTTTATTACAAACCGAGGCGGGCATTGAGTCGATTGGACTGATGACCGATCCGGAGTAGTCCATTAATCAAATAAATTATTTCAAGCAGTAAACACGATGAATTAATAAATTCAATTTAATATTAATCACTCACATATAACATCAGTCGATAAAAAGTCAGGAAATAATGAAGTTAAAGTTAGCCATACTCATCTCTGTCATAGCTCATGTTGGGCTGATTGCGTTATTGGTGGTTAATTATAAATTTTCAAAAGTTGAACTCAAACAATCTAGTGCGCCGGTTACGCAAATTAATGTTAAAGCAATCAATAGCCAACGAATTGAGCAACTGGTAAAAAATATAAAAGATGAAAAGTTGGAACAACAGCGTAAAGAAAAAAAACGATTGGAAGACTTAAAAAAAGCGGAACAAGAAGCACAACGTAAACGTAAAGAGGAAGAACGTAAGGCCAATGAAGCTCGATTAAGACAAGAGCAGGCTGAACAAAAAAGAAAAGAAGAAGAGAGTAAAGCGGCGGATTTAAAGAAGAAAAGAATCGCCGAAGAGCAAGAGCGAAAGCGTCAGGCTGAAGCAGAGAAAAAGCAAAAAGAAGCGGCTGAGAAAAAACGTAAAGCTGAAGCTGAAGCCAAACGCAAAGCCGAAGCAGAACGAAAACGAAAAGAAGAAGAGCGTAAACGCAAAGCACGTGAAGAAGCCGAACGAAAGCGCAAAGAAGCTGAAGAAAAAGCGCGTCAGGAAGCTTTGGAGCGCGAAATGCAAGCGCAGATGGAAGCTGAAGCCGCCGAGTTACAGGCTGCTCATCATGCACAGGTGATGAATGAAGTTGATAAATATATTACCTTGATTCAAGGCATTATAAAGCGTAACTGGATTGAACCTGAGCAGTTAGGTATGTGTAAATTTAAAATTAAAATTGCACCTGGTGGATTAGTTATTGATGTTAATGTGGTCGAAGGTGGTACGCAACACTGCGATTCGGGTCGGCGAGCGATCTACAAGTCTGAACCTTTGCCGCTGTCGAAAGATCCCGATGTATTTGAGCAACTCAAATCAATTAATTTAACTTTAGATAATCGAGACAATGAAGCAAAAAATTAACCAATTATTAAGGTTTATCATCATTTTCTGGCTGGGAATGCAAACTTTACAGGCTGAAATTAATATCGTTATTACTTCCGGCATGGATAGTGCCAGACCAGTGGCTGTTTTACCTTTTTCTTTTAAAGGCATTGCTGATCGACCAACCGAAGATATCGGTGCCATTATTGCTGCCGATTTAAGACGCAGTGGCCGATTTAACCCTATGGCACGTCATTTGTTGTTACAGCAAGTGGACAGCGCAGAAGCCGTCAATATTAGTCTTTGGCGTGAAAAAGGCATTGAGGCAGTTGTTGTTGGCCGTATTGTTGAGCAGGCTGATGGGCGGTTTGATATTAGTTATGCGCTTATCGATGTTTATATGCAAGAGCAAGAACTGGTCAATGGTGAGTTAGTTAAAGCGAATCGTCAGGTGCTTGATGAATATCGTGCAATCGTTAAACCTAACGATTTACGTTTTCATGCTCATCGTATCGCTGATAGAATTTACTTGAAACTGACCGGTGAACGCGGCGCATTTGCGACACGAATTGCTTATGTAAGCGTTGATAAAACCCGGGCCAAACCATACAGTCTCATGGTTGCCGATTCAGATGGATTTGCACCTCAAATAATTTTCCAGAGTACTCAACCCATTATGTCGCCCGCCTGGTCTCCAGATGCAAAGCAAATGGCTTATGTTTCCTTTGAAAATGGTCGCTCACAAGTATTTATTCAAGATATTTATAAAGCTAACAGCCGTAAGCGTATCGCGGCTTTTGAAGGAATTAATGATTCTCCCAGTTATTCGCCCGACGGGCGACGCTTAGCGATTACTTTATCTCGTGATGGCAATAGTGAAATCTATGTGATGGACTTACTTAGCCAACGTTTCTCACGAATTACCAATAATCCCAACTCAATCGAAACCGAAGCTAGTTGGACACCTGATGGTCAGTCACTGTTGTTTACTTCAGATCGAGGCCGTGGGCCACAAATTTATCGCCAAAATCTTGCTAGCAGTCGGGCACAACGCATTACCTGGGAAGGCAACTATAATGCCAGTGCTTCACTAACGCCAGATGGCAAAACGATGGTGTTTATTAACCGAACTAATGGTATATTCCACGTTGCGGTGCAAGACACTGAAACCCGAGCAATGCAGACTTTAACCGAGACTTCTTTAGATGAATCACCTAGTCTTGCGCCTAATGGCAGCATGGTGATCTATGCTACAGTGTACGGAAATCGGCGGGTACTTTCAGTAGTTTCGACTGATGGACGCTTTAAAGCACGTTTACCATCACGTGAAGGAGAGGTTAAGGCTCCCGTCTGGTCGCCTTTTCTAAATTGATGAAAGTCACGCTTTTTTGAAAATGTCATTGTTAATGACTATAAAAATCGTGGATAATGGGCAGAATTACATAATTTTAATTTAATAGCTAAAAAATAGGAGCAATCTTATGTCAATCACCAAATTGGGGAAAGGCTTTATCGTTCTGGCTTCGGCTGTATTCTTGTTTGCTTGTGCCGGTAAAGAAACCGTCTCAAATAATAATGCAGAACAAAGTCAAGAGACAGAAACTACTACTGTCACTACTACTACCCCTGCAGCAGATGTTGAAACTGCTGAAGAGCGTATGGCACGTATTAATACTGAAACTCGTCAAGCTCGTGTTGTTTATTTTGACCTTGATGATGACACCATTAAGCCTGAAGCGCGTGCATTGCTTGAAGCACATGCTTGGTTTTTGTCACGTAACAATGCCATCACTGTAGTTGTTGAAGGTCACTGTGACGAGCGTGGCACACCAGCTTACAACTTGGCTTTAGGTGAGCGTCGTGCAAAAGCTATTGCTCAATTACTAATGATTAATGGTGTTGCTGCTTCACAAATCAGAACCGTTAGTAAAGGTGAAGAAGAGCCTGCTATTGATGGACATGACGAAAGTGCCTGGTCACAAAATCGCCGTGGTGTTTTGGAATATGAAGGTTAGTCCTATCTATTTGGTGGCAGCTTTAGCTGCCACTACCTCCTTAAGCGTATTTGCCCAATCTCAACTTTCTGTTGAGCAGCGTCTTCAATATCTCGAACAACAGCTACAAACCAAAACTCAACTTCAAGCCCAGATGAATCAGCAGCTTTCTGCACTGCAGGATGAAGTAAAAGAACTGCGTGGATTAGTTGAAGAACATGGTTACCAGTTGAATCAGATACAGGAACGTCAACGAGACTTGTACCGTGATATTGAAAATCGATTAAGTGCGCTCCCGAGAACAGCGGTACCGACCGCACAAAGTAGCCCGCCATCAACAACAGCCAAAACGACCCGTCAGCCCTCCCAGTCTGTCACAACACCGACAGCCTCTGGTAGTGAAAGAGATGCATTTGAAGCGGCATTTAAATTGGTGAGAAACCGCCAATATAGTGAGGCAATCAAAGGATTTGAGGAGTTCTTAACTCAATATCCCCAAGGCTCATTTTCAGATAATGCCCGTTTTTGGATAGGTCAGGTTTACTTTGCTCAATCGAACTTGGTAGAAGCTGAAAAACAGTTTAATCTGCTAAGACAAGACTTTCCTGAGTCAACAAAATTATCAACCGCTTTGTTAAAGTTGGCTGAAATTAAGACTAAGCAGGGAAATTGGGAAGAAGCAAAGTCCCTATATAATGAAATAATCAATAATTATGGTGGTGCCCAGCAGCAACTTGCTCGAAAAGGTTTGCAAGAGCTCAAACAAGCTGGACATTAAACCTCACTTAAAATGATTGACTAATTAAAATTGCAAAAGCAGTGTAGACTAAACCACTTTTGCAATTTTTTTAACTGAGCAATAAAACTCTCCGCTGTTTTTAGCTGACGCAATGCTTTTTAAAAACAAGGTGTGATTTTCGATAGTGCCACTAACTGATTGTGTGAATGAGCACTTAGGCAAACGCTTGAATGAAAAAAATCTAATCACTAGCCGTCTATCTTACATAGCATCCATACGTTATTATAACTTTGTCAGGTAAAAATAAATTTTCTAATAATTACTTTGATGAGTTCAATCTAACCAATCAATATTTAGCATGAGTTGGTCGGCAATATTATCTGCCGCTCAACGTGATTGTACGCAGACATTTTAGGCAAAATTAGGTAAAATCCCTGTTTTTAACCTTTGCTGAATTAATTATTTTGTCGCGTCTGAAAATTACCGAAATTTTTTACTCCTTGCAGGGAGAATCTTCAACCATTGGCAAACCCACCTTGTTTGTTCGCCTCACCGGTTGCCCCTTGCGTTGTGTCTGGTGCGATACAGAATATGCTTTTTCTGGTGGAACCTACAGACAACTTGACGAACTAATAACTGAAATTGAATCTTATCAGCCACAGCATATTTGTATTACCGGTGGTGAGCCGTTGGCGCAAAAACAACCTTGTGAAGAATTGCTTAAAGCGCTATGTGATCGTGGTTATCTGGTTTCTCTGGAAACTTCAGGGGCAATTTGTATTGCCAATGTTGATGCGCGAGTTAATAAAGTCATGGATTTAAAAGCCCCCGGTTCTGGGGAAATGAGTAAAAATTTATATACTAATATTGCCCACTTGACCAAGCAAGATGAAGTCAAATTTGTATTAACGGATCGCCAGGATTACGACTGGGCTAAAATGCAAATAGACCAATACCAACTGGCAAAGAAAACCAATGTGATAATGTCACCCTGCTATGGTCAAATTAACGAGCGCGATCTAGCTGAATGGATTATTGCAGATAATTTACCCGTACGTTTTCAAATTCAGTTGCATAAATTATTGTGGAATGATGCTGCTGGACATTAGTGGTTTAATTTTAATACCACCGATTTGTGTGAAACTAGTTTGTTAATTCAGATTTTTACCTGACTAAATAGATTCAGACTCATCACAAGTGAATTAAGTTAGTCCTATTAACGCCTGAAAATATTTCAAAGCTAAGACGAGGTGAGCATTGCAAGCGCAGACCAATCATAAAAGAGCAATCGTACTGTTATCGGGCGGACTGGATTCGACCACTTGTCTGGCTATTGCTCAGTCGCAAAATTACGACTGTTACGCACTGAGTTTTAGTTATGGACAAAAGCACAATAGTGAATTAGAGGCTGCTAAAAAAATAGCGGCTCAGGCTGAGGTCAAAGCTCACCACATTATTCCGATTGACTTAGCTGGATTTGGTGGCTCTGCACTGACTGATGATAATATCGATGTACCAACGGGGGGTACACAGGGCATTCCGATTACTTATGTGCCAGCACGTAATACTATCTTCTTATCAATTGCGTTAGCTTGGGCTGAAGTATTGTCTGCGCAAGCTATTTTTGCTGGGGTGAATGCTGTTGATTATTCGGGATATCCTGATTGTCGACCTGAATACATCGCTGCATTTCAACAAATGGCTGATTTAGCAACAAAAGCCGGCATCGAAGGCAAAGGTGTTAAAATTCTTACCCCCTTAATTGATTTAACCAAAGTTGAAATTATTCAGTTAGGTGAGTCGCTTGGTGTTGACTATGCTCAAACTGTTTCATGCTATCAAGCTGATTTAGATGGTCAGGCATGTGGGCAATGTGACTCCTGTCTAATACGTCAACAAGCATTTATTGATGCCTTAAAAAATGATCCTACTCGCTATCAATCAACTCAAGTAAGGTAGTATTGCCGTGTTCTTTGAAGGCCAGCATCAAGAATTTTTCAAACCCTTGACCAGTAAATATCGAGAGCAGATTCTTGAGTGTTTACAATTGTTGTATAGTCGTCTTTATACTAGCCAGGCCGATTATTCACAGCTACTTTCTCGTGAAATGGTTATTGAATGTTTTGAAGAAGCTATCACGCGTGCGCCATTACTTGAGTCTCATGGCGAAGATGAATTTAACCAGCCAGTGCGCTCACAAAGAGAACAGGCTAACTGGACACTAAATATTTTATTAGAACATGCTTGGCTTGAAAAGCAGGTTGATGAGGCAACCTTACAGAGTTCTTATGGCTTTACACGAATTGGCCGAATGTTTACCCAGCCCGTGGTCGAGCTAAATCAGGGGCGATTTCGAACCCGTCACCGAAATACCCGCAATACCCGTAATGCACTGAAAGTATTTTCAGAACTGGGTGATATTTATGAATTACTCGATGCTTACGAATATTCAGAACGTATTATTAGTGACTTTAGTGATGTTATTGCTGAGCTTGAAGAGCGCAAAAGAGCGCTTATTCAAGAAGTTGAAGCACAACAGTTAGTGCAAAAAGCCAGTGACGAGTTTTTTGAATTTATGGAAAAAAGATTTGTCCCCGATCTTGCTATTCGACTATCTGTTGATAGTGTCGAAAAATATCGTGATGATATTGTAGCCACCATTGGTGTAGCGCGACGAAAACGAAAAGAATTTAAAGCACAGGTTGAGTTAAACCTAAGAAAAACGGCGCCCGAACTACTTGAGTCTGAAGATAAATCTATTTACCTGACACTGCTGGATAAAATAGAACGACGTATTCACAATGCCAGTAATATTATGTTGCCCGCATTACGTCAGGCTTTACTCAGTTTTACTCGGCGTGCTGATATCATTATGCGGCAATTAAGTTTTAGTCATCAAGGTGGTGGCGACCAACTCCTGGAAAATTTGCAACGCTTGAAAACATTGAGTGATAGTGATTTTGCTGAAAAAATGGATTTGGCTGGAGAGACGCTTTCTGGACTTAATCTGAATTTATTAGATCCTGCACAATTAAAAATATATGCCGGTAGAAAAAAGAAAATTGTTGATACACATGTTGAAGAAAGTGTCTCAATGGATGAAAAATCTCGTCGAGAGTTCTATTTACAGCAAGTGTTAGAAAAAGCTTTCATGGTGAACAATCAACAGTTGACCGATTACCTGATTGACGCTTTAGCGCAGGGCGAAAAAATCTTTTTACATGAACTGCCTATAAATAATGCACGAGATTTGATTTTGCGTAGTCATGCAATAGAAGCGGCGAGTGCAGGAGGACGTTCCAGTGAATATTTATTCAAGATTGAACCGACTGGCGAAAAAACCAGTGACGAATATTTTTTACAGGCTGATCAATTTTCATTAGAACTGGTCAGTAAATCTGAAAAAAGAACAGATGAAAAACACTCAAAAAAGCAGCCATCAATTGAGAAGCAATAAATGAAGTTTAATGAATATTTGGGGCAGCGGCTAGAAAAGCTGGACACAAGCGAGTTTGAATTTCAGGAACTGATATTACGTTTAATGAATTACTCGGTGATCTCGCGCGCAGAAAGTCAAACAGAGCAGCAATTATTTGATCGGCTGGTTCGCTGTCGAGAATTAATTGAAGAGTATCTTGCCGTCATTGGAATACAGCTATTAATTGAGCCTCGCTTTGAATATGCACGAATCTATCCGCCCTCTAGTGAAATTCCCGGAATGAAAGAAGCTGAGGATAATGCCTGGAGTGGATCACTACGCCAACGTTTAAACCAAACTGAAACGGCCTTAGTTTTGGTGGTAAGAGCACAGTATGAAAAAGCGTTAAGAGAAGGAAAAATTGACGAGCAAGGGTATGCATTAGATTCGATAGAGTCAATTACTATCGCTATGAAAAACCTACTAGGTCGAGGATTACCCGATAAAATTACAGAGCGAAAAAAATTGTTTTTACGTTTACGCCAATTAAGATTAATTGAATATCGACACGAAGAAGCATTTGAAAATGGTGAAGGGTGGATTAAAGTTCATCCAATGATTATGACATTTGTCAGTAATCAAGCAGTTGACGCTATTGCTTCACTTCCGTCTGAGTCGGTAATAACTGATGGGGCGGCAATAACTCAAAATGAAACTCGGGATAACGATAAATTTCAAATCGAAAACCCAGAAAATGAAGTATCAAATAGCGAACAAGCAAAAGTTGATAAAAATAAAAAATCTAGAAAAACAAAAAAAATGCAACCTGACAATGCCAGCTTGATCGAGGGAGATGCCTGATGTTTCTAAAAAAGCTTATTATGGTCAATTGGGGAAATTTGCCGAACAGTGAATTTGAGTTTGGTCCAATTAATTTGTTTTCTGGTGGTAATGGTTCGGGTAAAACAACTGCTGCAGATATGATTCAAACCATTATGACTGCCGCGCATGAAAATCTTTTTCAGTACAATCCTGGGCAAGATGAAACAACACAAAAGGGGCGAGGTGGAAAAAAAGTCAGAACACTGGCTTCTTATGTATTAGGTTGCGATGATGGTAGTTATTCGCGGTTGAACCCAACTGATGGCTATATGGCAGCTTCATTTTTTCCAACAGAAGGAGAAGTTGGCGAGCCGTTTACGGCGATGCTAGGCGTGAGAGCCTGGCTTGAAAATGCAGGTAGTAACCGGCTTGCGCGTCAAGAGGAGTTGGTCTTTTATATTTTAACCCAACAGCAAAATCGAACATTGCAACTGAGCGACTTGCAACCTGATAATGCAGTTTTAACATTAGATAACCTGCATAATAGTTTGATTGCTTTATTTGGTAAATCCGCGGTTGAAAAGTACGACACCAAGCGAGCCTATTTACGCCGACTTTATGGTGTACTTCGTGGTAAAAAAGATGCGGTAACTGATGTTGAAGCTATGGGAGCCGCTAAAGCATTTTCCCGTTTTATGGCTTATAAGCCTGTGCAAAGCATTAATCGGTTTGTTGCTGATGAAATTCTTGAGAAAAAAGATCTGGGTGAAGCTGTGCGTTCAATCTCTAGTCAGCTCAAGACGATACACGGTATGGAAAAAGATGCGGGTAAAATTCAAGAGTCGGTTAACGTGCTGGAGAGCGCTGTTAATTATAGTGAAGGTTATCTACAAACCTGGCGAGATTTCAAACTAAAAAAATATACTTTGGCCAGACATCACTATGTCATTCGTCAAAAGGATTATGTGGCTGCAAAAGATAAAGAGAAACAAATTAGAAATGAGCAAGCAGAACTTGATCAAAACATTCAAATTAATACGCAACGTGTTGAACAGTTGCACCAGCAGCGGATTGCACTTGAAGCGCAACGCATGGGTGTGGCCGCACTTCAAGAAAAAGATGAATTAGAGAAAAAGCGTGATAAAGAGAGTCAAGCGCTGGCTTTAAAAGCACAGCGCCTATTAATGGAAAGTCAGTTGCTTGATGGTAATCTACAAGCAACCCGACAGATTATCAAACAAATACAATCTCCGGGTATACAAACAGAATTACCAATGATTGCGGAACTGAAAACATTGGCTGCTGGTAAAAAAGTGATTGCCGGTATTAATGACTCTTCATTCGATATTCACCAGTTAATGGGAAAAGATTTACTAAATGACATTCAAGGATTGGAAAAGCAACTCGATGAAATTAATCAAATTCAAAGTATTAATAATGCCTGGGTTGAACATTGGGAAGATAATAATGAACAACGTAAATCACTTAAAGTTTTAGTTGACAATTATTTAGATCGACTAGAGCAGAATTTTCAACAGCTCGCTAAAGAGTGCCAGCAAAAAGAGTCAGTGGTGAGCCGACTTGAGCAACAACAGGTAGATTATCCTGACTATGTTAATAAAGCCATTACCGCAATTGAAAATATGTGTCCCAAAGCTGACCCACGAGTTTTATGTGACCATGTCGAAGTGATTGATGAAAAATGGCAGGCGGCTATTGAAGGATATTTAGGTGGTGCTCGCTATTCAATTATTGTTGATGAGGCGTTTGAGGCCGAAGCAATACGGGTTGTGCGAGGACTTCCAGGCAGAGCTAATAAAGCCAGAATTATTCAAGCCTATAAAGCGCAGCGTGATGCTCAGCGCATGGCGCTGGAAAAAAACTCTATTATTCATTTGATGGATTTTACTCATTCTACGGCGAAAAATTTTTTAATTGCCAGTTATGGCAGTGTGATTCAGGTAAACGACGAATACGAGCTGCGAACAACTCGACGGGGGTTAACGGTTGATTGTCTGGCATCTGGAAACTATGCACTGTTTCGCTGTGATATCAGTGAGAGTGAATTGGTATTTGGTGCAAAGGCCCGACAGAAAGCCTTTGTCGGGCAACAATATGAATTACAAAAGTTGACTGAGCGCTGGAATCAGGTAAATGAAAAAATTGGAGATGTTAAATTACTGATTAATAGTATCAGTAAATTAAAAAGTGTGGCATTGATTGAACCGTTGAGTGAAACGCTGGCCTATCATCGCGAATTACAAAAAATTGAAAATTTATTATCCCATATTGATTTATCTGATCATCAGGCATTGGAACAAAAACTGATTGATTTAACGCGAGAAGAGAAAACCCGTCGCGAAGAAGGTGAGTTGTTAATTGAAGAGCGAGGCAAGTTAAAAGGACGACTGGAAGCGCTAGTGAAAAGCTTTACCCGATTGAGTAATGATCAAGAGGAAACCCTGACACTGGTTGATGCGTGTGAATCTGAACTTAAACAGCTACAATCTATTTGGTCGAGTTTTGACTTGGAAAACTCTTTAAATATTGCCGATTCATTGGCTAATACTTTAAATGCTGCAACTGCAGAGACTGAAATTCAGGAGGTTGAAAGTAACCTGTTTAAATTGGAAAAGCAGCTCGATGATGCGATTAAGAATCACAATCAAATTTGTCAACCAGGTGATGCACTAATCTATACCGCTTTTAATGGTGAGTTTGACCTTAAACTATTTAATAGCATTATCAAGTTGCAGCGTCAGATTGACAATATTTATAATCGTTTAAAAAATAATATATTACTTGAAAAGCACCAACAGTTAAAACAATTGAAAGAAAGTTTTAATCATACTTTCGTCACTAACTTATGTCATTCTATTCATCAGGCGATTAACGATGGAAAACGTCAGATCGATTTGCTTAATCAGGAATTGACCAATCATAAGTTTGGTGATGATAGGGAAACATTTCGTTTTGATTACGAATGGATTCCAGAATATAAAGAGTATGCCAAATTTTTTGAGGATGTGATTAAACATCCTGATTTGACTGAAGGACAAACTTTATTTGACGTGAAGCTAACCAAAAAATCAGTTGAAGTTAGAGATCGTTTAATGGCGATGCTGCTTGAAGAAGATAGTGATAAAGCCTTACGCGAGCTAGGTAGAATAGCAGATTACCGCAATTATCGTCAGTATGAAATTTACAAAGAGGTTGACGGAAAACCGCCGATAGCATTAAGTGAATATGGAACAGGATCGGGCGGACAATTGGAAACGCCTGCCTATATTATTCGAGCCGCAGCCATTACATCGGCATTTCGTTTTGCCGAAGGTCGATGTCATTTGCGTACAGTTTTGGTTGATGAAGCTTTTTCAAAAATGGATGAAACACGCTCACGTGAAGTTATTAATTATTTAACAGAGTCTTTAGGTTTGCAGCTGGTTTTTATTATGCCCACCAGCAAATGTGGACCTTTTATGGATTTAATCAGTAATGAGTTTGTCTTTGCCAAAGTACCCAGTCCAGCCAAGCGAGGTGAATTGAATACGCGTGTTTTAGTCGACCGAAAAGTCTGTAATACCGACAAAATTAAGGATTTATGGGCCAATCATAAGCGAACCGTTTATCGACAGGCTGAGCTTGATTTTTTAGCGGAGCTTGAGGCAATTGATGAAAGTTAAAAATTTTATTATATAGGATTAAAAATACGTTAATGAAATTAGATCATATTGTGATTATGCTATCTGATATGGAAAATCATTTTGCATTTTATGAGGTATTGTTACCACAACTTGGATTTCGAAAAATTCGAGAGCATGTGTTTGTCAATGATGAAGGAAATCATTTAGATTTTAAACAAGCTCCCGATGCGGATTATTGTTATCGACGATATGCACCAGGTTTAAATCATATTGGTTTTACTGCGCACAGCGAAGCGCAGCTTATTGAAATTAAAAATATCATGGCTAATGCGCGATTCGACGTGCCTGAAATTCAAACCTTTGATGAAGGTCGCGCTATCTTTTTTAAGGATAGTGATGGAATGCGAATTGAAGTGGCTTGTTATCAATCCTGATTCAAATTGAGCTTGTGTTGATTACCAAAAATGAGTTTGCTGGTTTTTTTGCGCTGTATTGGCTTCATAAACCTCGTTAACCGAGGTTTATGTTAAGGGTAGTCTAAGTAACTATGTTAAGAAGCATCTAAATTATGAGGGCGCTTTGCTAAGCGCATTTTTTGGCTCAGTGTGCTATGGGTGAGCCCCAAAGCTAATTGAACATAACGATTTTTTACTTAAACACTCAAACTCAAGCGTTTGTTTTTGTTCATTAAAAATTAATGGTTCTAGCGTATAAATATTACGATATGCAGAATCGTTAACCCACTGTAACGGCTGAAATTCAGATTGATTTTTCAATTCAAGCTGTAGTTTTACCAA
Source organism: Aliikangiella maris (assembly GCF_040719265.1). Taxonomy (NCBI): domain Bacteria; kingdom Pseudomonadati; phylum Pseudomonadota; class Gammaproteobacteria; order Oceanospirillales; family Pleioneaceae; genus Aliikangiella; species Aliikangiella maris. The sequence continues at coordinate 37,524 of NZ_JBFDAH010000014.1, read as the reverse complement.
ATTAAACATGCCGTTCATATCGTGCATTCTGGCAATGTAATCACTCGGTGACCAATTAATATTCTGGAGTAACAATTTTCCTCCGGGGTTATACAAATTACTAGGTGATAGGCTAAACCATTGCTCGGTGACGTGCTCAGTCTTTCCCTGTTGAACAGCATCATAAAAGGCACTGCTATTAAGCTTGGATAGCACTAACATTGGTGAAAGATACCGTTCAAAGTGTAAATTTTGAGTGGCATGGACTTGAATCATTGAATCAAAAAAACTGATTTTAATGCCATAAATTTCTTGGAGATTTTGGCGACTTAATTTGGCTAGTTGATTGTATAATGTTTGCGCTTCCAAGCGAAAAGCATTGCTCAAATCGAGCTCTTTGTTATTCAGTGGGCGTAAAAGCTGTTGAATGTTTTCTACTTGTACCGAAGATAAATGATGCTGACTTATAATATTCGATAAATATCGAACGTCATACCATATTGCGGCAATGGCAACCATTTTAACAATAAGAATATCACTCTTAAGCAATAAGGTTCGCCAGAAATTAATATCTTTTTCTATCGCAATTAAAAAACTATCAAATTCTAGTGTGCTAAATTGATGTGCCAGGCTAATTTGTTGAAGTGATAATGCGTATCCAAATGCTGGTATTGGACTGGCAAAGGTCATTTTATCTGGGGATTGGTAGTCCTGATAGTCGGTGAGTCTTGCATATCGTTTTAGCATTTGTATTAATCGCGGCGAATTAAAATCAAGCGCTTTAATATTGTTAAGGCTTTGCTGAAAACAAAAGTGTTGGGTTCGCGCATGGCATCTTTCAAACTGGGTAAACCAGCTTTCTGTTTCGCTAATCTGCAATATTTTTGTGGAGTCACTCGCTGATAGTTGATCCAGACCTAATTTTTCTCGGTTATCGACATATTTTTGCTGTAACTTCTGACCTGCTTCATGTGGATCCTGAGCATTACTGGCGAGTAATCCGAGAAAATAAAAATAAGCATTATATTGCGGACTGATGCGGTCTTGGGGTTGCATGACTAAATTAACCGCTGGCGAGCTTTTTTCATCAAATGCCTGAGTATTAATAAGTAAAACACTCAAGATGAAAATCAATGTGATAGCGAGTACATACAGGCTATATTTGGCAATTGGATGGTATTGACTAATTGGTTTCATAGGTAACTCCAGATAATGGCACACTCTTGAAAACAGAATATTTACAATGGATCAAACCGCACCACAAAATGTCGAGCCGATTGACCTAAGGGATTCTCTTGTCCTACCGGATTAATATTGACGCACTTACTGTTTTTTTCCCTGAGAAAAATATCTGAAAATTCTGAGTGCTTGATGTAGAGGGGTTTTTATCTGACGTTTTATTGATAAACTGGGACTAATTGAGTACAAACTGTTTTAAACACGAACTGTAAAGACCAAATGGAAATTTATCAAAGTGACACACTAAGCATTAACCCTGAGACGGGGATGGTAAATACCTCGGCAGGAAGTGAGCGGATTGGTCCGGTGAATATGCGTGTTCTAATTTGTTTAATCGAACAACAGGGCCAGGTTGTTAGCCGAAATGAGCTTTTTCAGGCTGTGTGGACCAATCAGGTTGTCAGTGATGATGTACTTACTCGCTGCATTGCCGACCTGAGAAAACTTTTAAGAAAACACAATTCGACGATTCAATATATTGAAACGATACCTAAGCGCGGTTATCGCTGGGTTCAGCAGACACAAAAAAGTAAGGTTTCAGCGCATTTGGGTGATTTAACCCAGCATACCAGTGCGTTGCAAAATGCCGGGAGAGAAGAGGGGGATGATGTTGCTAGCTTTGCAGCAGAATTTGAGCCTGTTACTGTTGACGATACATTGACCAAAAGTAAGGTTAGTAATAAGGCGCTCTCTACGGAAAACTCACCTTCGACAATCGAAGTGAATGCACAGCAACATGATTGGCCTGATGAACAATCGATGAGAGAAGCAACAGGTGAGCTTGATAAGGAAACCAAAAAGACTGACTTACCCGTAAAGTATAAAAATAAGACATCCTACAGTTTAACATATTGGCAGGTTGCTTTGATGGGCTTTGTAACAGTGCTTTTATTATCTACGGGGAGTCTTTGGCTGGTAAAACAATGGGTCGCGACACCAACGACCAAAGTTGCGCTACTGCCATTTACCTATGAAAATGATGAACTTAAAAGTTTGGCACTCGAAATCGAAGAGCAACTGACTGCCGCCTTGATTTCCCAATCTGGTATACAGGTGCTGGCGCGCAGTGCGTATTTCGATAATACACAAAGTCCTTATCCTTATTTGGTGGGAGAGTTTGGTACACAATGGATTCTGGAAGGAACAGCTCGTCATTATAGTGGTAAAAACAAACTGACCATTACACTGGTCGATGCGACAAGCGCGACGGTGTTTGCCTCATTTTCTCGCGAAATAACCACTGATAAAACGCAACAGGCTCAATTTGTAAGTGACTTTATTATTCAGTCAATTTTGCCAAACCAAACTAATTCAGATTAACTTCTTGCCACAAATGCCTTTAGAGCAACCCCGGTAAGAGATAAATGGGATAAATAAGTCGAATAATTGAATGTCACTTATACTTTAACTTGTTGCAATTTTGCTCAAAATGACATCATTAGAATTGAATCATTTCTACACCATCCATACTCAGCCGTGTATAATACGCGCCTTTAGCATCAGAAGATGCTTTTGTTTTATCTAACTTATTGATTTTTAAATTTTTATATTGGAGCCTATCGATGTCAATCGAACGTACTTTTTCTATTGTAAAGCCTGACGCCGTTGCCAAAAACCTGATTGGTCAAATTTATGCAAGATTTGAAAGTGCCGGACTAAAGATTATTGCCAGTAAAATGGTTCATTTAAGCAAAGAAAAAGCTGAAGGATTTTATGCTGAGCATAAAGAGCGTCCTTTCTTTAATGATTTGGTCGCTTTTATGACTTCTGGTCCTGTTATGGTTCAAGTACTTGAAGGTGAAAATGCAATTGCTGCTAACCGCGAAATTATGGGAGCTACTAATCCTGCTGAGGCAGCTCGTGGTACTTTAAGAGCCGATTTTGCCAATTCAATCGATGAAAATGCGGTTCACGGTTCGGATGCACCAGAATCAGCAGCACGTGAAATTGCTTATTTCTTTGCTGAAGATGAAATTTGCCCACGCACTCGTTAATTATTAAATTTGAGCGTGATGGCCAGACCTTAAATGAGACTGTCAGATAATTGCCTGACAGCATTTAAAATGATAACAATAATATCTGCCATTTGACGAGTTGTGAGCATATCAATAGCCCGTTGGGCTATGCTAACAAGCTGATGTGGCAGGTATTTTTAAGTCTCGTTTGGTCGCTCTAGCGTGTTCTTAAATTAAGAGCATGGTATACTGCTAGTCAAATGGCTGAGGTTAGGTGTTTTATTTCGATGTCTACTAATGTTTAACGGCTAAATGTGAATGTTGGTCTTAATATCCATATAAACACCCATACTTAAATATCAATCTACCCATTAAATATTGATTGTCATATTGATTATCGGTATTCGTAGTGGATAATGATATCTCAGTGACAAATGACTTTGAGTCAGTCGCTAGTCAAATACTTGATGCTGTTCTTTTTAATTCAGGGTTTAACGGTAATAACCTGAACTTTATAGAAATTTTGATAATAAATACTCAACAATTGTTATTAAAATCGAATAGAATTGGTTGAACAGCTCGAATAATTATATTAATACATGAAACTTATATTTTTAGGCAGATAACCTGTTTAAAGTATCAAGTTCTGATCGCAAAAAAGGTAGTGCAATGAGTGATAAAGTAAATTTACTCGACCTGAATCGCGATGATATGGTTCGATTTTTTGAAGAAATCGGTGAAAAACCATTCCGCGCGCCTCAAGTGATTAAATGGATCCACCAGTTTGGCGTTGATGATTTCGACGCAATGACCAATATCTCAAAGTCTTTGAGAGCAAAATTGAAATTGACCACCGAGATTAAAGGTCCGTCAATTATTTATGAACAAATTTCCGATGATGGCACTATTAAATGGGCACTAAAACTGCTCGATGGACAAGCCATTGAAACCGTATTAATTCCTGACGGAGAACGTGGCACCTTATGCGTTTCTTCACAAGTTGGCTGTGTGCTCGATTGTTCGTTTTGTTCAACTGCGCAACAGGGTTTTAATCGTAACCTTACGGTTGCTGAAATCATTGGGCAGGTGTGGTTTGCCATTCGTCGTTTGGGGAGTTTACGTACAACTGGCAATCGAGCTGTCACCAATGTTGTGATGATGGGAATGGGTGAGCCATTGCTAAATTTTGATAATGTCACAAAAGCAATGGACTTAATGCTGGATGATTTAGCGTATGGTCTGTCGAAACGTCGTGTAACCCTAAGTACATCAGGCGTTGTACCCGGGCTCGATAAATTGGCGGGACGCTCAGATGTTGCTCTTGCATTATCGCTACATGCACCTAACAATGAACTTAGAAATGAGCTGGTTCCCTTAAATCGCAAATATCCGATAGAAGTATTATTTCCTTCGGTAAAAAACTATTTAAATAGTGCCAAGGCGAGCAAAAAGGTAACCATTGAGTATGTCATGCTCAGAGATGTGAATGATACGCCAGAAAATGCGAGGGAATTGGCGCGACTATTAAAAGATATGCCTTGTAAAATTAATTTGATCCCTTTTAATCCTTTTCCAAAAACCCGATATCAAACTTCGACTCAGGAAGCCATTGATAAATTTGGTGATATATTAATGAAAAAAGGATTTGTTGTTGTCACTCGTCGAACTCGCGGCGATGATATCGATGCTGCCTGTGGACAGTTAGTAGGTGAAGTGAATGATCGTACTCGCCGTCAACAACAGCGACGCGAAAGAGAAATCAATATTGTTGAAATCAAGTCATGATAAGGTAGGGATCATTGAATCAAAGCAATATGAGGAACTGCCAATGCTAATAAGAAAACTCATAATCCTCTCACTGGGTTTTATTTTGGTGGCCTGTGAAACGACTCGTAAAACTGAAACAGGTAATATCGGTCGTACAGTAAAGCCATCAGCTGAAGGCCGATTTAATAAAATTGAAGCAGCCGAAAAACGCGTCGGTTATGGCTTAACCTACATTAAATACCATAACTACACGCGTGCGAAATTTCATTTAGACAAAGCGCTTGAATATAACCCCAAGTCAGGTAATGTGCATTATGGGCTGGGTATTTATTATCAGCGAATTAAAGAACGTGAAAAAGCCCGGGAACATTTTGAAGAGGCCTTGTCTATAGATAACAAAAAGCCCGAATATATGAATGCTTTTGGTGCGTTTTTGTGTGAAGGCGGTGAATATAAAAAAGCCGAAGCGGAGTTTCAAAAAGCAATTAAAGTGCCCACTTATACTGATATAGCCTCCGCTTTTTATAACATTGGACTTTGTGCTTTAAAACAAAATAATATTGATAAAGCCGATGATTATTTTAGAAAAGCACTTAATCGTGATAGACACAGACCTGATGCTTTGATTGAAATGGCAAAAATTGAATTTATTAAAAAACGTTATAGCCGAGTGCTTGATTATGTTCGCCGCTTTGAATCGAGTGCGGCGACAACTTCAGAGTCAGCTTGGCTAGGATTAAAAGCCGCACATTATTTACGTGATAAAGATACGATTGCTAAATATGGGGTAATTTTAGAAGAGCGTTTTCCTGACAGTGAAGAAACCGCTGAATACCTGGATAATAAAAGACAATGGATGTAGTAGAAGATAATATTTCAGCTGAACCCTCAGCATCGCTTGATATAGGCGCGTTACTGGTTGAGGCGAGAGAAAATAAAAATTTAACTGCGCAAGATATTGCTAAACAAATGCATTTAACTTTGTCGGTCATTAACCAGTTGGAAACGAATGACTTTAAACAAGGTATTCCATTGGCATTTGTGCGTGGCTATCTGCGATCTTATGCACAAAAAGTTGGTGTCGATGTTGAAACGATTTGTGCCGAATTTGATCGACAAACCGGTAACACCAGCGAGCCAATTCAATCAATAAAAGTCATCTCTGGTTTTGGTCGTAAGCCACGTAAAGAGCTCAATTCTAATAGCGGAATAGTTAAACTCATCAGCTTTATTATTTTCTTCTCACTACTTGCATTAGGTGGATACGAAGTCTGGAATCGATTTCTATCGCCAGTCGCTGATGATGTGAGCAGTAGTAATCAAATTCCGTTGACACAATTGCAGTCAAATTTATCTACTACAGCTGAGACTGAAAGTACTCAACTCACAGAAACGGTTCAAACGAATGAAGATAATCGACAAGCTGCAAATCTTTCGGAAAAAATTGATTTGGCAACCGATGATATGGTTGGCACAGCATCAAAGACTCAAACAGTAAACGAAACAGATAATAAAAGTAATGCTGTTAATATTCGTGACACGAATCAACCACAAAATACACCTTCGAATCCGTCATCGGAATTAACCAGCAGTTCAACTGATACTCTACAACAGTCATCAAGCGAGCCGACTGTAATTGCGAATTCAGATGACAATTTACAAGCAAATCAAACTGATGTTACAAATCAACCGGTTAAACTGCCAAAAATTGAGGGGTCACTGGTTGCCATGCGTTTTGAATTTTTTGCTGACTGTTGGGTTAAAATAACTGATGCTAATGATGAAGTATTAGCGGTTGGTGTTAAAACTGAAGGTAAAATTATGCCGCTACAAGGCGTTGCTCCAATAAAAGTCATATTGGGGGAGCCTTCGGCGGTAACCTTGGATTTTAAGGGAGAAGCTTTCGATCTCTCTCGTTTTAAAGCTGGGCGTCGAGCGACTTTTGTTTTGCAGTAAGGTTAATTGCAATGAGTTTTCAATTCTTATTGCCATGAGAGTCGTCTTGTCACAAATGGACAATTAACTGATTAATAGAAAAGTATTATGAAAGGTGAATCCTGGATCAAACGACGTAAAAGTCGTCAAATTATGGTAGGTAACGTGCCTGTTGGCGGTGATGCGCCAATTGCCGTACAAAGTATGACAAATACTGAAACTTGTGATGTTGCCGCGACTTTGGCACAAATACACAAAATAGCCGATGCTGGTGCCGACATTGTGCGTGTTTCTGTTCCGTCAATGGAAGCCGCTGAAGCATTTAAAGCAATAAAAGCTTCATCACCGGTTCCATTGGTTGCTGATATTCACTTTGACTACAAAATCGCGCTCAAAGTTGCTGATTATGGTGTTGATTGCTTGCGTATAAACCCAGGCAACATTGGTAATGAAGCACGTGTCAAAGCGGTCATTGAAAAAGCCAAAGAATATAACATTCCTATTCGCATAGGCGTCAATGCTGGTTCACTTGAGAAAGACTTACAAATGAAATATGGTGAGCCAACGCCAGATGCATTGGTTGAATCGGCTTTTCGACATATCGATATTCTCGATCGCCATGATTTTCAGAATTATAAAATCAGCTTAAAAGCTTCTGATGTATTTATGACAGTATCGGCTTACCGAAAGCTTGCTGGGCAAATTGATCAGCCATTGCACTTAGGCATTACTGAAGCCGGTGGATTACGCGCAGGCGCGGTAAAATCAGCGGTTGGACTGGGTATGTTATTAGCCGAAGGGATTGGTGATACTATCAGAGTCTCATTGGCGGCAGATCCCGTTGAAGAAATTAAGGTTGGCTACGATATTCTGAAATCATTGGGATTGCGCCAACGTGGCATTAATTTTATTGCTTGTCCTTCTTGCTCGCGACAACAGTTTGATGTGATAAAAACTGTTAATGAATTAGAAAATCGTTTAGAAGATATTAAAGAAGCGATGGATGTGGCGATCATTGGCTGCGTTGTTAATGGACCTGGTGAAGCCAAAGAAGCGGATTTGGGATTAACTGGCGGACAAAATGCCAGTCTGCTTTATGAAGACGGCAATAAAAGTCACAAAATCGATAATGACAAACTGGTTGATTCGATTGAAAAATCGATTCGTGATAAATTAGCCAAGCGAGCTAAAGAGATTGAAGGCAAATCGAAAGGTGAGTCTTTAATTAATATTAGTGGTGGTGTTTGATTATTAATTTTTATTTGAGAATAGTTAAAGACTCAGTTAATTGTGACGTGTGGTATAGGATCACTTATTAAATAATGAACCAGCGACTTCCCGAGTTTATTTCACCTGATGACAAAGTCATTTTATTCGATGACGTTTGTCATCTGTGTAATGGATGGAGTCGCTTTATTATAAAAAATGATCGTTCATACAAGTTTAAACTGGTGAGTGTTCAATCTGATAAAGGACAGCAGTTATTGAAATACTTCGGTTTCCCTACCGATCGATTTGACACGATGATCTATATTGAAAATGGTCAAGCTTTTGAAAAAAGCAGCGCCTTTTTTAACATTATTTTTCAACTAGCCTTTCCCTATAAATTACTAATTATCTTTAAAATAATACCCAGGTTTATGCGTGACTCTGCCTATGATTGGTTTGCACGAAATCGTTATCGATTTTTTGGAAAAAGTGATCACTGCCTGTTACCTAGTTCAGAAAATCAAAAACACTTTTTATAAGTCTATATTATTCAACACTAAGAAAACCCTCAATATTAACCTCGTAATATTTCATTTGTATTAAAAAGTAGTTTAACAATTATTAAAGTTTTACGACAAAAAATTATTATCTTATCGAAGTTTGTAAATCTATATTAGAGATAATTGATTACCTGCTGAATTGATTGAAAAAATGCTATTCGTGTAAGTTTTACGCACATAACTGTAAGAATATACAACTAGATGCCTATCTTGGTAATCGGAATAATGTACACGTTTTTTATCAATTTAATTATAGGCTTCACATGTTTTCTTCGAATTATTTTAAAAATATGTCTTTTGAACAGTTTAGCAAAAATAAACTTTCTGTAACGATCGCGACTGCTTTGCTAGGCGGAGTGAGCTCTTCAGTTATTGCTCAAGTTAGCGAACAGTATCGAATAGTTGAACACAGTTTCAATGAGCAAGCTTTACATGCGCAATCTTTTAAACAGCCAAATTCAAATGATCAAATCTTAGATGTACAAAATTCAGATAAACAAAATACTGATCCCGACAACTCTGATGTCTCTGATGATGAAAGCCAGGCAATCGTAATTGTTGGGACGCGTTTTGTTGGACGCACCATTGCTGACTCACCAGTGCCAGTTGATTTAATTTCAGCAACAGAGATCAGTTCTGTTGCCGGCGGAGGTGACTTAACTGACAATATGAGAACTTTAGTGCCTTCTTTTAATGCAACACCTTTAACTGGTGATGGGAGTGCATTTGTTCGGCCGACTTCGTTGCGAGGATTATCTTCTGACCAAACCTTGGTGATGATAAATGGAAAAAGAAGACATCGTTCTGCATTAATTCAATTTGATGCGCCAACATTTTCATCTGGTGCACACTCTGCTGATATTGGATTAATTCCTGCTATTGCCATCGAACGTGTTGAGGTACTACGCGATGGTGCTGCTGCTCAGTATGGCTCCGATGCAATTGCCGGAGTAATTAACATTCGCTTAAAGGATAATCCGCAAGGGGGGGAAGTCAGAGCAGTATACGGCCAACATTTTGAAGGTGAACAAAATTATCAATTGTCGGGTAACTTTGGCGTTGAGTTCGGCGAGTACGGATATTTTAATTTTAGTGGCGAATATTCTGACGCTGAAGCATTAAGTCGAGGATATCAAAACACACTGGCTCAACAATTAATTGATGAAGGGGCTGTTGGTGTTGGAAGCGATTCTCCTTTTGATGATGCGCCGCTGGTGCAATCCTGGGGTAGACCTGAACAAAAAGGTTTACGCAGTATTTTTAGTGGTGGTTATAGCCTAGACAATAATAAGCATGAGATATACTGGCATGGTAACTATGCCGATATCGAAGGGATATATCGATTCTTTTATCGTGAACCTGGTAAAAGTGGTGTTATTGATGCGTTCGATTCACCAAGCGATGAGTATCCCGCTTTTGATTTTAATTCTTTATTTCCTGTTGGATTTACACCGTATCTGTTAGGTGAACAAACAGATTTTTCTTTAGTTGGTGGCATTGATGGGAGCTTATCTAGTCGACTTAACTATGACGTTAGTGTAGGGATGGGAAATAATGAAATTACTTTTAATTTGTTTAACTCTATTAATCCGAGTTTAGGTGCGGCAACACCTTTTGATTTTTATTTAGGTAAGCAACAGCAAAAAGAATTCATGGTTAATGCCGACTTCATTTATGATTTAAGTACTAGTGTACAGTTAGCATTTGGTACAGAGTGGCGCAAGGAAACATTTGATATATTAGCAGGTGAATCTGCATCTTATATCGCAGGACCGTATGCTGCTGTCGGTGCATCTATTGGTTCAAATGGATTCCCGGGGTTTCATCCATCATCAGCAGGGAGCTTTGAGAGTCAAAATTATGCACTTTATACTGATGCAGAATGGGAAGTTTCAGCAGACTGGCTAATTCATGGAGCACTACGCTTTGAAGATTATGACGATTTTGATAGTGAAATAACCTGGAAATTTGCAACCAGATTTTCTGCAACTGATCAGTTAACACTCCGTGGTGCTGTTTCAACCGGTTTTAGAACCCCTACGCCAGGTCAAGCTAATGTTGCCGTTATTAATACTAGCTTTAATGGAACAACCGGATTACAGCAAGATGAAGGTCAGGTTTCACCTACATCGCCTTTAGCATTGGCCAATGGCGGTGCGCCTTTAACTAATGAAACTTCTTTTAATATTAGTGCGGGGTTTAATTTGGCATTAGATAATGGATTAAATATTGCGACCGACTTTTATCGGATAGATTTAGACAATCGCATTTTTAAGACTTTTGATATTGCTGTTAATGATCTCGCGTTTGATTCAATTTCTTTTTTTACTAATGCAGTCGATACGCGAACGAAAGGTGTTGATATTATTGCCAGTAAGCAAAATGATTGGGGAGAGTTTTCAACTTACTGGACATTTGGTTACAACTATACCAAAACCAAAATTATTGAACAGCATCTGGTAAACGGTAAGAATCCGGTTGGTGAAACGTCTGTTGCCAACATCGAAGAAAATATTCCTAATCATAGTTTTGTTACCAGTATTAAAGTAGAGTACGACAAAACTGATGTATTATTAAGAGCGAGATATTTCGGTGAGCATATTGATGAACGAGCATTGAGAGAAGAAATTGATGCAACAACTTATATTGATATAGAACTAAACTATAAAGTCAATGAGCGTTTTGTCGTAACTCTTGGTGCAGAAAATGTGCTTGATGAATTTCCCTCAAAAATTACTGCACGAGAAAGTGTTGGTTTACCTTATCCACGCCGTTCTGCTGCGGGATATAATGGTGGTTCTTTTTATCTAAAATCTTCAATGACATTTTAAGTTTTGGGATGAAATAACCTTAATGCACTGAGAATCCAATTTTATATAAAGCGCTAACCAGTTCGGTTAGCGTTTTCATTTTATAGTGATAAAAAATTTATTTAATGATAAGTGTTGAATATGTTGCTCTATATAATTTTTTTGTTAGTTGTTTCTACTTTTCTTGGCTATCTGTTAATTAAACGTCATCCGCTTTGGCAGCAAATCATTATTGCGATTAGCTTTGGCGTGCTAGCGGGTACGCTGTTTGAGAGTGAGTTTATTCAGTCAATTAGTTGGACAGGGGAAGTTTTTTTAAGACTAATAAAAATGCTGATAGCACCTGTTGTCTTTTTTACATTGATTGCTGGAATTTGTAGTCTTGATAATGTGCAATCTTTAGGTTTAATTGGTAGTCGAGCAATTAGTTTATATTTATTGACCACATTAATGGCTGTAAGTATTGGGTTAATTGTTGGTAGTATATTAATGCCGGGAAGTGGAGTTGATAGTCAAATCATACTTTCAACTGAACCAATAAATGTACAAAGCTTGCCTGCTACGCAATTATCCTTATCACAGCGTTTGATCAATATTATTCCGGTTAATCCATTTTACGCTTTATTGACAGGTAATATTTTAAGTATTATTTTTTTTGCAATTGTTATCGGTATTGGAATTATTGCCAGTGGTGACAAAGCAAAGCCATTTGCTTTAATAATGAAGTGCGTTTCTTCAGTATTTATTGAAATTACTAAAGCTATTATGATGTTAGCACCTATTGGCATTTTTGGTTTAATCGCCGTTAATGTTGCGCAACATGGTTTTGCGGTATTTGAAATATTATCTAAGTTAGTAATTTGTGTATATTTGGCTTGCTTTGTCCAAGTTAGTCTAGTTTATGGTGGGATTTTATTGCAATTAAAACGAGTCAGTGTTCTTACATTTTTTAGAAAAATTGCCAGTCCGCTAGGAATTGCTTTTTCTACTGCATCTAGTTCAGGTACTTTGCCCGTTACACTAACAACCGTGCAGGAAAAACTAAAAGTTAATCCATCAGTTAGTGGTTCGGTACTTCCATTAGGTGCTACTATAAATATGGATGGCACAAGTATATACATTGGTCTTGTCGCTATTTTTGCGGCTCAAGTATTTAATATTCCTTTAGGGCTGAGCGAATTTTTAATGATTGCGCTTACCACCACAATTTCATCGATTGGTGCCGCAGGTGTGCCTTCTTCTGCTTTATTTATGGGAATTAGTGTACTGACAGTTATGGGATTGAGTGTTGAACAAGCGATGATAGTGGTTGCATTTATTCTGCCTTTCGATCGAATATTCGATATGATTCGTACAATGACCAATGTAGCCGGCGATTGTGTTGTTGCTTATACCGTTGATCGACTATTGATTAATAGAATAGACTTAAGCTAGGAATAGTTTAAGTTATTTTAATATCGCAATAAAATAAAGGCTAACTCAATTTAAACTGGTCAGTAAAAAATACTGACCAGAAGATTATTCATTGTGGTTCATTAATTGATTTCGATTTAACGTAAATATTGCTTTTCATTGACTTTTACCCAATCCATATTTTGTAATTCAAATATTTCTTTGACGCTGGCGATATCTTTTTCAACTGATAACATACCTTGCTTTAAAATTTTTTGAAATGTTGATTGCATCGCTGCAGTGCATGCGCGAATTGCATGATTACCGTAAATAACAATAGCTATTTTTTGTAAGGCTTGAATTTCAGCCAGCGTTAATTCAGGATAAGCCGTTGGAACAATAACTAAAGGTATATTGCCTTGCCAGGCATTAGTAAAATTAATAATTTCTTGAGGTGATTTTTGTTTGGAATGAATCAAAATCAAATCTGCTCCCGCTGCTTCGTATGCCATTGCTCGCTTAAGTGCTTCTGCTTCGCCAAGCCCCGCGATTAGCGCTTCGACGCGTGCAATAATTAAAAAGTCAGGATTGATTCTATTCGCACAGGCTGCTTCTATTTTACCTTGGAACTCTTCAATTGGCAGTAGATGTTGGCGTCCACCTTCGAGTAAGCTGGTTACTTTTGGGAAATGCTTATCTTCCATGACTACCGCAGAAGCACCGGCCTGTTCATAGCTGATAATCGTGTGAATAACATTAATTGCATTGCCATAACCCGTGTCTATATCGGCAATAATTGGAATTTGTGTTTCACTGGCAATGGCGCGTAGCATATCTAGATGTTGAGTCATGGTGATCATGCTCATATCGGGCAGACCATACATTGCCGATAATTCAAATCCAGATGCCCATAAAGCATCGAACCCTGCTTTTTCTGCAACTTTTGCTGACAGTGGACTATGGCAGCCCATCGCTTGAATAACTTTTTTTTGTGTAATTTTTTTGCGTAGTGATTGTAAATGTTGCATAAGTAGTTAACCTGATAAATTATTGAAGTAATGCTAAGGCGAGTTTAATTCGCTCGCAAGCGGCTTCTAGTTGCGATTCTGCTGCAGCAAATGAAAGTCTTAAATGACCTGGTGCCATAAATGCACTACCGGGTACCAGACCAACTCCGAATTCCTCTAGTAGGTAAAAAGCGACATCAATATCGTTATTGAGTTTTTTTCCTTGTGGTGTTGTTTTTTGAAAAATACCTTCACAATTGACAAATAAATAAAAAGCGCCTTGAGGTAGAGTGCAATCTAATTCGTCGAGTGAATTTAATTTACCAAACATGAAATTACGACGTTTTTCGAAGGCCATTGTAAACTGTTGTAAATAATGCTGTGGTCCGGTTAAGGCTGCTAAGGTCGCATATTGCGCGATTGAATTTGGATTGGAAGTCGAGTGGCCTTGAATAATGCTCATCGTTTTAATTAAAGCTTTTGGACCTGCGCCATAACCAATACGCCACCCGGTCATAGCATAAGCTTTAGAAACACCGTTAATGGTTAATATTCTGTCTTTTAGATCTGGTGCAATTTGAGCCAAGGTATAAAAGGCTTGATTGTCATAGATTAATTTCTCATAAATATCATCGCACAAGACCATTATTCGAGGATACTTTCTAATGCACTCTGCTAATGCGCTTAATTCTGCTTTGCTATAAACTGAACCAGTTGGATTAGATGGCGAATTTAATACCAGCCAGCGGGTTTTCGGGGTTATTGCGTGTTCAAGTTGTTGTGCCGTTAATTTATAATTGGCTTGACGATCACAGTAAACCTCGATTGGATTGCCTCCTATTAATTTAACCATTTCAGGGTAAGAAACCCATGCTGGGGTAGGAATAATAACTTCATCGGCAAAGTTTAGTGTAGCTAAAAATGCATTAAATAAAATTTGTTTGGCACCAGTTCCAACTATTATTTCGCTAGTTGAATATTCGATTTGATTATCGGAGAGAAATTTATTTTTGATTGCTTCACGCAGTTCTATGATACCACTGGTTGGTGTATAGCGAGTTTTTCCCGCATTAACTGCCTCAATAGCTGCTTTAGTAATATTGGGTGGAGTGTCAAAGTCTGGTTGGCCTTGGCTGAGTGAAATAATACTTTTACCTTCGAGTTTGAGCGCATGCGCTCGTTCGGTCATGGCTTTGGTTGCAGATGGTTGTAAATTAGCCACTCGGTTTGCTAAATAGTTCATTACTGTTACCTTAATTAAATGATTACGTGAATTAAATCGTTTTTTGTAATCATATTTTTGAAATACTTTAATGGTATGCTAGGTAAGAGTTGAGCGACCAGTAGAAATAAATAAACCTCGTGTAAGATTTTTAAACAATTGTCCAAAGCCCAGATTGAAGAGTGTTAGAAATAGTTTATAAAAGACATGACTTATTTAAGATGGGACTATACAAGAGAAAGGGTTGTACAAAAGCAGGGATTGTACAAAAGCAGGGATTATATAAAGTATAGTTAATCGCGCTTAACTGAAATGCAAATTACTAATAAGTTTAAGTTGAGAAGTTCAGAGATCCGGCTGCAATTAGAATGAGAAAGTTACCACCATTGAATTCGTTAAAAGCTTTTGAGGCAGTTGCTCGTTTATCGAGTATTACTGAGGCGGCAAATGAGCTTTATGTGTCTCACAGCTCAATTAGTCAGCATATTCGTCAACTCGAATCCTACTTTGATCAAAAGCTGTTTATTCGAGAGGGGCGAGGATTGCGACCCACTGAGCAAGCTAAAGTTTATTTAAAATATGTGCGTTCCTGTTTTGATCAGTTGGCTGTTGCTTCGGAATTATTAGCTTACCGGGGAAATCGAAAAATAATCAGTGTGAACGCGACCCCTTCGTTTGCTTTACGTTGGTTCATTCCACGATCATCTGAATTTCAAATAAATCATCCTAATATAGAGTTACGTGTATCAGTATCAAATAATGATGGTGTTGCGCATTTAAACGAACCTTTTGATGTTATTTTTAGGCGTGAGCCTATAAGATTAACTGACTATCAGTCATTTTTATTATTTGCTGATCAATCAACCCCGGTAATGTCGCCTACTTTGTATGACTCACTACGCCCTGAAAGTGTTGAAGATTTATTAAAAGGAAATCTAATGCATATGCGCTCGCGGCCACAGTTATGGCATGACTGGTTTAATCGATTTGCAAAAAAAATTGATAATAATAAAGTAAACTTTGGTCCATTCTATGATCACTTCTTCTTATCTTTACAAGCTGCGATTAGTGGACATGGAATTGCAATTGGCCCTTATGCTTTAATTGAAGATGATTTAAAATCAAAGCAATTGGTTGCGCCATTCCCAGATAAAGTTGTTGATAATCATGGATTTCATGTTGCAATCAGGGAAGAGTTATTAACACATCGATTGAGCTATGAATTTTTACAATGGTTGAATCAATTCAGTCATAGTCAAGTTGTATAAATAAACAATGTGAATTAGAATGTAAAGATAAAAGTTCAACTATTGAATATTGATTACTTGATATTATTTTTAGGCCATTGAATAATAAATTTTGCGCCACCTAGGTCTGATTTTTCAACTAAAGCTTTTCCCTGGTGGAGTTGCGCAATTCGCTTTACTATTGCCAAACCAAGACCAAATCCTTTATGCTGTTTTTGCTGATTGTTATTTAAACGAACAAAGGAATCAAAGATCCGCTGGCGTTTATTGCCTGGTATTCCTTCACCATCATCTTCAACAATTAATTGATTATTTTGATTTTTCTGTTGAAATGTAATTTGCACTTGATGACAACAAAATTTTTGGGCATTTAAAATCAGGTTTTGCAGTGCTCTTTCAATTAAATAACTGTCGCAGTAAATTTCTTCAATTGGCGAGTGTATGTTGATTGCAATTTGTTTATCTGGTGAGTTACGTTGCAGTTTTTCTGTCAAGTTAGCGACTAGATATTTAATATTACCTTTTTCCATATTAGCAGTAACTGAATGTTTTTCGAGTGTGGCATATCCCAGTAATTCATCGACCAGTTGCTGAATCTCATTAATATCGTCAGAAATACTCAGAATCTGCTGCTGAACTTCATGAGTGTCGGTCGTTTCTTTAGCTATTTCAATTGAAAATTTTATTCGCGCAAGTGGCGTGCGTAATTCATGTGAAATGGCATGCGACATTGCCTGTTGGTCTTTGAGTAATTGTTTTATTTTAAAGAGTAAATGATTATAGGCTCTTGCTAAATGCCTAACGGGTGATCCTTTGGCAATATCTACTTTAGCATCCCACTTTGACTGCGAAAATGCTTTAGCCGCGTTTTCGATTTTTTTTAAATCATTACTGAGTGGTAATGTCCAAAGGTAAATAACACCGGCAATAATTGAATAAAAAATAAATAGCCAAATGGTTTTAGCGACTTGATGGACTTCAACCTGTGGTGTTTCAATAGCAATAAGTTTTTGTTGACCACTTAATTGAATATAGCTGGTCTTGCTGCCGGATTCGTTATTTAAGGTAATGATTTCGCCATGTTGAAGCGCCGTTAACAGTTCATTGGCCTGAATTTGCGAAATATCAATCAAGGCAACCTGATGTTCGCTGGTTTGATTAATATAATCCAATACCTGTTGTTTCTGCAAATCGGGAGATTGCTCAATCAATTTGGCGGTCAGTAGTAGATTTTTTTCGAAAGAGGTTGTTTCCGTTTGGGTTGAATAATAGCTTTGCCAAATATAGTCGACACCTAAACCTGCTAAGATAACTGAGGCAACAACTATCAGATATAAACGGATAAAAAGGCGATTTGAAATGCTCAAACGGGCTTCTCTATGCAGATTTTACCAGGCATCAGGTACAAATAAATAGCCCTTTCCCCAAATGGTTTTAATCCTAAAAGGTTCTTCTGGATTGTCACCAAATTTTTTTCTTAATTGCGAAACTCTAACATCAATTGAACGATCCATACCATCATAAGGTCGGTTATATAAATGCTTGAATAACTGATCACGACTCAAAATGTTACCAGCATTTTCTGCTAATAATAATAATAAGTCGAATTCGTGACTGGAAATATTAGTGGCTTGGTTTTCAAAGGAAACCGTGCGCGATAATACATCAATTTGTAAACAGCCAAATTGATAGTTGTCGGTAACTTTTTCGGTTTCGCGATAGGTGCGGCGTAATAATGCATTAATACGTGCCAGCAAAACTCGTGGTTCGACTGGTTTTATTACATAGTCATCTGCACCAAACTCAAGCCCTAGTACTTGATCGAAGTCTTCATTGCGCGCGGTTAACATTAATATCGGTCCATTGAAAATTGGCCGCACTTCTTTACAAATGGTTAAACCATCTTTACCCGGTAACATGATATCTAAAATAATCATATCGGGTTTAAATTCATTGAATATCGCGAGTGCTTTGTTGCCATCAGCAATTACTTTTAGAATGAAACCGGATTGTGTCAGATAGTTTTGGGTTAACTTCGCCAGTTTATCATCATCTTCAATAAGTAATATTTTCTTTGAATCTTGTGACAAGGTATGACTCCTAATAAAAGCGCCAAGGGTTTTTTCGCCGGGTTCGATAAGGGGGGGATTGACGTTGCAAGCGAATAATTTGCTGGTATTTTATTGTTTGACCTGGATTTTCGACCAGATATAACGTGGCATTTTTAGTGAGCTTAAGTTCAAAATAATCTTCTGCCTTGCTGCTATTTTCCCAGCATTTTAATGCGGGTTCTGCCAATGATTGCATTAAACAATAGTCGGCTGCCAAGCTCGTTTGCCAACGAACATGAAGTTTTATTTCGCAATCGGCTTCTGATTGAGATAACAAGCATAAATTAGGAGACAAAAATAACCCATATTCGTTGACTGGCTTTTCTGAAGCTTGTACCAAGCTGTTAATTGAAAAGCCCCAACAAATGACAACAAGACAAACTATTTGTTTTATCATTCGACAAGAGCGACTTGTCTTTGTTATTAAAAAGATAACTGTTTTCCTATAAACGCGGTAATGACATAATCTTTGTTAACTAACGGGCTATTGCTGATTTCTTCACTTAGCTGTTGATATTCAAAACCAAAGCGCCAAGCGCTTGACGATTCTGATTTCTCTCGCCAACCAATTCTTACAAACGGATTAAAACTGCTTTTGGCGTTATAAACTCTCAGTGTGGCTGAGGTTTCATCAGGATCGACCCCATAGTAGTAATTCGTCATTGATTTATCTTTCCACGAAAATCCTACTGTAGCGCTCCATCCTTGTTTGCCAAGGCTTTTCAAATAGGCAAAACGTACTTCGCTTCCCGAATGTACATCGGATAAATCGTTCAGTAATTGCATTTGCAATTGTCCTTGGTATATGTCAGTGCTGATTTCCATTCCACCTAACAGGCTGAATTGGCGCTTTTTTAATGGATAGTTGTTTGTAGTTGATGGTCCTTGATAATCTTTATTGGGGTCAAGTACCGGTTCAAACACTTGATCATTGGCATAAATGGCTTCGTTATCGATAATGTTGGTTATATCCCAGCGTGAGAAAAATGCTCGGTCATAACTCGGCGTAACCAGTAAATTAAACATCCACGGAGTATCATCAATCAACGTATAGCCAACATCGAGATTTTCAATAAAAAAACGTTCACCGTAATAGGAAATAGAAGGCAGTACAATCAGAGGGATATCGTTATTTTTAATTAGTGGGTTGGTGCGAACACCCAGTCCAAGTCCGAGTCCGAATGACCATTCGCCAACCGCAACACAGTCGGCTGATTCGGCTTGGCAGTCTTCTTCGGCCAACACGGACTGGCAGAATATCGACCAAATACAAAGCATTAGAATCTGGCGAAAACAATAAACAGATAACTTAACCAACAATTTGCTCACTTAAAGTAGATATTTTTAAAATTTCCCAAAGTTACGTCGCTATCAAGGTGTTGCTGTTGAGACTACCACACTTAAATGACAGAAACAGTGATAATTGTGACGTTTTTCAAGGGTTTTTTCATATAGTAATCAGTGATTTTCTGTGAATTTATGTAAGACCTGTCGTTTTACAGAATTTCACAAAAATAATCAATTGCCGCATAGATATTTGCAGATGCACTGAATAAACTTTTGAGCATATTTTCAGCATTCTAGCGTGTTTACGCTGAGTGTTTTAACGAATGTTTTAGCTCTACTCTCAAAGAGTTACTACTCAATAGGGAAAACTTATGGTCATGCTTGTGCACTTAACTCGGTGGTTGGCTTATCATCTCTCTGCTTGGTTAATTTTAGGGATTTTATTCGCCTGTGGTGGGAGTAAAAAACCGGTTGAGAGCGAGATTAACACCGATTATTCTGCTTTGCATTTGGCAAAGGTTAAAGATAGCAAATTGGTGAAAGTCAGTGATGAAAAGTTTACCCACTATTTGAAAAATGGATTGCGTTTACAGTTAAAAAAACAAGCTGAAATACTAAAATTGGCGGAAACTGATCTGGCTGGTGATTATCAATCCCGATTCTCGATTACCAACACGCACGAAGCTGGCGTCGATGAAGCTGATCGCTTGAAGTTTGATGGTGACTACTTGTATGTCATGAATGACGATTATTTCCCGGCCGATATTGAGCAACCTGCAAATTCCAGTCAATCAACAAATTCTGGGATTCGTATTGTTAAGGTGAA
Source organism: Aliikangiella maris (assembly GCF_040719265.1). Lineage (NCBI taxonomy): Bacteria > Pseudomonadati > Pseudomonadota > Gammaproteobacteria > Oceanospirillales > Pleioneaceae > Aliikangiella > Aliikangiella maris. Next base: position 16,978 of record NZ_JBFDAH010000014.1, on the reverse strand, counting down.
CTCACAAACAGCTCAACATGAAGAAATTGCGTTCCTTCCTTATGATAATCAGGATTTACGTTTGCAGGGGATGTATTTAAATCAAAATAATGCTAGTCGTTCGCTGGTTACCATTGCTGCTTCACGGCTGTATATATGGAATGACGTATGGGCTGATATTGATTGGCGATGGCGAACAGGCAAAAGTGAGTTACGTTTATATCATGTGGACACGCCTGAAGATTTGGCTGGCAACCCGCAAGAGAGTTGGAAACTGGAGATCGAAGGAAACTATGAAGGTAGTCGTCGAGTTGGTAACCGATTGTATTTAATTACTCACTTTATTCCGCAAATTGAGTCACTTGTGTTAGGGGCTGTCTCTGAGGCGGATAAAAAATTTAATGAAAAGGAAATTTTAAAAGCGAGCTTGTTCGACTTATTGCCACATTATCAGATTAACGATGGCCCTTTAACTCGACTCGTTGAGCCGGATGATTGCCTGATATATGACAATGTTGGTGAAAATGAAGGGTTTGCCGACTTTGTTACCGTTAGCGAAATAAACCTGCAAACACGGACTGTCGAGTCATCTATTTGTGTTAACACCCAACTGGATGGAATTTATGCTTCATCGAATAGTTTGTTTTTAGGGGCGAGTCAGTGGATTGATGGAAATGCGGAAGGAAATAGCCAAGCCAATGAGCAAACTAGTGACCAGACAGAATTACAGATTCAAAATCAGCAGATTTCGAGCTTTCATCAATTTGATTTAGATGAAGCTGGATTGCGGTATCGTGCGACCGGTATGGTCAAAGGTGCGCTGGGCTGGAATGATCCGTCATTTTTTATGAGCGAGTATCAAGGGGATTTTAGGGTGGTGACTTCCACCTGGCAAGATGATGAACAGGTACATCATTTGACCGTGCTACGAGCAAATGCTCAGCATGAACTTACCGCAATTGCACAAATACCTAATGACAGCCAGCCTCAGAAAATAGGCAAACCTGGTGAGTCCATTTTTGCCGTCAGATTTATTAACGATAAAGCCTATATTGTTACTTTCGAACAAACAGATCCTTTATACCAAATCGATTTATCCGATCCGCACCATCCAGAAATTATTAGTGCACTCGAAATGCCTGGCTTTGCTCGCTATTTGCATCCATTGAGTGAAGAGTGGTTATTGGGGATTGGCCATCAGGTAGAAAATGAGCAGGTTGGTGGTATTAAACTTGAACTCTACCAAATCCCTTTAAATGGTGAGCCTCAAATCAAAGATACGCTAGTCATCGGTGAACAAGGAAGTTGGAGCGAAGCGCTACACGATTTGAGAAGTATCAGTTTGTTGCGCATTAATAGTGACAAGTTACGAATAGCGATTCCGGTTAATCGCAGCGAAAAGCAGGGTAGCGGGATGACACAATGGGCTGATTCGGGACTGTATGTATTTGATATTGATGGATTTGATAATTTGACTCTACAACTTAATTTAGCCGGACGTTTGATTACTGAAACACGCTCGACAACACAGCAATATGCTAAAAATTGGGGAGTTGGGAGAAGCTTATTACTACCTAAATCCGTCTATTATTTGCAGGGTAATCAACTGACGGGAAGACTATATTCAGAAATAATGTTAACTGGTCTGACAAAATAGGTAAAAATGATTTTAATGCGTGATGATTTACTCTAAAATTACCGAGCTCTCAATATCACAAAAATGTGATATTTGTGTGTCAAATATCAGAATAATTGTTAAATATTACAGAATTTCACATTTGTTACATTTATAATACGGCCCCAACAAATAATAACAATTTGATTAAAGCGTGGCGTGTTTGATGGATGCTAATCATAAAACGTTAACAAAGGCTTTTTTAGGATTTAAATTTTAACCTTAATAAGCCAAAAGAAAGATAATTTTAAGATAAAAATATTTTAGGGTAAGTTGGTCAGTGCTTAAAGTGTTGCCGAGCTTTTATGTATAACACAACGACTCACCAATTTTTGGGTAGTGATTGAACCAGGAAGAATGTATGGGTGTTTTAAAAGTCAGTTTATTTATGTTAACCAGTGTTAGTTTAGCTGGATGCAGCAACCTCCCTTTTGTTTCTGAAGTTAGTTTAAATGATTCAGAATCTGAAGACCATGAAGTTGCTGTACTAACCGATTATCAAGTCAAAGATGGTTTTATTACCATTCAAGCGGTTGGATATGGGTGTACTTTTTTTAATAGTTTTTCGGTAGAAGTTGCCGATAAACAATCAAACGCATTAGAAATTGTTCGACTTCAACCCGATCAGTGTCGCATGAAACCACGTAATGTTTCATTGCAATATTCATTCAAACATTTGGGATTGGATTTGAATAAAAATGTCAAAGTGGTTAATCCTGTCAGTATCACCTCCAATGCAAATACGGCTGCCAATTAGCCAATATCTTTTTGGCCTGATTAATTAATTGGGTCAATAATATCCTCTTCCTCAAGTATTTCTTTGTTTTATTAGGTGTTTTAATCAGTTATTGTGATAAAAAGCTGACTAAAAGATTGCCGGGTCAATTAGAGCTCTTATTTTATTCTATAGTTGGTGAATTACTGAACTACTGGCCGGTTTGTTAAACCATTTATTGAATTTGAGTGGGGTTTGGGATTTAGTGAGTAGGTTAATCAACAGTCATCTCTTTAAAAACGATTGGTCCAAATTAACCAGACTCTTCTTGTTAGTTATAGTGTGATTTAATCTTATAACTTAGTACAGCAACTGGTATCGTCACCCAATTGCTAATTGTCATAAATATTATGCTCAATTAGACTATTTAAGCTCACCTAGTTGTTTAAGCTATTTTTCATTACCCCACCAAACTCAAAGCAAGCTATGATTAAACTATTAGAAGGAGTTTTAGTTCAGTTGAGGAGTGAGTTGTTCTTGTTGTCGTTGTAAGAGGAGCGAACCATCTATGCCCGATAGTCATGCGTTTGAGCAGTCATCAAGACTTGGAAACCTGATTGTTAAAAAGGGTTGGATAAGTTTAGCGCAACTGGAAGAAGCATTAGATTATCAGGTCGAACATCATTGTAGACTGGGACAGAGTTTATTAGAGTTAGGCTACATTTCAGCCGGCCAACTAGACTGCATTATTAAGCGCCAGCAATGGATGCGTAAAATTCTAGCAGGTATTGTTTTGGTAACTACACCAATTTGCCCGGTGTTAGCCAATGAAAAAGCCGGTACAATCAGGTTTACTGTCAAAACACAAGAAACCCCATCAGATAACTTATGGCAACAAGCCCCTTTAAATTCACCTCAGGAAATATTACTGAATCAATTTAACAAGCTTGACTATCATGTAGGCATTACTCACCAATTTTCTCATCGTTCAGGTATATCTTTTGAATTAGAAAAGCGTGACATGGTTAATCAAGCGCACTTGGCTGAAGCTTACTACCCACAAATTTCAATTTTTACTGCTTCATCAAAAGTCACTGCGCAAAACTCGCTGGACTCGGTAAATGATACCGCTAAAATAACCCGTTCTGACCGCTATAAAGATACTCTACCTGTGGTGTATCGGTTAACTTTGAAAGGTTATTGTATTTATGAGCAAACAGACGAGCATATTAAGTACTGGGCGATGGAGCGTGTTAAAGATAGCCCTTATAAAAAGTATGAATTAATGTTTTCAATTACCAAAAATTTTTAATTAGCTATCGCTTGTAACTTGTAGTTTCGTTTTAATAAATTCACTATGTGGAACAAAGAGTAAGTCTGCAATTTTCCTGACATAATGCTCTTCATGATGATCGATTTTTCCATCAGAAATTGCCACCTTCCATAGCTGACTGATCATTTTAATTTTATTGTCCAATGAAAAGTGCTGATTAATTAACGAAGTAAACTGATAATAATCAGTTGCTTGATTAAGTTCCTGATTAGCGAGCTGCATGACGGTATCTAATTCGCTGTTAGTAAGCTCATAGTGTTCAACTAAAATCTGGCGCAATGCGGCTTGTTCATCATGGGATATTTCATTGTCAATAAGAGACATTTCAATTAACAGCGCTGCGACGGCAAGATTAAGTCGGTGAGACTCATCTTCTGGCTTGGCCGCATCAAACTGAATAAACTGTTCAAAAAACTGACTGATTTTATTAAGCATATTTATCTTGAGCAAATATTAAAACATTTAATGTAAGTTCTATTATCAAAATAAGAAGCTAAGTTAAACTTGTTCAAGCTTGCTTGCTCTCCCTATTTAAGTGTAACAGGCTGTTTTGTGCCAGTTCCAATATTTTTGGACTAGGCGTTGCGGTATATAATAGGGTTTCTAAATAGAAATCGAGACTACTAATAATGTCAGCAAAGTGATTGATCGCATTTGCTGTCGTGGTATGTGGGTTTCTTGTCAGGTGATGAACAATAAAAACCAGACAGCCATCAATAATATTGACTGCGTCATCAACTTTTAATTGACTAAAGCTTTCGCGAATTGTTTTCAGCAATACTTGAATATCTTTTAAAAGTAAAACTTTACGGTTTTTATTGTTAAACTCTTCAAACTGCTTGATCAATTGATGAATATTTTTACTGGTATTTTCGCATATTTCCTGCTGCATTTTTGAAATTCGTCCTCGACGAATAGAAGCTTTACCCGAGTATTTTGCTAAATCTGATTCGTTGACAACTTTCGATATATTTTGTAAAACCATTAATAATATTTTAATGTCTTTATCGCCGATCTTCTGGTGTTGTGTGATAGCTTTATCAACTAACTCAATAACAACATTTAAACGGACGCGTTGGTCTTCAACCTGCAAAATACTCAATAGATTACTTAAATTAATTAATTGCTTTTGTGTTTGACTTAAATCGAGTGGCTCAAACTCATTTTCCTGACTGATTTTAATTGCTTCAGTAATTGATTTGATTTCATCGAGTAATGCTTCAGAAATTGAATTGTAATCCTGATCGCTAGGACCTCGCATTTCTCGGGTTTCTTTGCGTAATAAAGTATCGCTGATTGTTGCATGTTGTAAGTTAAAGTGTGTTAATAATTTTTCCACTCGTTTACTGGATGCACCACCTATCATGGTTAAATACAACATTTCTTTGGCCAAAATAGTGGCTTCAGATTTTTTATGTGCATTAATATTAACAGGTTTGTTTTCCACTAATCGAATTTGCTGGTCGAGTTTTGAAAAGAGCTTTAAGCGATTTTTGGTTAAAACCAGTGTACCTTCAATTATACCATCGAGCATTGCGCCTGCTATCCACCAGAGATTAGGTGAATTAGGGCGAGGACATTCGCTATCCAATTTATGAATGGCTCTTTGCATCATTTTCAAACCTCCAATCAAGTTGGTTTGGCGTAAAACTTCAATTAATCCAGCTTGATACATCTTACGATAATAACGAGATTTTTCAGCACTTTCTTCACTGGTAATCAATACCAGATTTCTATCGGCTCTTGGCTTGTTGGGCTCACAGGTGAAAAATACAGATTCGACCAGTTGGGGAGCATTGACACAACTTCGCATATTATTGATTGCCGGAAGTAATAGTTGAGGCAAGTCATAGGGTTTTTGATTAACATGCTCGGTATAGCGCATTAATCTGGCCAGTGCGGTCGAGACAACTTCAAGTAATTTTGACTGTGTATCTGTTTGCTTCTTTGGCAGACTTTTCACTAGTACGCCGGCGTCTTTAACCAGTTGCTCCGCGCCTTTCATCTCTAAAATATAAAAGACACCTTTGAGTTTTTTAAGGTGGGTGAGTGACTTTTTAATCGGTTGCAGATTGTCTCTGGCACGCGAGAATTGTTCTAAAGCGTTGATGGATAAATTAATTTCGGCTGATACATCTTCAAGGATCAAATCAAGTGATTGTAAAGCGCTGGTTTGAGACATAAGTATTATTCCAAATATCAAATACAAATACAGACTAACATATTGGGTTATTGTAGATAAATCTGGTTTTATATTCTGGTCATATATCGCACAAATGAGTAAATAATCTTGCTAACTGAATTTTAAGCGTGATTTTCTATTTCAAAATAACACGGAATGTGAACGGGATGACAAAGTTTTCTTCATTGGAAAGTGACCGATACTCTCCTGTAAACACTCATTATTCATAACAAGCTGTGTTGTATTTAATACCTGGTGTCATGACTCTTTGGGTTAATTAAAGTTAAGGTAATCAATTTTGAGGAAATTATTAAAATAGTCTTTATTAACAAACACTAAAAAATATAAGTTAACAGAAATTATTTTTTATTTAGTACGATTTTTATCCTTTGTTTATGTTTTGAGATGATTTATTATTGTTTTATCTCATCCGATAACATGTTAATCAAATAAAAAGTGTGCTCTGGTTAACGAAATATATTATTGATTTATTGTTATCATTGTCGGCTCGAGCAGATTTTTATTATGTGAGGCAAAAACATCGGTGTGATTTGAGGGCTGGTGACTGCTAGGGATTTTTCAGCTAACTGATAATAAAAAATGGAAATAGTTGTTTTTTCTATTGTTTTATTTATTTTATTTGACTTTCATAGAATAAAATTAGCAATCAATTGTTGAAAGATGAATGATTAATGCGCAAATATTCATTGTTTTAAGGTATACCAATGTTAATGACGCCTGATGAAGGATGGCAAAATTTTTCTCAAAGTGATGAGCTGGTAGAGCTGGTGGCATCGAGTCTGGTTTTGGAGGAAAATCAGGGAATTTGGCAATACTATAATTTTTCTGCTTGTAGTTCTGTGTGGTGTTCCGATGAAACTTGCGGTACTAATCAACTACAAATTATTTTTACCTCAGAAGATTCAAAAGCAACGATCAAATCTTTAGGGCTTGAATTAACGAATAATGCCAGTGAATTTTTCAAACAACTTTATCGTTTAAAGCGTACTTTAAAGTCTCGGTATAATATTCAAGAGATTTAACTGTCATTCAAGCAATAATATTGCTGATTCTGTTATCCAGATCTACTGCCGGTAATTTGCCAGTCATACAACAAGCGCTTAAATGGTTTTGCTTTAGTTCGCAAAAAATTTGTAACACAATTATTATCCAACTTGTCTGATAATGAATTCCACCCCATAATTTGGCGAATGCTGAAAAGTCTTTATTGAAATCTATATATTAAACAATCTATTCAATAATCTGCTGTGCTGAGGAGCAAGTGTGGAAAAGCTAAAGATATTTATACGTAAAGCGCTAATTGGTGGCGTATTGGTTTTGTTGCCTGTAGTGGTTATTGGCTTTGTATTTCGCTGGTTATTCTTTTTAATTACTGATTTGATTCAACCTTTAACTAATTATACGGTCCAGCAGTATGGTCTTCCTGAACTGGTCGCAGATTCTCTCGTCATCTTATTAATTATTGCGCTTTGCTTTGTCGTCGGGACATTGGTTTCTACCGGAATAGGTCGCTGGCTGCATAATCATTTCGATCAATATCTGGTCAAACTGGCCCCTGGTTATCGGCTGGTAAAAGAAATTGTAATTCAAATATTTGGTGATAGCGATAAGTCACCATTTGCAAAAGGGGAGGTTGTTCGCGTAAAACTGTTTGGCGAACACTGCGAAACAACGGTAACCGCCATCGTCACTGATCGATTAGCTGATGGTAATGTATCCATTTTTATGCCGACAGGCCCAAATCCTACGTCTGGTAATATTTATCATGTACCTGAAAATTTGGTGACCTATTACCCGGATGCATCGGTAGAGCAAATGATGAAATCAATCATTGCTTGTGGTGCCGGTAGTGAAAAGTTATTTGCGCAAAGTTCACAAAAAGAAAAGACCAAGACTTCTAAACAAAAGATATCTTGAGTATAAGCAAGCAGTCTGTACCAAGTAATTTTTATTTTATCTGGAATAAAAAAGCGTATCACATAGGATACGCTTTTGTTTAGTCAGTTGCTAACTGACTAATTAGATAATCTTTTTTAGCGCTGTCATGTAGGCGCGTAACTCTTTACCGATAATTTCTACCGGATGGCTACGGATTGCATCGTTCACCGCGACCAACTCTTGGTTATCAACAGAAGCCGACTTAATTTCTAACCCGTGACCAATATCCTCGGTAGAAATTTGACTCATTAACGCTTGCTGTAATAAAGGCACGGCGGCATTAGCAAACAAGTAGTTACCATATTCAGCGGTATCTGAAATAACAACATTCATTTCATATAATCGCTTGCGTGCAATCGTGTTAGCGATTAATGGGGTTTCATGTAGTGATTCATAGTAAGCTGATTCGGGTAAAATTCCGGCTTCAACCATGACATCAAATGCTAATTCAACACCAGCCTTAATCATGGCGACTAAAAAGATACCTTGATCAAAGTAGGTTTGCTCGTTAATTTCACCTTGATATTCTGGGGCTTTTTCAAAACCTGTTTGACCAGTTTCTTCACGCCATTTTAATAAGTTTGCATCGTTATTTGCCCAGTCTTGCATCATTCCTGATGAAAACTCACCAGCAATAATATCATCCATATGCTTTTCAAACAGTGGACGCGTGATTTGCTTGATTTGAGATGATAAAGTATTTGCGCGAATTTTAGCTGGGTTCGATAAACGATCCATCATATTGGTAATACCACCGATTTTTAGTGCTTCGGTGATGGTCTCCATACCTTGCTGAATTAGTTTTCCTGCGTAAGCTGGCTCAATTCCTTCATTGACCATTTTATCAAATCCAAGAATAGAAGCAGTTTGTAACATACCACATAAAATGGTTTGTTCACCCATCAGATCAGATTTAACTTCGGCAACAAATGAAGAAGCCAGTACGCCCGCGCGATCACCGCCAGTGGCCGATGCCAGTGCTTTGGCTATTTCAAAACCTTCTCCGCGCGGATCGTTTTCAGGATGAACCGCAATTAAGGTTGGTACACCAAATCCTCGTTTGTATTCTTCACGTACTTCTGTACCCGGACACTTAGGGGCACACATAACAACAGTAATGTCTTCACGGATTTGCTGACCTTCTTCAACAATATTAAAACCATGTGAGTAGGCTAGGGTAGCGCCTTGTTTCATTAATGGCATAACTGACTCAACAACATTGCTGTGTTGTTTATCAGGGGTCAGGTTATAAACTAAATCGGCCTGCGGTACTAATGCTTCGATACTGCCGACATTAAAACCTTCGCCATTGGCTTTTTGCCATGAAGCTCGCTTTTCGTCGATTGCCGCTTGTCGCAATGCATAAGAAACATCCAGACCTGAGTCACGCATGTTTAAGCCTTGATTAAAACCTTGAGCGCCACATCCCAAGATAACAATCTTTTTGCCTTTTAAAAAATCGCACCCATTAGAGAATTCTTCTTTTGCCATGAAACGGCACACTGACAACTGAGCAAGCTGTTGTCTTAAAGTCAGACTGTTGAAGTAATTTGCCATGATTATTCCTCGTTTTAAAAATTAACAGCAGTTTAGCTAAGTATTTTTGTTGCGTAAATTGATATAAACGAAATAATATATTGCGCAAAGTGGAATATGGTTGTTAGAGTGGTAATACTTGAGTGTTCAAGTGAAGTGAGCCGCGTTGGGACACGTTTGTGGATATGACAATATTTATCGTTAACTCTCTGATTCAATTGTTTTTCCCATCATTTAGCGTCATAAAGCCAAAGTTTTACAAGACTAAAGAGGAGCCGCCGTGAATATTCGAGATTTACAAGCTTTTCTGCATTTAAGCCAAAGCTTGCATTTTAGCCAGACTGCTAAAGCTATTCATGCCAGTCCATCGACACTCAGTCGCATGATTCAGCGACTGGAAGGTGAATTTGGTCAAGCGCTATTTGAGCGAGATAACCGAAGTGTTCGCCTGACCTATGCAGGAAAACGCTTTATCCGGTTTGCTGAAGTTGTGGTACAGGAATGGCATCAACTCAGGCAGGAGTTTACCGCTAACTCTCAGCAATTAAGTGGTGAAATTACGATTTACTGTACGGTGACCGCCGCGCATTTATATCTGGCCAACTTAATCGAACGATTTCGCCGACTTTATCCTGAAGTTGAAATTATTCTCGAAACCGGTAATGTTTCTGTGGCTTATGATAAAGTCGAGCAGCGTGCCGTTGACTTTGCTTTTGCGGTTGCTCGTGAGAATACCCCCGAAAAATTTGCTTTTCAGCATTTGCACCATGTGCCATTCAAGTTAATTGCGCCAAAGCAAGTGACGCATTTTTCTCGCTACATTCAGCCGACGCATATTGATTGGCAACAGCTTCCTTTTGTTGTACCCGAATCTGGGCCTGCATCTGAGCGCTTAATTGAGTGGTTTAACAAAATGAATATTCAACCTAAAATTTATGCACATGTTACCGGCCATGAAGCAATTGTCAGCATGACGGCGCTGGGGTGTGGGGTTAGTGCAATTCCACAACCGGTACTAGAGTTGAGTCCGGTAAAAGATAAGGTGCAGGTGTTACCTGTTCCTTTTAATCCACAACCATTTGATTTAGGTGTTGTGTGTTTACGTAAGCGACTGGATGTTGCATTGGTTAGCGCTTTTTGGCAACTGGTGGTTGAAAGTGCTAGTGAATAATTATTAAACTGAAGGTTTTTATAAGATTTAAAAAAGTTTCACTTGACTTTTTACTACTTGTTTAACTAGTATTTGGCTAGCTGATCTTTAAATAAGAGGAATAATTCCAATGGCCGTAGTGAGTTTATATATGTCTGATCGTGATGAAAGCAAAACCTTTACCGATAAAAAAGAAGCCGACAATTACGATAAGATGCTTGAATTAGCTGAGAATGTCAGCTTGTGGATGGAACGGGAAATTAGCGGGTTAAATGAGTCTCAAATTGAAGCAATTGGAATGTTAGTTGCTGAAAATAAAGATACGGTGTTAAAAGCTTTAAAAGGTAATTCTGGTGTATTACTGGAAGAGAGTGCCGAAGGTGAAAATGTAACGCCAATAAGCGCTACTAATAAAAAGAAAAAGTAACCTGATTAAACGCTTACTAATCGAAAAGTGAACTAATTCAAATAAATCATTGATTGGCAGCGCTATTTTGCTTGGTGTTGCCAAATAAATTTATTGTATTATCGCGTTGGCAGTTGAATTCTCGCGAAGTGATAATAATCTCTGGTAGATTTTAAACTACTCAACCTTTGAGCCAATCAGTCTTTAAGCCATTCCATCCGACGGATTTGGACATTCAAATAAACGACTTGAGTTAGGATAAATTGAGGCCAATTAGCTGATTTTAATCCTGACAACTTTCATATATTCAAATTCTAGCCCCGCAATTTTTTCTATTTCGGGATAGTAGGTCAAATTGACCCGTTGGCCCTTTGTGAGGGTTTTATAGCGTTTTTTGCGTTTATATTTAAAGGGAACTTCGCAGTTTTCAATCATTATACTGTTAATAAACCAGTCATCTTTTTCACGCTGAGTGTGGCTGATAACTTTCATGTTATCTGAATGAATTAGCCGAGATTGCTTTTTTAAAAGTTTATCAGGATCTGAGTGCATAATATAATTGATGGTATTTGAAATAAATTAAAAATAATCCTAACCTGACTTAAGCAAATAAATTAGGAAAAAATGGAGTTAAAGTCAGATACAAAATAATACATACAAATATCACTGCTGCAGCCAGTCGAATGGGTGACTGCTTAAATGCCCGCCAAAGTGTTATGTGTTGATCGGCTTGCTTGAGTGAGGCAAAGTGCTCACGCGCTTTTGCACTGCGTTTGAGTTGATAGTCTTCAATCAGTTGATTAGCTTGATCATATTGTTGCTCGTCTTTTAGCCAAATAGCGGCGAAAGACAGTCCTAAAAGACCTGGTGATGTTTCATAATAATCAAACTTTCCTTCGTCGAGCAATTGACGAATTTCATCTGCTTCATCATCAGGAACCTGATTGAGTCTGAATAATAATTTAGCCATAAGTGATTAAATAACCGGGGCAACCTATATTGAAGCCTGATATTGTAACAGCCATAATTAAGACAATTCAAATGACATGCCTAATGACCCAAAGATTTAGTCATAAAAGTTAATTAGCGATTTTTTTCTCACTTAAAGCCCTCTACAATAATGGTTACAACAATAGTACATAATAACTGACTACCAAGATCAAACTCATGAATAATCCTGCCGTGAATGATTGCCAAATAAAGCAAACGACACCACAACTTTCTGATGACCAACTATTAACCTTCGTTAAAAATCATTATGACCTGGAAGGCATTTTGGAAAAATTACCTGGGTATGCCGATTATAATCGAAAGCTGTTAACTGCAACTGGCCAAGCTTATGTGATTAAAGTGGCTAACTCGCAAAGACATCAGAGTGAATTGACGTTTGAAAATCAACTCATGCAACAGTTGGAAAAATATGCAGCACTGTCGATTGATATACCGCAACTAATGCCAGTTTTACAGATACCGGCTAAGCAAACGCAACTCCCAGAAAATGACTATCCCTTGGTGATGCTTGAAATTAAAGACAATAATGGCAATCGTTGTTGGTTGCGGGTGATTAATTTTATTGAGGGACAACTGTGGGCAGAAAGCAAAATTGATAATGTGCACTTCTATCAATCGCTTGGACAGGTTTTGGGACATATCGATAAGGCGCTGGTCAATTATTCCCACCCTTGTGCACACCGATATTTTGAATGGAATATGCAATATGCCAATTGTGTAATGCGAGCTAATGAGCAATACCTTCGCGATTTGCATGGCCGTGAGTTAGTAACTCGCGTCATCGCGCTTTTTGAAAGTCAGGTTTTACCTTTTTCAGATATTTTACCAAAGCAAGTCATCTATAATGATGCAAATGATTATAATCTGTTGGTTAATTCAGATCAAAAATGCCTTAGTGGTTTGATCGATTTTGGCGATGCGTGTTTTTCGTGGCGAATTGCTGAACTGGCAATAGCTTGCGCTTATGCAGTATTAGCGCCAAGTGATATCGTTTTGCATCATCAAGTGAATAATAAGACGAATACTAATACTAAATTTAATACGATTATTCGTGCCATTACTTTGTCTTACCACCAAATTAATCCTTTAAAATCTGAAGAAATTGATGTTTTACTACCGTTGATTTGTGCTCGACTGGCAACCAGTGTTTGTTTATCAAGTCGAGAATTTGCAAAAGATCCTGAGAATGATTATTTGTTGATTTCACAAAAAGGGGCCTGGCAAGCTTTATCAACACTAATGCAACTGGATCAAACATCAATCATTCTATCATTAAAATTTGATTGTGGTTTTGCATCTAAAAACGAGCAACAACTGATTAATGAACGCCAAACTTTATTAAGTGAAAATTTAAGCCTGGCATATCGGACTCCTTTAAAAATTGTTCGTGGTAAAAGCGTTTACTTATATTCTGAATCGGGTGAACGCTATTTAGATATGGTCAATAATGTTTGCCATGTAGGACACTGTCATCCGCATGTGGTTAGTGCTGGCCAAAAACAAATGACGTTACTTAATACTAACACCCGTTATTTGCACGATAATATCATTCAATTTGCTAAAAAATTAACAGCAACTATGCCAGCGAAATTGTCGGTTTGTATGTTTGTTAATTCAGGTAGTGAAGCTAATGAGTTGGCTATTCGATTGGCCAGAGCACATACACAGCGCAAAGCAATGGTAGTGGTAGAAGGCGCATATCATGGCAATAGCAATGCCTGTATTGATATTAGCCCATATAAATTTGATGGTCCTGGCGGAAATGGTGCACCTGATTGGGTTAAACAAACGATTGTGCCGGATCCATACTATGGTCGTTATCAAGGGAGTGATGAAAAAATTGGCGAGCAATATGCGTTAGATGTGCAACGAGTGGTTAATGAATTTGCGGCTGAAAATAATCCCGTGGCTGCTTTTATTTGTGAATCTATTCAAGGAGTTGGTGGACAAATTGTTCATCCGCAAGGATATTTGCAGCAAGTTTATCGTATAATTAGACAAGCGGGTGGAGTGTGTATTGCTGATGAGGTTCAAGTTGGAATGGGGCGAGTTGGGACACACTGGTGGGCGTTTCAAACCCAAGCTGTTATTCCAGATATCGTTACTATTGGTAAACCTATTGGTAACGGTCATCCATTGGCTGCGGTTGTAACGACATCAGAAATTGCGAGATCATTTGTCTCCGGTATGGAATATTTTAATACCTTTGGCGGTAATCCGGTTTCCTGCGCTATTGGACTTGCGGTGATGGAAGTGATTGAAAATGAAAAACTGATGGCCAATGCGCTTTCTGTGGGCGATTATTTAAAACAAGGTTTAAAAGCGCTGGGAGAAAAATTTTCAATAATTGGTGATGTCCGAGGCACAGGATTATTTATTGGCGCTGAGTTCGTCATTGATAGAAAGACAAAAGCGCCTGCTGCTGAACAGCTCGCTTATGTTATCGAAGAAATGAAAGCCTGCGGTATTTTGTTATCGACTGAAGGACCACGTCATAATGTTTTAAAAATTAAACCACCAATGGTTTTCTCTCGAGACGATGCCGAGCACTTTTTATTGACCTTAGCAGAAGTGCTCAGTAAGTTATAATTTATGTATGATTTATCTAACATAGATTGATTGGAATAAATTATCATGAGCAATCACGGAATAATTTGTCTGAGTCATCTGTCAAGAGTTAATTGAGACTCACTTGTTGTGAGTCATCAATTGTACAACTTTATCAAGGTGCCGGTTAATATTTAAATTTATTAACGTATTGTTTTAGCTCATCAGCTAAATGAGATTGTTCTTGAGATGCGTCAGAAACCTTTTGTGAACTCGATACTGTATGGCATTTTTGTAAATTAATTCACGGTTTATGTGTCGACAAAAAAATACGGGATTGTTAGCATGGGTAGGTAAAATTTTCTACCCGACCAATCTGAATACGGATTAATTTTTAAGATAACTCAAAAAACAAAAAATGAACACCTATTAAAAGGACTTATCACCATGTTATTCGACCCATTCTATGTCAGATCACGCAGCCGCAGGCGTTTTTTATTTGCCCCTTATTTTTTTGAAGCTAACCCGCTCGAATTTGAAATTCATACCGAATGTAAAACTCGTGATGATATTTTTATCAAGCAGTTTTAATAGTGACTGACCGATGAACAAAACTTCCCGCAGCACCTCTGGCGAATCGTCGAAAAAATTGGTCATTACCACGGCTTAACTATTCAATTAGACATGGAGGTCCGAATAGGGTCACTGACTTACAGCTTGAAGATAGAGCTATGAGAGGAATTGATCCTGCTTCCGGTACTACATTTGATGCGTTTAATAAATTTCCGGATGGTACTCCTAAACCACATAAAGTTGGACGAAATGCGACTGCATTTGCATTTGTAAGTGACGAAGCTCTGCTACATGCGGACCGGATGACTTTGCTAGAAAGTCTACTCAGTTCCAACAGAATGTTGCTGCTGCTCGTGCAAATGGAGATTTGTTCGTTGATCCAGTCGAATTATCTTTAAAAGATGTTTTTGGAAATAATTATAATGACTATGTACGCGGTGTGATTCGGCTGGGAAGTAAGAATAATCCAACAGGGCATATCCCAACTAACTTTATAGATTGCACGATTAAGGCAATTTATAGACTTGATCCTGGTGGCAATATTAAATTACACACATTATATCCGAATCCTAAACCGTGAGAAAAGAAATGAGTCAGATTAAAGAACCATTAAAAACGATTTTAAGAAAGTACTGTCATGTTGAATGTTATGATCCTCTATTAATGAAGAATGCTATTAGCACTGGCAATGGATTTCCTTACGATGCTGAGTTGTTTAAATCTCAATTGAGAGAGGCAATTGATAATAAACTTATTTCGCCTCAAGAGTATGAAGAGTTAACGGAAGAAGATTTTGATTCCCAGGCTGATTTGCAAGTTTGACTAGAGGAGTTATGGTCAGAGTTTCCATAAGTTAGATGTTTACTGTTTGAAACAACTAGTGTTGTTCGAGGTGATGGAGATTATGTTCACAACACTCAAAACGGAAAATACTGGGAGATGTTAGATTTTGAGTTAGGAACAGGCGACAGCATCAACTGGGTTGCATGAAAGTATACATGCTTTGAGAGTTGGCAGTTCAAGAAGTGCTGAAGCATTAGTTCGTTTAAAGGACAGTGAAACGGAATAGCCGCAAATCATTTGATGAGTAAAGTATTTAATCCAATACAGATAACTTTTTTCAGTTTAAAGGAAATAATTGAGTGTTCGAATGGGAGCGCGAACTTGTGTTATGAATCTGGGGGGCCCCACATAACATGTTTCCCTGATGAATCTGTATAAGTAGTTTTTTGTCAAGTGTTTATGCTTACTACGTTTTGTAGTCGGTAAGTTGCTGATTTAATGAATAAACACAAATGACGCTTGTATTTATATTCAGTAAAGCGGAGTAATTACATCTTGATAATTACCTTATTCGTTGTAAAATGCTGATATTAAAAGTAATTTGGAATCAGTAAATAACTCGCTTGAAGATTAATGAGATTTACTGCATAGAATATGATGTTATATTTGGAAGCTAAAATGACAAAAACATTACGAAAAACTCTAGTCACCGTCGCGGTTGCGGTAGTGTGTGTTGGTATAGCTGTACTAATTGAATCGGGGGCACTTTCGAGAATGAAAATTGATATGGGTGGCATGTTGTTTGGTGCTCTTATTATCGGTGGCCCAGTTTTACATGCACTAATTGCTCACCCAAAGAAGATGCCATTTTACTGGGTGTTTATCAATTTATTCGGTAGTCTTGTTGGATATGCTTTCTTTTTATTCTTCCTATTAAATCGAGACAAATTAAGTAAATCCAACCAAAAATATAACCAGGAATCGGTGGTTGACGCAAAAGACGCGCAACACAATTAGGCGTTAAATCACAATTATGAAAATCATCTCAAGAATATATTTGTTAATAATTTTGTCTTTAGGAAGTGCTGCGGTTATGTCTAGTGAAGTCCCGGACTGGGGAGGATTGGAA
>NZ_JBFDAH010000013.1:0-116912 GCF_040719265.1 Aliikangiella maris | reverse complement strand
TGGCAGCAACCGCCTGGAATTTGAAAAAGTGGTTAAATGCTTTTTTTGCCTTCATTTTCTTAGCGATTACCAAGCCATTAGTCGTTATGTTTGATCGCGAAATGAGATTGCATAGCCGGAACTCACCATTTAAAATGCTTCTGCGCATGATTGGCTGATAAAAAATCAATGGGGTTTTCTTTTTTCAGGGGCGACTAATTATGGTGGGCAAATACTACCTCGATAATTATGCTATTGGTATTTTCAACACTATATAATCTTGACAATCATTGCCAAGGTTTGCCATCATTATTCTAGCAATAAGAGGTAAATATTATGGCAACTATGAATATATCTCTCCCTGATCCAATGCGAGATTGGGTAGAACAACAAATCCAAGGCGGTCGTTACTCTAATAATAGCGACTATGTACGAGACCTTATTCGTCGAGATCAGGAGCTGCGTGATAAGACGTTAGCCTTGCAGCAAGCTATCACAAAAGGCTTAGAAAGTGGTTTAGACGGTAAGCTGGATATGGATGAAATAAAGCGACTTGCCCGAGCGCAGGCTCAATTGAATTCTGACTCCTAAATGTTGAATATCTACAAGCTGGCTCTAGCTAAACAAGACTTAATCGATGTGTGGCTATACACATTTAATGAATGGGGTGAAATTCAAGCGGATAAGTATCTTGATGGACTGGAAAGTTCTCTGCGGCTTCTCGCTGAACAGCCTTTAATATGCCGAGAGCGAACTGAATTCGATCCTCCCGTCAGAATTTACCATCATGAGCATCACATGGTAGTTTATTTGGTAGTTGAAAGTGGAATTAATATAATTCGAGTCCTTCATAAGAATATGGATGTTGGACAACAGCTGGAGCAATGACCAGTCTATTTAAGGTGTACTTATCGTGGACAGGCGACTTCAAGATTTATTTAACCAGCAAGCATGTATTGAAGTATGACTGCTAGTGGGGTGAAAACGATCATCCGCTAAAAGCAAATACTTTATAACTTCAGATAACAGAATAATAGTATTGTTGAATTTTATATCAACAGAATTTTCAATAAAATCAATATATTACGTCTGCTTGTCAAGATATTGATATCAAAGATCAAAATTCTGATAACCTGATATCCCACTCTACTAATAGACTCGACCTTAAATAAATTCCTCTCGATAGATTGGCCTTTGCCTACATCGGTGTCGGTACATGGAATAAGCAGGACGCGATAGCTCGCTGGCCAACAGAAAAACAAACAACACCAATAAAACTGAAGGAGTAATCTTATGAGATTTTCAACTAGGCTGACCAGCCTGTTTTCTTCCATCCTTATCGTTTCATTGTTTGCCTGTGGTGGAGGCGGAGGTGGTGAAGAACCACCGCCGGTGAGTAACCAACCACCGACTGCGGATGCGGGAGCGGATCAAACGGTGAATGCTACAGCTACGGTCAGCCTTTCCGGCACGGCTTCCGACTCAGACGGCTCAATCTCTTCAGTTGGCTGGAGTCAGGTAAGCGGAGCTATGCTGGAAATTTCAAATGCCACCACTAACAGCGCCACCGTGACTTTACTAGCCGTTTCAACCGATACGGACTTTGTTTTTCGGTTTACTGCAACTGACGACAACGGCGCAACCGCGAGTGATGAAGTCACCATCACGGCTACCCCAAATCATCAGGCGCTTTTAGGCCCTATCATCGAAGCGCAAGTTTCTTTATATCAGGTGACCGATCTGGAAAACCCTATTTTTTCCACTACAACCAATAATATCGTTGATGATTTAAACCAAGCCGGAAAGTTTAGCCTGGACCTGAATAGCGCCAACGATAGTGATTGGCTGGTGGTAAAAATTGAGGGGGGGCGAGATATTGATGCCGATGATGACGGGACTATCGATTCAATGGCAACACCTAACACTGGTGCAATCTACGCTTTGGCAACCAAAGCTGATTTGAAGGCAGGAACCAAAATAAATCTTCTAACGACACTTGCTTACAAAGCCGTTGAACCAAAGATTAGCGCTGGACAATTAGACACCTTGGCCGATGATATGCAGTGGGCGGTCACTTCCTTGCTAGGTGATGACCTTAATGGTGATAGTGAGCTGAACTACAAAGATCTATTAGCTTTTGTGCCAACCAATGCCGAGCATCTTGCTGTTATTGCAATAGACTACAGCCGATTTTTTGAAACCAATACCAATAACCAATCATTGATCAGCGCGATCCATAATAATCTATCGGCGGAGTTTGATGAGCGAGTTAGTGTGTTATTTCCGGATGGGCTTTCCTCTCCCGAACTGCCCTCAAAACTCATGGCCACACCTACTTTTAACATCCCGGCAAACCGTGGTGGAATAACTGATAATGAGCTAACGGTTTCCAGTCTGTTTTCCGATCAATCCGAAATACTTGATAGTGCAATCCCAACTCTGCTAGCCGCCGATACCGCTGACGGTAAAACTTCATTGCTGGCCTACGCTTTACCGGCAACTCAAGTTGCTAAATTTACCAAATCTCTCAGTAGTAAGCAGTCCTCCAGAATAGCTAAAATGATGACGGCAAATGCCGTAGAAGTTTCACCGCAAAGCACAGCTTTCTCTTTGGTCTATATGACACTAGGACTCACCGAGCAAGTTGAAGACTATGGCCTTGTCGCATCCAGCATTCTTGAGCACTCTAAATTTGCCGAGTTAACTGCTGCTATAAGTAATGCCTATCAAGCCGATCCATTGTTTCTGGAGTCGGTAATCAACTATCCTTATGTTGTAAAACTGACCAAGAGTATTTCGAGTGAAGTACTTAATCAATATTTGGAAAGCCTCGCACCACCTGCACCAAAAAACCACCAAATCAAGAAGTTTGCTACCACAGCAAAAAAGCCCGATCTCGGCCCAGTTACACCAAACGGTCCAACTAATGACTGGTGGGGTCCATGGAGTGATGAGCCTTGGTATTTATATAATCCGCTTGGTTCGGGTGTTGGTGATCCGCCTTATCTGGCGGCAGCTACCGAAACTAATAGTTTGTTAGCTACAGGCAACCCAACCATGATTAACTATGTTGTAGAAATGTATGACTCAAATGGAGAGGTCATTTATTGGAATTTGATTCCTCGAAATAGCACCCTAGTTCAGAAGGCTAAAAATTTGGGGGCTGCTCAGCTGAAGCTCTATTGGGGAAAAGAACTGAGTCAAGAAGTTGAACATGTTCGTTTTTCTAAAAACTGGCTCAATAATGGTTCTCAGAATGGCGCTTGGCTTAACAAAGGATTACATATTTTTCATCTAACCAACGCTGTTGTAAATATTGTAATTGACGCAAGCGCAACAAAGAAAATAGCGACAAAAATAGAAAAGTTGGCCAAGTCAAAAGCAATGGTTGAAACAGCAGCAAATTGTGGAACCTATCTGGTAGATACGATTAAATTTGTTGATGGAGAACTCGGTGATTTCTTGGCAGAGAACGGTTTATCAATCGCAGAAACTGGGTTTAATTCTTGTATAATCCCATTTACTAAACTTGCAGTAGGAAATGCAATTGAAGATTATATCAATAGCCAAATCAAGTCGGTGTTTAAGTCCATAGCTGAGAAAACAAGTCCTTATGGTTGGATCAGTTTGGTTATAGACAGCGCAAATGAACTAGTCCCCCTAGGCTCTTCTCTGATAATCGCTGATGACGTGGAGGGTTATAATATTGACTGGACAAAGGAAATATCTGAAACAGGATTTATCACTCAAACCGATCAAGTTCCTCAACCAGACTCACCACCAATTGCTCTACCAATAGCCAAATTTGGCTTTACCAAAGAAGCAGGTCTGGCAATTGCATTTGACTCGACAGCCTCAACCTTCGATGACTCCGCCACGCCATCCTACGACTGGAACTTCGGCGACGGCTCAACCAGCTCAGACGCCAATCCATCACATACATTTGCAGCAGCAGGTGACTATACCGTGTCCCTTACAGTAGATGATGGGCTCGGAAATACTGCTGATTTTAGTTTGAATATTGAGGTGACCAATGGATTTTCACCGGAAATCACCGATATTCATTGCCAACTTGATGTCAACAATCCTCTGGATGTATATATTGCTATTAAAGGTAAAGATCAAGACAACGACATCAGTCACATAAATTGGTATTTAAGTGCCAGTGACCAAACGCCATTTTTAACAGAAAACTGGATTTCAGTTAATTCTGCCACGCTGACTTATCCTGATGATGGAATTGCTGAATATAGTCCTATGGCTGTGGTTGTTGATGCCGCAGGGAATCAGACAGGGAGAGTTTGTGAAAGTATTGTTTCTAATGGCAGCTCAGATTTGCAGAATGGTTTGTTCGCTTATTTTCCATTCGACGGGAATGCTAACGATGCTAGTGGAAACGGAAATCATGGGACTGAAGTTGGGACTGTTTTATACGGAAGCGGTCATAATAGCGAAAGTTTGGATTTGAGCGGTCAGTATGTTCGAGTAGATGGAACCGGACCATACTTCGATGGTTCGAATGAATTTTCCATTTCTATATGGGTAAAACCTGGGACAAATTCGGCTTACGGTACTTTAATTTCGCAACGGATTATGAGTGGAAACGATAGAAATGTGCAATTTGGAATTTGGAGAAATGCAGACAATGCACCTTACTTGCGAGTCTATGGAATTGACACACAAGGAGTCGATACGAGCGCTTCCGCTTATGCCTCGACCAAACTAACAAATACCTCAAAATGGTACCATACAGCTGGTGTTTACGATGGAAGCAAAGTGAAAATATACGTTGATGGACAACTTGAATCTAGCGTTGACTATTCTGATGAAGTTAGAACCATAGCTGGTGCATACTCCCTTATTGGTTTTAACCCGACAGCACAATATTGGTACGGTAATATTGATGAACTGAAATTATTTGACAGAGCCTTATCCGGAGCGGAAATACGCGATCTTGCAGGATCTATAACGCAATTTGAAGATGATTTTAGTGGAACTTTGGGTGCATGGACAGGGTATGCCGATTCTAATTGGTCTATAGTCAGTGGAGAGCTGCGCGGAGTATATTCTTTAAGTTGCGGAAGTACGACTTGTGCACAAGCGGACCTAATATTGAAAGACGAGTTCCAGCCAGAAGGTGATTGGAGTGCATCTTTCGACTTCATACGCGTTGTTGATTCGTCAATTTCTGATTATTATGCAGCTTGGGCCAGTTTTTCTATACGGGAAAGTCCTAGTAGCAAGTTGAGCTTGTCACTGGGAGGTGCTGGTTCTAATAATTGGGGCGGTATCCAGGATAACTTGAAGGTTTCGATTCAATATTTAAATGGATCTTGGAGTTCAATTGTTAATGACTCAATCACAATGACATGGGATCCTGATGTCTGGCATAAAGCGCGACTAGAGAAATCCGGAAATATTTATTCGCTTTATTTTGACGATATATTTGTTTATCAATTTGTCGATACTTTACTTGATGGGCAAGGAAAAGTAGGGTTGCATACATACGGCACGAAGAGATATGACAATTTCTTGTTGCACTAGACTCGTTTTAACGGGAACTATTACAATCGATATTTCACAGTTAAAGTCGACATTATTGTAAAATCGGTAATTTGAAAATACATGGCGGCTTATGCCGCCTTCTATACAATAAAATCATGTGGGCATTTAGTCTGCGATAAAGGGATATTCATTGTTAGAAATGTTCATATGATTCGTCAAATTGCATTAGTTTTAATTTTTTGGATTTCCTCCGCTAATGCAGAGCCAATCAATTATTCCTATCTGCTTTATACACTTGAAAATGGTCTGTGTTCCACCACGGTAAAAACATTTTTACGAGACAGTCGCGGTATTTTATGGATAGGTTCCGAAGAGGGGCTTTGTCGATGGGATGGTCATACGTTTAATCCGGTGCCTTTAAAGAGTGCAGCAACGTCAAATATTACGATGCCTATGATAAGGGGTATTACAGAATTACCCAACGGTAAATTGCTAATAGCCTTTGGTGCAAAGCAACTGGGAGTGCTCAACCCTGTTTCTGAAAAATTTACTGAAATTGATGTCTCTAAATTTGAATTTTTAGGTATAAGTAAATTCAGTTCTAGAACATTGCCGAACGGTCGTTGGTTCACATTTGGAAAAGAATCTGGTGTATGGTTTTTTGACTATCAATCAATGAAGTTTTACGAATTTGCACCTCAATATTTCTCTGATAAAACAATCATCAATCTAATGATTAATCAGCAGTCGATTTTTATTTCCACCAACAAACACCTATTTCATTTTGATCCTCAAGGTCATTTGTTGAACAAGGTCAGTGCTGATGACCGCTTGCGATTTGAATCTGTCGATGGTGCAGGTAATTTATGGGCGGTGATCAATGCAATGGATTCGCCTGACGGAGTGTCTCGTGTAATCGTCTTTGACCAACAGCTAAAAAAAATATCTGAATTGAAAATCGGTAAAATACCATTTTATATTCGTCCAGCAAAAGACGGAACAATGCTAATGTTGGAAGCTGGTTCCATATCAAGTCTGTCTACTCTTCAGCTGAAAGCAAGGCAGGATGATCAGTGGTTGATTGAAAAAACTCCTATTGAACTATCTATATATTTCGATGAAGACTTGCTGCTAACTGAGGCGGGTAACGATGGTAAACTTATTTTTCGGTCCTTTGATCAGTTAGGGTTCTATAATTCAACCACTGGAAAAATAGATCTATTTCGGTTGCCCTATTCATCTGATCGAGACGCGTTTAGCGCAAATTACTTTGATAGCGATGGCAGTCTTTGGGTCGCCTTGTCTGGTAGGGGAATTCTCAATATTCGTTTCAATCGGCCTTTTCATAAGTATCTGTCAAGTAGCAAGGCTTCTTTCGACTCTCGCAATACAGTTGCGGAAAAGAATATCGGACAGAGCAGTGAAACTGCTAATGTGACTTTTCCCTTATTACCGGCAAATTCTGTGCGTGGATTTTTTAAAGATGATAAGGGCGGGCTTTGGGTCTGCAGTTCTGATAATGGCGTGTATTATCAGAAAAACAAAATGAGCGACTGGGTTGAACTATCGACTGTTCCTTTTCCTCTGCGTGACATTCGAAGAGTGATTGTCGATAACTTAGGGCAACTCTGGCTTGCCAGTAATATTGACGGATTAATAGTCAAACAAACGGCAGCTCCAATATGGAAGAAGATTGCAAATACTTCAACCGATGAGAGTCAATATTTTAATTTTCGAATGCCGATAACCGAAGTTCTGGAGGATGGAGATTATATCTTGGCCGCAGGACGAAGCCTGATGAAAATCAATAAGAAGACCACTCTCACAGTAAAAGCACACGCGTTGCCAAATTCAGCAAGAGCACGTGGATTATTTAAGGATAGTCATGGCAATATTTGGATATCTACCCATGGCGCTGGATTACAGATTTTTGACTCTTTCACTGAAAATTTCGATACATTGACTTCACATGATATCGACAACACCTATTTTTTTTCTGTCACTGAGGACAGATTCGGACAGATGTTTGTCGTCAGCTTTGGTCAAGGTATTTGGGTGTTTAACCGAACAAGAAACTTGATAAAAAAAATAACCATTACGGAAGGACTACTGAGTAATACGGTTTGGTCGGCCATTACCGATCAAACTGGGGATGTTTGGGTTGGAACACCAAAAGGGTTAAATAGAATTAAATCCTGCGATATGGCACTCGCCGACTGTAATCTGGAAATATTCTCTTTTAATGAACATGATGGATTACGCGGAATTGAGTTTGACTCAGAGTCGGCTTATGTTGCGGAAGATGGTGAGCTATTTTTTGGAGGGCTTGGCGGTTTTGTGCGTTTTTACCCTGAAGATGTTTTAATTAACAAGGTCGCACCTCAGATTCATTATTCCTTCGGCACATTAAATGGGATACGGTTACGAAATATTCAAGACCAGCGGCTCAATAATGATCAAACCGGGAATATTAGTCTTATTTTGAACCATTCCGACACCCTGTTGGAACTGAATTTTTATTTGGATGACGTGATTGCCACACCCAAACAGCAATTCAAATATAGAAAACTTGGACAAACTCAGTGGATCGATCTTGGTAATAAACCAAAACTGACTTTCGCTTTGTTAGAACCCGGACGACAAGTCATTGAGGTTCTTGGTGCCAATAGTGATGGCATCTGGTCAGAATCACCGCTGCAGATCACGCTCTATGTAGAGCCTCCCTGGTGGCAAACCGAGTACGCCTACTTCGGCTATGGACTATTTTTACTTTTCTTCATCGCTTTTTATCTAAGGTCCAAACAAAAACGCCTAAAAGCCATCAATTTAGAACTGGAACAAACCGTCAGCCTCCGCACCAAAGAACTGGCCCAAGTCCTCGATGACAAACAAAAGCTTTTCGAAAATTTATCCCATGAATTGCGTACACCTTTAACGCTGATCCTCGGCCCAATCGACAATGTGCTCAAACAAAAGCTACCCGACAATATCAACCAACAAATTAAAGGTGTGAAACATCAGGGCGAAAAGCTGCTTTATTTGGTTGAACAATTACTGGCACTAGCCGAAGTACACGCTCATAACCACAAAACAGAAATTGTCGATATCAAACAACTTACCACCACTGTAGTTGATGGCTTACGAATTCTGGCTGATGAAAATCAGGCAAAAATAGAACTTATCAATATTGAAACCCCGTTGTCCTTCAAGTTAATCCAACACGCGTGGCAAACCATATTAACCAACCTTATCACTAACGCCATAAAACATAGTCCAGATGGTGCTCAAGTGTCGGTTAGCCTAAGCTATAAGGACGACGCCCTAATGTTAGAAGTTAACGATCAAGGCAGCGGTATTGACGAAGATAAAATGGAAAAAATATTCCGGCGCTTTTACAAAATGCCAGGTAATATCAAACAAGGCTCAGGAATTGGTCTGGCGCTAACCAAAGAACTAGTTGAATCTATGCAAGGCAAGATCAATGTAAAATCTGACGGCAGCAAAGGTTGCACATTTATCGTCATATTACCTTTGCAACCGATAGAATCACCCAGCATCACTGAATCCATTAAAGAAAGCTCTCCGTTGCCGTATATAACAATAAATACCACATCAAAAGCGTTAGTATTACTGGTTGAAGACGAACCGGAATTACAAGATTACACCGCCTCATTATTGCGGGAAGAATTTGAAGTCATTACCGCCGACAACGGCAAAGAAGCGTTAGAAAAGCTGCAAGGCAAACTACCGCAACTAATCATTTCCGATGTTATGATGCCTGAGATGGACGGATATGAACTCGCCGCCAAAGTTAAAAATACCCGGGAGTTGCGCCATATTCCATTTATCCTGCTCACTGCTAAAAGCGATCTGCAAAGCCAGAAACGCGGTTATCAAATGAAGGCGGATGACTATATCGGTAAACCTTTCAGCCCGGAAATTTTGTTAATGAAATCAGTTAATCTAGTTGCCTCGTTTAACGCACAGCAGGAATATATCAAGCAACACTTTTATCAACGTAATTTTAAAATCGAAAAAGTTGAAAACAAAGAACTACGATTCATGCAAGAGCTGGATACTGCTCTTAACGACCACTTCGCCGACAGCAAAGTTAAAATAGAAACCATTGCTTCGCAGCTAAATATGGAAAAACGCGCTTTAGCCCGTTACACGGAGAAACTGCTTAGCCAATCACCGGGGCAAGTGTTAAGAGAATTCCGGTTGATGCGCGCAATGGAAATGCTCAAAGCTGGTCATAATGTCACTCAAACCTGCTTTGATTGTGGGTTTAATTCAGTTGCCTACTTTGGAAGTTGTTTCAAGGAGCAATTTGGACAAGTACCTTCTTCAATAGATAGCGATATCAGCGACACAAGATAATGCATTATTGTCGCGAATCGGTATGTAGACGCTACTCCCACACAGAAGGTTGCTGTTGAAAGAGCTATACAGTCCACTTAAGGTATACCTATATCGAACCAGTCTAAACCGGTCTATTTTAAATGTTTACACCACCTATAATAGACCGCTATTATAGAACCACTTATAATAGACTGGTTTCACGCTATTGTCTTCCGAATATCGAGTGTATGGCTATTTACGTGCATCGACTAAAGAGCAAGATGCACTAAGAGCTAAAAAACAGCTGATTAGATTCGCTAATCAATCAGATTTAACTATCGCGTCATTTTTTGTAGAGAATGAAAGCGGTGCAACGCTAAATCGTCCAGAGTTGTTCAGATTATTAGAAATTGCCCAGCCGGATGATATTATCCTGGTCGAACAGATTGATCGCATTTCAAGACTCAATGATAAGGACTGGAGCAAGCTGAAAGGAATAATCAAAACCAAAGAGCTCTGAATCGTTTCGCTTGATTTATCAACAAGTCATCAACTCATGAAGCATAGTGATGAATTCACAAACCGAATGTTATCAGCAATAAATGATTTAATGTTGGATCTGCTAGCAGCCGTAGCTAGAAAAGATTATCAAGATCGTAGGCGAAGACAAAAAGATGGAATTGCTAAAGCCTTATCAAGTGGATTATACAAAGGAAGAAAAGAAGATACTGAATTATCAAAAAAAATCGAGATGTTACTGGTTGACGGTAAATCTTACTCGATGATCCTCCATCTTCTAGGCTGTTCAAGAGGCAAAATTGCAAAAGTTTCGAAAAGATTAAAACGAGAAGAGTAGGAACCTTAAAACAACCTACGCTCCAAAGCCGTTGAACTACGTAGGATGCAGCGATTTAAGCGAAAAATATCGCGTTTATGCACAGAACCCCATATAACGATGATTGAGTAGCGCAGGTAAATATGGGGCAGTAATAAGCGCTAGCATTGGTAGTGCTGGCAAAATATAAACGCCACGCTTTCCAGGACTAGCACTAAAAAAAATCAATACTAATACAATCCAACCAAGCGGCAGGATTATTCGGCCATCGAAATTGGCAATGGCTTTTTTCCATTGCGGAATTAGCCAAGGTAGCAAGACACTGATGGGCAGCCAAAAAAGTTGTCTTGTTCGTTTTTTGCAGGAATAACGACTGAAATTTCAACCATGCTTTCTCCCTAGAGAGTGATACCAAAGACAACTGTTGCTAGATTTGCTTTTAGCAAGTTGAGAAAAACAAGGTGTTAAACAATCAAACCATGACATAATCGTTTGGACTAGGTGTAATCGAAAAATTTACAGAAGCGATACCGACACACGGTAAAACTTTTTCCACTCACAACCTGTTGAGATCGGGACTGAATGGTATTCCACCAGTTATTCATGGCGGTGTGATTCAAACGTTGTTTGCCGAACTCGTGTTTATCTCAAATCTATAAAGAATATTAGCGTTCGTTAATATTACTATTGCAGATGTGAACTAAATGTCACATGGAGAGGATGGTTTGCTCGTAATGTTTAAAAAATCATGGTTGATTCTGTAATTTTCTATTGAGATAGCAATATCGATTTTCCGTTTGTTTAAAAATGATAACAACAATTTATTTTATCTATCTACTAATAGGTTGTTGGTTAAGGTAAAATTCTACTCATTCAAGCATTATCTATCCAGTACTGCCGTGATGGAGCGTGCGAAAGGCTACCATAATGCGCAGTGCAGTTAGAAAGTTCTATTAGATAACTGTTGTTAGTTATTGATTTTAAATAAATAATTTGGAGAAATATTATGTATGATATGGCGAATTTGAATAAATTAGGCCACCTTAAGGAACTTGCACCTGAAGCCATGAAAGGTTTTGAGGCGCTAGATAAAGCCGCTATGGCTGAAGGTGGTGCAATCCCTAAAAAATATAAAGAGTTAATGGCATTAGCTATCGCGTTGACTACTCAGTGCCCTTATTGTCTTGAGGTACATAAAAAAGCGGCTTTGCAAGCGGGAGTGACACCTGAAGAATTAGCTGAAACAGTGTTTATTGCAACCGCGCTAAGAGCTGGAGCGGCTTTAACACATGGTACCCATTTGGTCCCTTAATCGTTAGATTTGAGAGAAGGGTAGCTTAATGACGGAAGGTTATTCGCGTTACTTTCATTAAACGATGAGATGATCAAGTTTCAGTGAGAAATATTAGCTGGGTTTTAGCTAATATCGTGCGAATTTGGTCATCTGATATTTTCAATAGCTCTAGAACATTGTTATTTTTCCGACTTCTCCTTTGCATCCCATTCCTGCTTAATTTGTAGAATTTCCTGCTCAATACCCATAAAGTGTGTCACCAATGCTGGATCGAAATGAGATCTTGAGCCACTTTGAATTTCGGTAAGTGCATCGGTAACTTGCCAGGCTTCTTTATAGGGGCGCTTCATGGTTAGCGCATCAAATACATCGGCAATAGCTACAATACGTGCCGATTCAGGGATGTCCAAACCTGCCAAGCCATCAGGGTAGCCCGAACCATCCCATTTTTCATGAAAGTTTTTGCTGTAAAGTATCAAGAATAATGGGTTTACTGATGTAATCATTCATACCGCTGCTAAGGCATTTTTCTTTATCGCCTTGCAGTGCGTTGGCGGTCATTGCAATAATAATGGCATGTCGCCAATGTTCTCCCGCTTCTCCTTCACGAATTTTTTGGGTTGTTTGGTAGCCATCTAACACCGGCATTTGGCAATCCATTAAAATTAAATCAAAGCGGTCAGCCGATTTTTGTTGCAGTGTTTTGATGGCCTGATAACCATTTGGAGCAATCTCGCATGTATGTCCTAACTCTTCAATCGACCACTTAGCCAGTTTTTGATTAACATAATGATCTTCAACCAGAAGAATTTGAAATTTTTCATTAGCTGACTTTTTTCGAAAAACTTGCTGCTGAGTATACTTTTGTAAATTTTTTAAATAATGCTGGGTAACTAACGGTTTCGCTTGCTCCAGAACTTGACCGCCCGACAATACGACCGAAATTGCATCAAATAAATCACTCATGGAAAAAGGTTTGGGAAAGTAAGCCTTAAACCCGAGCGCAGCGAGCTTTTGGCCATCGCCGCGTGCGCCCATTGAGGTCATCATAATTAAAGAAACTTGCGCTAGTTTAGGGTTCTTACGTAAATGGTTGGCTAAGTCAACACCACTCATTTTGGGCATTTACATATCGAGAAAAGCAATTTTAGGGATATTGTCTTGCTCAATGGCTGCTGTCAGATATTGCAGAGCCGCTTCACCACTGTCTGCCAGTACAACTTCGGCGCCCCATTGTGTTAGTTGTGCCAGCATTACCTCACGATTGGTTGCATTGTCATCAACCACCAGCATTTTGACGCCATACATATCAATACTTGGCAATATTTGTGGTGTCGCATGACTGCTTTGCAGTTTAAGGTGAAAGCTAAATTGACTCCCTTGTCCTTCTTCGCTGGTGACGCTGATATCCCCCCCATTAGTTGACATAACCGGCGGGTAATCGCAAGTCCCAAGCCAGTGCCACCGTAAAGTCTTGTGGTTGAGGCATCTACCTGAGTGAAAGATTTAAATAGTTCCGCCTGTTTATCTTTCGGGATGCCAATGCATTGTTGGCTTAATGTGGTTACACATTCTTCAATGAGGGTTCGCAGATTAAAATCGATAAATTCTAGTTCGAGTTTACCTGCTTCGACTTTGGAAAAATCTAAAATATCATCAATTAATGTGAGCAAAGATTGTGCGCTGGATTGGGCCAATGAGGCGTATTTGTGCTGTTCTTTTTCTAAATTAGTACGTAATAACAGAGCCAACATGCCTGTTACGCCATTCATCGGGGTGCGTATCTCGTGACTCATATTGGCTAAAAACTGTGATTTGGCTTGGTTTGCTTCTTCTGATTTATCGATGGCTTCCTCTAATTCCTGAGTGCGAATTTTTACTTGTTCTTCGAGATTTTCAGCTAATCGAGTAAGCTTTTCATTCGCTTCATACAGCTCACGACTTTTTTCCTCGAGCAGTTTTTCTGCTTCCTTCTGGGCTGCGCGTTCTCGTTGCCAACGGTTATTGCTGACGGTATCCGTCATTTTAGATAGCTTCGCGAGTTAAGATAAATCTTTCGTTATTACCCTTACCGCCAGACAAATCTTCGCGAACCAGTTTAATGTTGTTCTGATAATATTCGATAGCACCCTCAATCAAACCTGCTGCCAGGTCAGCAAATGGTCGAAAAGATGAATAGGTCATTATCAATGTGTTGGCGTCTGGCTGCTCAACATCAAAAGTGGGGAGTTCCGCGTCAGGATAGAGCTTTCTTACTTCAACATGTACATGGTTTTCGATGGTTTGTAAAAATGCAAAAGTGTCGTTAATTTCAGCGAAGAAACCTGGATAAAGCTTGCTAAATCGGGAAGTTAAGTGTTTGCCAAAAGTCTGTAAGAGTACCGGCACGGGCACTTGTGATGCTCACTTAAACGAGTAACAAGTTGTACCATTTCACCGTGATCATAAGTCGAAACCGAAGTATAACTGCCGCCTGACGGCAAGTTGGACTCTTCGATAATTTGATCGGCCAATTCGAGAGAAAATTTTTCTTCGACTAATTCAATAAACTCCGCAAAAACAATACCCTTCATTTTTACCTCATTTTATGCTTTTGTGCTTTGGTACAATATTAGCTCAAAATTGCTAAAACGTTGGGTTTTGTGGGGGAATTATTTTATGTCGATTATCGCGAAAGCTGCTAGTGATAAGCTATGTACTGTGGGGAATAATGGCCATGTTTATTGCACCTGATATTTCGGGGTGAGAACTTGGAGGAATTGGCAAAGCTAATTGAAAGAGACTAACTTATTGCGTTTTTTGATGTGAAATAGACGATAGCCTCTATTGTTGTTTCTAAATAAGCGAATATAAAAAAGCATAACTGATATTATTTTACCAATGAATTAAAGTATTTTGGTTAATCATCATTGATTAAATTGAATGGGTCGAAAGACCTATTCTATGGGTAATTTTTATGGCGTAGTATGCTCATGGATAACTATGCTCATGGATAACTATGCTCATGGATAACTATGCCCATAGCTAATGTTGTATGTTGATGGTTAACCACTCGCAATGATTCAAATATTTACTCAGTTGAGTTATTAAAAAAGCGCCAGTAAATTGTTAATGTAAAATTCACATAAAATATTTTCGGTGTTTGTTCAATACTTTTAATACTAACTAGTCGGATAAATGAAGAGCAGGTTAATGAATTTTAGAAAGTATTATTTTGTTGATACGATACAGTCAGCAATGATTAGTGTTAAAGGTATTTATTCTTAAATTAATTGTTTATGTTGGTTACGAGTATTAATATTAAATATATAAAATAAACGCTAATAAAAATTAGTGTTATGATTGAAATAGTTGCGTATAAAAATAGAATGGCTAACTACATGACATCGCATGAGTCATTCATTCATACAGAGAAAATAAATTTAGACAGGTTATGCTTTTTAAAAGCTATTTAAAAAATACCAATGGGCGCGACTTTATTTGTGCCGATATCCACGGGCATTTTTCATTATTGGAAAGTCAGCTTAAAGGGATAGGATTTGATGTTGCAACCGATCGTTTATTTTGCCTGGGCGATTTGATTGACCGCGGCCTAGAAAGTCGCTTGGCACTTGATTATCTGGCTAAACCTTGGTTTTACTCTGTACAAGGCAATCATGAACGTATGTTGATGAATGTTTACCAAGATCCGTCATCATCATTAAGTACACAGTGGTACTATTGGGGAGGTGACTGGGCGAAACACTTTTCTCAATCGCAATTAGGTACATATGCCAGTGTATTTAATCAATTACCCGTTGCAATTGAACTTGAATTAGCGAATGGCCAAAAGGTAGGATTAGTGCATGCTGAACTGCCTGATATTTGTGATTG
Source organism: Aliikangiella maris (assembly GCF_040719265.1). Lineage (NCBI taxonomy): Bacteria > Pseudomonadati > Pseudomonadota > Gammaproteobacteria > Oceanospirillales > Pleioneaceae > Aliikangiella > Aliikangiella maris. The sequence goes on along the minus strand of NZ_JBFDAH010000013.1, from coordinate 101,085 downwards.
GAATATCGTTCGCCAGAAGTTAAGAACATTACCGTCCCATCATGCTGAAACCGATCATATGGTAAGTGATATGTTGTGGTTAAAACAACAAGCATATTATTTTGGTGAAAATCTCTCGCTAGTTAAATCGGTAAAAAATATTGACCACGTATTTCACGGCCATACTATCATGCCAGAGTATTTACAAATTGCTAATCGGACTTTTATGGATTTAGGGCCATATAAAACAGGCAGAATTGGTTTGATTGAACCGCTCGAATATTTGCAACAAATTAGTTGATTTTTATTTTACTTTTTTAGGTACAATTCGAGCCGCCTTAATGTCACCCAATCAATTTAACGTCCAGGAATTTATTGGTCAGTTATATTGGATCATTTAAACCATTTAACAAGATTGATTATCTCACCGCTAAATTGCAAAATAAATAATAACGTTTAAACCGCAATCGATAAAAATAAAAATCTAATACAAATCAATCTCTTTGATCATCATCATCTTTATGGTTCAACGAACCTTATATGATTGAGCAAAATGATGCTATTTTATTAGCTAAAATCTGCTTAACTCATCAAATCGATTTTAACGCGTATGAATCAATTACCTGTGTTCGAACCAGATGCTTTATTTTTGCTATCAATTGGCTTTATTTTGCTGTCTGGGCTGATTATATCTACTGTCGGTCGGCAGACCTTTCTGCCTCGAGTGACACTTTTACTCATTTTTGGAGTCATGATTGGCAAAGATGGTTTGGATATTGTGCCATCAATTATCAGTGATAAATTTGAATTAGTGACTGATATGGCGCTTTTGATGATTGGTTTTTTACTCGGTGGTAAATTAACCAAGGAGTCTTTAGGGAGTATTTTGCAGTCGGCTTTTTGGATTTCTGTGAGTGCGGCTGTGCTTACGACAATTGTCGTGTCACTTGGATTATTATTGTTAAATATACCGATTCCATTGGCGATCATGCTAGGTTGTCTTGCTGCTGCCACCGATCCTGCGGCTATACTTGATGTTATCGAAGAGTCGGGTTATGAAGGACGTTTTAAAAATTTACTGATTTCAATTGTCGCGCTTGATGATGCCTGGGCATTGATTTTATTTGGTATTGGGGTAGCGGTCGTCAGCTCACTTACACACGGAGTGACTGACAGCTCGGCACTCATTGTTGTTTTAAAAGATATTGGCGGCGCAGTTATGCTCGGTCTTTGCATCGGCTTTCCTGCCGCATACTTCACTGGCAGATTAAAACCGGGACAGCCAATATTGACTGAGGCCTTAGGTATTGTTTTTGTTTGTGGTGGGCTTGCTTTGTGGCTGGATGTATCATTTTTGATTGCGGCGATGGTGTTGGGCGCAGTGGTTGCCAACTTTGCCACTCACCATGAGTACCCTTTTCATGCAATTGAAGGTATCGAATGGCCTTTTATGGTGATCTTTTTTGTGCTGGCCGGTGCAGAGCTTGATTTATCAATGCTGGCTAAAATTGGCGTTATTGGTTTTGCGTATTTGTTGTTAAGAAGTTTTGGCAAAGTTATAGGTGGAACATTGGGGGGGGGGTATAGCGGGGTTGATAAGAGTGTGAAAAAATGGATGGGGGTGGCTTTATTACCACAGGCAGGTGTTGCTATTGGTATGGCATTGGTGGCGGCTAATTATTTTCCAGAACATCGTCAGCTTCTTTTATCTGTCGCCATTAGTTCGACCGTAATTTTTGAGATTATAGGGCCAGTATTTACGCGTATATCATTAACCAAAATGAATCACCAGGGTTATCAAAAAAACCAGCAACATTATTAACTTTTTTAATTTCAAAAAGGCAAAAGTATCAGGCAAATTGCCTGATACTTTTATTTCAACGTTATTGCTGGTAACGATAAGTTAACGAATAACTTGTTGCTTTATTAGTGTAGTTTCTCAGTTCCAGCCGAAAGGTGTCAGCCTTGTTTTGAGTATTGAAGGTTAATATTTCTGGATTTTCTAAGCTAAAAGACTGAGCAACGATGTCATTCGCCGAGTTGTATAAGTACCAATCTAAATCGCTTTTCACCCCATTAAAATTAACCGATGCGTAAATAGTGCCACCCGATGCGGAAAAATCGAAAAATTTTGATGCATTAGGATCCAAACTGCCTTGATCATTTTGGGTCATATTGCTTACCGGTACTTCGGGACATAAATTATGAGTGACTGGCACAACGCCGTGGTTATAGTCGGCAATTGCCAACATCTCCGGACAACCATCCTGGTTCAAATCGCCCAGCGCCAGTCCTTCAGGATCGTAATGGCTGGCATAAGGAATAGAAATACGAATTTCTGTACCATATCCGGCTGCACTGTTTAAATAAACACCGAGTGTATTCCAGCCACCATGAAGTACGACAATATCTTCATATCCGTCGCTGTTTAAATCGGCTATCTTTAATGTTTCGGGAATATCATAAGTTGGCAGTTGAGTGGGTCCATCAAGTTCACCTTGGGCATTTTGTGTATAAACCCATAAGTGTGTTGGGGAGTTACGGCCTCGACTGAGCACAATATCATCGCGGCCATCACCATTAATATCACCAATATCTAAACCCCGTGTAGTTTCAGAGCTACCGACAAAGTAAGTTTGTGGTGCCAGCAATTGGTTGATCCCATCATGTAAATGAACTGAAAAATTCGGTGTCGAATAAGATTGCCCCGACATAACAACTAAATCATTGAATCCATCGGAATTTAAATCACCAATTGCCTGATCATTATATCCACTAGCGTTAGTTGCTAATTGGCTAACTGCTGAAATTTGCCCCATGCCATTTCCATAAAACTGATTGGCAGGTGCACGCCAAGGCAGACCAATAAGATCGAGGTTACCATCTTGATCAATATCCAGTGTACTGAGCGTATCTGCGGCGCTTGAAGTTACCAATTGTTTACTATATTCGCTCGCAGAAATATGATTAATAATCGTCAGTCCCGTGCTATGACCAACGATAATTTCCTCCTTACCATCGCCATTGAGATCGGACACTTCAAGACCATTGCGGTTGGCGCGGGCACCATAAGCAACTTTTTCTGGTTCACCAAGACCAGTTTCATCTGGATGAAAAATAAATACAGAATAATCATTTTCTGCATCAAAATAATAGTCACTGATTGCAATTAACTCGATGTCGCCATCGCCGTCAATATCGCCAAAATCGACAGCCCCTATTGATGTTTTGCCAGGTTTGTAGGCCGTACCAACAAAAAACTGTGATGACTGAGCAGAGAGATTAGTAAAGAGTTTGGATTGTTGAAAGTCACTGGCTAATCGACTAGTGTCGCTTATTTGGCGACCATAAATATCGGTTGTATATGTATTGTTTGGTGTTGAATTTCCGTTTGCTTGCGCGCTGGTTAATTGGTTGTCTGAAATGGCATGAGCCTGGGTTAACGTACTGAAGATAGCAATAGCGATGAGACGCTTTGAATATTTCATTCGAGTTCCTCTTGAAATAGTATTGAAAGCCAACAACATTTTTTTGTCGGTATGAAACTAACAAAAATTGATAAGCCACTGACTTGCTTATCTGATAAAGATAATACTGGGTAGCAGTCTCATATCTTGAGACATCAAATCAATAAAAGATTGAATTAGGAATATTTCAACAAGGTGCTTGAGTGACCAGAGTTAACTAATTAATTTTTAACTGAATTTATTCAGTTTTATGAAGAATAAATACTTGCCAATAAAAAAAACAAATATTGACAGTGTTAAATATTCACATCAATAATGGGGTGATTCAACCGCATTAGAATTTTGATATGATTAGTGAACAAATCATCAGTTTAATAACCTTTGCTTCCATTGCTTCGGTAACTCCCGGACCAAATAATATTATGCTAATGTCATCTGGCATGTTATTTGGTTTACGCAAAACCTTACCTCACATTTTAGGTGTTGTTTTAGGATTTTCTTCAATGCTAACGGCGGCTGTTTTTGGTATTGCACAGTTATTATTTGTGGTACCCGGTCTTATTTGGGGAATTAAGCTCTTAGGGGTGTGTTGGTTGATTTGGTTATCGCTTCAATATTTTAAAGCGGCAATGGCATCAACTGACGATAATAACACTGAGAGCAAAAAGATGCGTAGTCGACCTTTTTTGTTTATTGAAGCATTTGCTTTTCAATGGGCTAATCCTAAAGGGATTTTGGCGGCAATTTCTTGCGCTGGTGCATTTGTATCCGTATCGAATCAAGCGAGTGAGCGTGCGCTTATTATCGTTAGTGTCTTTTTAATTGTTGGCATTATGACCTGTTTTTTATGGACAATGGTTGGTAATGTGTTAATGCAATTTATGGCAAAAGGTCCATATGTTAAATTGCTTAATATTTGTATGGGTATTTTAATTTTGTTGACAGCTGCTGGTGTAGTATTGTTAGTTTAAATAATTATAATAAATCTAAAGAATAACTCATTTATAACCGTGCAATTTGTTCAAGTTTGAGTAAAATAGTCAACTATTCTAAAAACCCTTTTTATTTAGAATTGCCTTTGCGCGACGAGGAAAAATCATGAAATTGAAATTAACATTAATTTTAGCTGCTGCAGCCGTTATTGGCGGTCCGGTTAGCGCGGCTGATATTGAAGCTGGTAAGAAAAAAGCAGCAGTATGTGCTGCGTGTCACGGCCAAGATGGAATTAGCATGATTCCAAACTACCCTAATTTAAAAGGCCAAAAAGCTGCTTATACTGAAAAGCAACTTTTTGCATTTAAAGACAAGAAACGTAATGATCCCATTATGGCTGCACAAGCGGCTGCATTATCGGATGACGATATTAAAAACCTAGCTGCTTATTATGAGAGTTTAGGTAAAAAATAAAACGGAATATTTGTTAAACTGTTTTTCAATAAAGCCCTTTTTTATAAGGGCTTTATTTTTTTGTGGCTATTAGATTGGATAAAAATTTAAAAAAATGGAATAAAAATTTTAGTAACTTAACTTAATGAATTCTTTTGATCTAACAGCGCATCAACAAACGCTGACAAATTTTCAAATATGGGTAGGTCTTTTGGAAGTTTTCCTTTTGCCTGTGTACGTTGTCCTTTTCCGGTTAATACCAGTACCGGTTTGCAGCCGGCATTAACGGCACATTGAATATCTGATTGTGAATCACCTACAAACCAGGTTTGACTTGGATCAGCATTAAATTGTTGCAGTAATTTATGGGCCATGCCTGGATTGGGTTTTCGATCGGGACCCGCTTGCTCAGGATGATCGGGGCAGTATTCAATAGCATCAACATGTGCACCTACCTGTGATAATGCCAACGACATTTTTTTGTGCATCATTGCAAGTGTGACATGATCAAAATATCCTCTGGCAATACCAGATTGATTAGTTGCTACGCCAACTCGAAAACCTGCGTCATTTAATCTGCCAATTGCACGTAAGCTGGACTCAATCGCAACCCACTCGTCTGGCGATTTAATATAATCATCCGAGTCCAGATTAATCACGCCATCTCTATCGAGAATAATTAATTTTGAAGTTTGTGTTGATTTGTTCATAAGTACGACTGCTAAATGATGACAAATTAAAAAGTCAGGACTAAAATAATCGAATGCATTTCGATGCGGAACTAATCAGGTTCTAAAACTGTTTAATAATAAAAAAGATAAAACCAAAAGTTGGTTTTATCTTTTTACGATATTATTTTTGTAACAAAGAAATATCAGCAATTCCTAAAAATAAATTTCTTAGTTGGCTGATTAAGGCTAATCGATTATTACGAATTTTTTCATCATCGGTATTTATCATGACATTATCAAAAAATTGATTAACCACATCTTTAAGTCCGGCAAGCTTATCTAACGCTAACTGATAACTACCTTGTGCAATTTGCTCACTGACATATCCACTGACATCTTCAATAGTTTGATATAGTGCAGATTCTTCTGCGGTAAATAATGCAGTATTAATTGAATCATCAGTGAGAGTAAAAGTTGATTTTTCCAGAATATTTTTTACCCGTTTATTAGCTTCTGAAAGGTCTTGACTTTCTGCTGTTTGATTGAATTTTTCAACTGCTTGAATGCGCTGATAAAAATCGAGCGGGCGAGTGATATTTAATACTTGAACAGCATGTATAACCTGTGTGCTAAAGTTTTTCTCTTGATACATTGCTTGTGCACGGGCTATAAAAAACTCAAGTAATTTCTCGCGGGTTTCCGGTAGTAAATTGATTGGGCCAAAAGTATCAATTGATAAATCGATCAATGTGGCCAAGTCCAGATCAAGAGATTTTTCGGTAATTAATCGTAATACGCCAAGTGCCGCACGTCTTAGTGCAAATGGGTCCTTGGCTCCGGTAGGTATTTGTCCAATGCCAAAAATGCCTACTAAGGTATCAATACGTTCAGCAATGGCCAAAATTAATCCGGTGGTGGTCGCTGGCAGTTCATCGCCTGCAAATCGAGGCATATATATTTCATCCATTGCCGCTGCAACTTCACTATCTTCACCACTATTGGTGGCATAGTATCTTCCCATAACACCTTGTAAATCAGTAAATTCATAAACCATATCGGTCATGAGATCACATTTACATAGCTGTGCTGCACGGGTTACCTTTTTAACATCGGCATCAAGCTGTACGGCAATTTTTTCTCCGAGTGAGCGTATCCGCTGAGTTTTATCATAAAGGGTACCGAGCTTGTTTTGAAAAACAATATTTTTTAATCTGTCGATGTAGCTATCGAGTGGCTTTTTATTATCGGTATCGTAAAAGAACTTTGCATCTGCCAAGCGTGGGCGAATCACCTTTTCGTTACCTTTAATGACTGATTGTGGATTTTTGCTGTCGATATTGGCAACGGTAATAAAATTGGCCTTAAGGCGATTATTTTCATCAACCAGGTGAAAATATTTTTGATGTTCGGCCATTGATGATATTAACGCTTCGGCAGGCACTGCCAAAAATTCTGTATCAAATTCGCCCAGTAATGCAACCGGCCATTCTACCAATGCGGTGACTTCTTCAAGTAACGCTTCATCAATAACCGCCCTTGCATTATTTTCTTTGGCCAGCGCTTCTACCTGGGTGCGAATTGTTGCTTTTCGGGCTTCAAAACAGGCCATTACTTTTTGTTGGTTAAGTGTTTCAATATAAGCTTCGGGCGATGTTATTGTGATTGCATCTGGTGCATGAAAGCGGTGTCCAAATGTTTGATTTCCAGCGGTTAAGTCAAACAGTTTGACAGGAATAACTTCACTTTCCAATAATGCTAATAACCAATGAACCGGTCGACTGAATTGAACTGATTTATCACCCCAACGCATGGCTTTAGGGACTGGCAATTGGGTGATTGCTTTTTGTAAAACATCTGGAATTAACGATTTTGTCTGTTGTCCTTTCACATTGGCAATAAATGCAAGGCGTTCCCCTTTGTCGGTTTGTTTGCGTTGTAACTGTTCGATACTGACACCGTTAGATTTAGCAAATCCAACGGCTGCGGGTTTGGGATTGCCTTCATTGTCAAACGCAGCAGCTACTGCTGGCCCAAGCTTTTCAACAGACTTGTCGGCTTGTGCGCTATCGAGTTGAAAAAAACGGATTGCTAATCGACGAGGCGTGGCAAACCATTCACTCTCTGCGTAGTTTAAATCGAGTGATCGAAACGATTCGGCAACACTATCGTGGAGTGATTGCGCCAATTTTGTGAGTGCTTTTGGAGGCAGTTCTTCGCAGCCTAATTCAAATAAAAAATCCTGTTGACTCATGATTATTTCTCCTGCTGACAAATCGGAAAGCCTAGCGCTTCACGTGAATCGTAATAAGCCTGTGCAACGGCACGGGATAAAGCTCTAACCCGCAGAATAAAACGTTGTCTTTCGGTGACTGAAATGGCATGTCGTGCATCAAGCAAGTTAAATGCATGTGAGGCTTTTAAAACCATTTCATAGGCTGGCAGGGGTAATTGTTTTTCGATTAACTGTTGGCTTTGCTGTTCACAGTAATCAAAATAGCCAAACAAATAATCAACGTCGGCATGTTCGAAATTATAAGTAGACATTTCAACTTCGTTTTGATGAAAAACATCTCGATAAGTTACCGTGCCTTGAGGTCCTTCGGTCCAGATGAGATCGTAAATACTATCGACGCCCTGCAAATACATGGCAATTCTTTCCAGCCCGTAAGTAATTTCACCAGTAACAGGTTTGCACTCTAATCCGCCAACCTGTTGAAAATAGGTAAATTGAGTGACTTCCATACCATTTAACCAGACTTCCCAGCCTAATCCCCAAGCACCTAAAGTAGGAGACTCCCAGTTATCTTCAACAAAACGAATATCGTGCTCCAGTGTATCAATACCTAATTCATTGAGTGAGTCTAAGTAAAGCGCCTGAATATTATCGGGAGAGGGTTTAAGAATAACCTGATACTGATAGTAATGCTGTAAGCGATTTGGATTTTCACCATATCGACCATCAGTGGGTCGACGGCAGGGTTGCACATAGGCTGAATTCCACGGCTCGGGACCAATTGAGCGTAAAAATGTTGACGGGTGAAATGTCCCCGCGCCAACTTCCAGATCAAGTGGTTGCACAATCACGCAGCCTTGTTTTGACCAATATTCCTGTAGCTTCATAATCAGACCCTGAAAGGTCTGGGGTGCACCTTTGATGCCTTGATTGGTTTGGGGGGCAGTAGTGTTAGCCAAGGTTTCGCTCCAGCACGACAAAATAAAGGCCAGATTATATCAATCCTATTGGCGGGATCCTATGCCTGCCTGGTGAATCCGGCTCGGTTAGCAAACTTTTTATCGATCATGACAGAGTTCGTATCTCACTGCCGTTGAGATCTTTTAAATTTCAACCATAATACGAGAGCATTCCGTCGTCGTTCAACTGTCGAATTTTTAGACCCATATGTATCACTATCTAAATAGGTTTTATTTTCAAAAACAAAAAAACTGATTAATTATTCTGAATTAAATAATTATTTTTGAAGGAGTTGGTAATATTATTCCGTTGCAACTTTTGTTAAAGCATTATTTTAGATGATTATATTTTGCATATGCGAAAAAATTATATATATCTAAGCGATACCGTTTGAGTGATTTCCAAACAAAGTTGACGTAAAAATTATTAATGCAATTTAACTGGTTAATTGCAATAGCAACTAAATTCGTCACGATTATTTCGACTATCAATATCTCTTTTTCTGATGTCAAGTGTAAATAGTTCATTTTTAAAATTTTTTAGCTGAGTGCAAACTGAGATGGCTATACAGATATTGCGATGGCAATAAAATAATAATTTTCAATAACACCAAGGTATAAAAAATGAAACTAAAAAGTACACTAATGCGTGTAGCACTCGCTGCATCCCTGGTTGCTGCTGGTACTTCTATGGCTGCCCAGGTTACTTATCAATATTTAAACCAAACTCACAATGAACTCAGAAACTGGGCAGGCCAATACGCTAACCCAACCGTTTATTATGATCGCGCTGTTTGTTCACAAGATATGACTGCTTATGCTTGTGGTCAAAATATTCAATTAGGCACGCGTTTCTTACAGCAAGTAGAAAACTCATATCCACTGGCCGCAAAAAGTGTGTTCGCCCATGAGTGGGGTCACAGCATTCAGTTCAGATACGGTATCTATTCACAAGCACCTTATCAAGAGCTGCAAGCGGATTGTGTTTCTGGTTCTTATACCTATTACGCAGAACGCAATTTAGGTTATCAAGGTTTGTTCCGTTCGGCTCAACAGTTAGCTTATGCAATTGGCGGTGATCCGACTCACGGAACTGGCTCTCAAAGAGCAACTTATGTGCGTAATGGTTATAACACTAGCGGTAATTTAGTGAGATGCTTTTAATCGATTGTGAATAAAAGCAGTAGAAAGGTTGTTTGAATTTTTAGCTCATCCGTTTTGGTGAGCTTTTTTAAAACGTAACAACAAAATATTCTTTTTTCAGGTCGGTAAAAGATAAAGAACTATTGTTCATTTAAACTATCTGAAATTTTTTAATTGAAATCTTTATTAATTGCTCTTGATAATTTTAAAAAGGTTTTGTTGGTCGTTATTACGGTTTAGTTGATAGGTATAGAAAAAGTGTCGTAGCCAATAGCCTGAAGCAATTGAGTTTGGTTTTTGTAGTCGTAGAGACATTTAAATTTTAGTTTACATAAAAATATTTAATCTATTAATTGCGGGCTTAATATAAAAAGCTGTAGCAATCAAAAAATTGAATAAACAAAATTTAATTTTTATTAATTGTGCGTAAATAATACAGGTTATTTTTTTATAAAATACTGATAATTTAATTTATGCAGGCATAAAAATAAAAGCATACTGCAAAATAAACTAATAATTTATAACTCAAAACATCAAGGTCAAAAACAACTATGAAAATCAAAAACATTTTTGCAAAACTCGCACTCGGCGCCAGCTTAATGGCTGCTGGCAGTGCGATGGCTGCTCAAGTTACTTATCAATACTTAAATCAAACCCACAGCGAACTCAGAAACTGGGCCGGTCAATATGCTAACCCAACGGTTTATTATGATCGCGCTGTTTGTTCACAAGATATGACCGCTTATGCTTGTGGCCAAAACATTCAATTGGGTACACGCTTTTTACAGCAAATGGAAAATCAATATCCGTTATCTGCAAAAGGTATTTTTGCCCATGAATGGGGACACAGTATTCAGTTCCGCTACAACATTTATTCAAGACCACCTTATCAAGAGCTTCAAGCTGACTGCGTTTCTGGCGCATATGCTTATTATGCTGAAAACAACTTAGGCTATCAGGGGTTATTTCGTTCTGCGCAGATGGCTGCGTACAGTGCTGGTGATCCGACTCATGGAACAGGGTCTCAACGAGCATCTTATGTAAGAAACGGATATAACACACGTGGTAATTTAGTTGGTTGTTTTTAATCAATAAACAATTTAAATGAAACCATGGGTTAAAGCTCACTCATGAGAGTGAGCTTTTTAAAATGGCTGGGTGAAAGTATGCAAAAGAAAATATTCATTGTTATTTTACTAATCAGTCTTGCAGTCATCAGTTACTTTTTACTGAATAAAACTGAAACAGACAGTAGATTGTCACAAACTGCTGAAGAACAGTTTGATGAGGCAGAAATCAATCCCGAAGTTCAACCTGATGTAATACAGAAAAAATCAATTACAGAAGAACTTTCTGTTAGTGAATTAGTAGAAAATAGTCAACCTTTAGAAGACGTTTATGTACCACCTGTTCCGCTAACAGAAGAAGAAAAAGCATTACAGGAAAAATTTGAAAAACTCGGACATTTTATTCCGATTGAATATTACAACTATGGCTTGGATACTTTAAAAAGTCTCGCTGAAAATGGCGATGCGTATGCTTCATTTCATTTGGGTGAGCGTTACTATTATCAATTATTAAATGATCCAACTCATGCTGATTATGATGAAAATATGGATTATAAAGCTGAGGCAAGAAAAGCTTTTGATCGAGCATTATATTTAGGTAATCGACACGCTGCGGCAGTTATTTCTGAACTAAATATGATTGAAGAGAATCAGGAAGATGCTTACATGTGGCACTTGATCGCTGAAGATCTGGGGGATTCTCCTGCAACAGAGTGGTTTAAAAAGCAGGAGTTTTACGAAACCATTACCGAAGAACATAAGTTAAATGCACAAACAAAATATGAAACGTTAAAACAGGAACTAAAAGATCGCTGGATTAACGAAGGAAAAATTTCACTCCTATAAATTTACTTTAAAGCCTTTTCCAACAGTTATTGTCAGGCTAATTTTACAGCACAATTTATTGTGCTTTTTTTTGCCTGAAAAATTTTCAGCTTTTTAACAAAAATTAATATTGAGTTTATCGTAAAATTATTAGCAAAAATTTAATGTATTTTTGTATATTAAAGATCCATCCAACCAATTGATATTCCTGAGTTTTATATGAAAACCAGTTCATGTTTTAGGGTGAATGTTAGATTGCATCTGAGATCTAAAAATATAATATCTGAGTCGTATAAAGATTTACGACTTAAAATAAATTTAAGAAACAACAGGAATAAACTATGAAACTCAAAACATTCATTTCAAGTACATTAATTACTGCTACGTTAGTCTCAAGTAGTTTAATGGCCGCACAAGTAACTCGTCAGTATTTGGATCAAACCTATAACGAGTTACGTAATTGGGCTGGTCGTTATGCCACGCCAACACTTTATGTTGATCAGCCTGTTTGTACACAGGATATGACTGCTTATGCTTGCGGACAGAATATTCAGTTAGGCACAAGATTTTTACAGTCAATCGAAAATCAGTATCCATTAGCAGCCAAAGGTATTTTTGCGCATGAGTGGGGACACAGCATTCAATTCAGATACAATATTTATTCACAACCACCATATCAAGAATTGCAAGCTGATTGTGTCTCTGGTTCGTTTGCTTATGTTGGTGAAAATAATCTGGGTTATCAAGGACTGTTTCGCTCAACTCAAATGTCTGCTTATAATGCCGGCGACCCAACCCACGGTAGTGGTTCACAACGGGCTAACTATGTAAGAAGTGGTTATAACACCAATGGTAATCTGGTTGGTTGTTTTAACTAATTAATTATTTATAATTAAACAATTGAAGCAGGGGATCTCGGTATTGAGATCCCTTTCGGATCAGTCGTTCGCTTGAAATCACTTGGTTAATAATTCACTTTGTTAATAATGATTAGATCCTGCCGATCGAAGTTAGAATTGTTTAATCGGGATTTTTACTATAATTATCTTTTGTGCGTATAAAAATTAAAAAATGTCAGTATAAAATAGTAAATTTTATATAAAACCAATCAAAATAGTCTACCTTTGAATCTGGAAACAGTCAGTTATTTACCTTCCAGCAAAATATTGCTCAATGATGTTTAAGCGCTGTATATTTTGAATAATTAATAACATTCAGCAGCGGTCGAATCAAATGAGCCAGTCATGACACAACAAAAACTTGTGATACATCTTTTTCTTAAACCGGAAAACTCTCCTTCCATTGCTCAGTCAAATAAATTTCCTGACGTCGAAGATTTAGCTGACTTTATTCCAAGTGAAAACAGTTTTAATGTGGTTATAAAAAAGCTTGGTAAACTAGGTATTAAGGCTTATCAGTCGGGCTCTACTGCGCTTCGATTAGAAGCATCCAAATCTATTTTTGAAGACGTTTTTTCATGTCGTATTAAGATTGCCGAAGATGGTACTTCGTATTTTTCAACGCCAGCTATTATTCCTGAAACATTGTCTCAGTGGGTTGACGCTATTGATATTCCGCCAGGTTTACAACTGCATTAACTTATATTTAGTTGATTAATCATTGCACCATGAAGGATTAACATGGCTAATTTTAATTTAGATAATCAGTCACCCGATCGTATCACTGCCGTTGTTTCTCCGCGTTCTATTGGTAATCTTTCCCTGTTTTTAGCAAATCAGGATGAGATTGAAAATGAACCCGGTAATTTTATTTCTGATAAACAAGACATTCGCAGTGCTAAACGGGAATTAACCAAACTAGGATTCACTATTGAGAGTGAAAGTGAAGCAACCATCAGTATTTCGGGTGATAAAAGTCTATTTGAATCACTCAGTAGTAAAAAACTGCGTAAGCAAAAATCGACTTTTTCACCTGATATTGAATCAGAGTTTTATGATTCGGCTGAAAAAGATAACTTAATTGCTATTCCTGATTCATTAAGTGGGTTGATCGAAGGCATCGCCATAACCCAACCACCTGAATATTTTGCATCACCCAGTCCATTGCCGCCACTGGCACCAATTGATAACAATGCTTATCGATATTTACATGTGCCAGATGAAATTGCATTAGTGCTAAGAGCAACACGAACTCACCGAACAGGAGCTCCTGGTAAAAGTATTAAAGTCGCCATGCCCGATACCGGTTTTTATCGTCATCCATTTTACAATCATCACGGTTATCGAACCCAAAAAGCGTTGCTTGCGGCAGGTGCGGTTAATGCTGCCAGTAATAATGTTGGTCATGGAACCGGGGAGGCCGCTAATATTTTTGCCGTAGCACCCGATATCACGCTCATTCCAATAAAAATGGGCGACCCAGTGGACAGTATTAAGAAGGCACGAACGTCAGGGGCAAAGGTCATTTCAAATAGCTGGGGTTATGATATAGATAAAGGTACTGCGACTTGGAGTGGATTACACCCTTATTTAAAGGCCTTAGCATTAGAAATACTGCTTGTAGTCAATGCCGGTATAGTCGTCTGTTTTTCTGCTGGCAATGGTCACTACGCATTTCCTGCCAGTATGCCAGCGGTCATTGCAGTCGGCGGGGTTCATGTGAATTATCCCGATTTAATTTTTGAAGCATCAAGTTATGCCAGTAGCTTTGTAAGCAAAATATTTCCCGCACGAAAAGTGCCGGATGTTTGTGGATTAACCGGCAAAAGAGTCAACATTAATGGGGGAAAAGCGCCTTCTATCATGTTATCTGTTCAACCGGGTTGTTCACTCGATAGTATTGATCCTTCGACCGGATCGGCCAATGATGGATGGGGAATTTTTAGTGGCACTTCAGCAGCTTGTTCGCAAATTGCCGGCATCTGTGCATTAATGCTAGAAAAAGATCCTTCATTGACACCTGCGCAGATAAAAGTGAATTTGATAAAGTCTGCCAGAGATGTTAAAGCCGGTCAGTCAGCAATGGGAGATTCGGCAATGGTTGGGCATGATTCGGCTACTGGAGCGGGACTTGCTGATGCAAAATGGGCATATTTAATTTCAATGGGCGGTGTTGCAGCAAAATTCTTTAGCGCAACAGGTGAAGAAAAAATTCAAATGCTTACCAGCAACGAAGCGCCTAAACTGGAGCCTGAGTTTGTTGAAGACTTAATTGAAACTTTACGTTCTGTTTAAGTTAAAAAATAACAAAGTGAAAAAATGACGATAACCATTTACCTGTTGATTTAAACTTATTCATCAATACTTGTACTGCCATCATTTGAAGGCAGTACATTTTTAAACGCTTTTCAGGGTTTAACTTTTTGATGGCACTGACTTGTCTATAGTCAAGTGGAATATCAAAGTGACCTACAAAACCAATCGCTCGACGATTTCCTGAATATCTTGCTTGGTTAGAGACAGGTCTTGCGCGCAATTTTGATATTGCTCAATTGCCGCAGCTAACAAGGTTGAAGCTAAAACAGAAGATTGGATCCCACTGCTTTCCAATAATGAAACGGTTTGCCGAATCGCGCCGGCGCTATCTTGATAATCTTGCATAATATCACCCAAGTGCAAACTAAAAATCTGTTCTCAACACTCAACATCCATATAATGCAGACAACTCTTACCTTTTTATTTATAGCAAAATGAGAAGGTAGACTCTAGTGATATTTTATGATTGGCTAAAAATAATTGATGAATCATTTTTTTTAACTGAAATTCGAATTAAAATAAAGTTACTTAAATCAAACCCATTTAAATCAAATTTGATAATATTAAAAACGAGCTCTTTATAACTCGAATTATTTATCCGTGACATTTTTTGTATTTCTTTCCACTGCCACAAAAACAGCTATCATTTCGACTTATTTTAATCGGCGGAAGATGTTTACCATTGATATAAAACCAACAGTCATCATATTTTTCAAAATTTGATTTTTCATGAATTTGCAGTATTTGGTTATTTTCAATATAAAATGCAACAAACTCCACTTCGCCTTGTTGATCGGAACTGCCCCCTCGATTTGATTGAAGAATTTTTAAACCTGCCCAGTGAGTTTGTTGAATTGATGATTGTAGAGAGGTTCGTTGAGTTTGATCGATTGGCCAATGAGTATTGATTAAGTAATCTACCTGCTTTAAATAATAAGCGGTGTATCTTGAGCGCATTAATTTTTCTGCAGTCTGTGCTTTAGTCTGTTGATTTAATATTGGTTGACAACAGTCAGAAAAGCTCAGTCCCGATTGACAATAACATTGTATTTGATCCATTGTTTGAGTTACCTGAACATTTTTGGGGTCAATAGCATTTTTAACTGAGCACAATTGGTATGTAATTCTTGCCAGGTTGTAATTGAACAATGTAATTTAGCATAGCCGCATGTGGGTAAATTTAATAAATCAGCTCGAGATAAATGGTTGATTAATTCAGTTAAAGCTGGGTTATGCCCAACAATTACAACTTCGCTGAGTTCTTCCGATAGTGCTTGACACCAGTTCAGTAGCTGGGTTTCATCAAAAGTATACAGTGGACGTGCTATAGACCAGTCGAACTTTAAGTTGGGTAAGTTTTCCTGAATGAGTTCAATGGTTAATTTTGCACGAGTGGCGTTACTGACAAAGACCGATTTAAAATTGCAACCGGCTTCAACAATTTGTTTAGCCATAATCTGACAATCTTTGTGACCACGTTTGTTTAAGGGGCGAAGTTTGTCGGCTAATATGGGGTTATCCCAGCAGGATTTGGCATGTCGAATTAAATGAATAATCTTCATAGTGAAATTTGTAATTCAAAAAAACTATTGTAAGTTAATTTGCCCTTAGATGCATTGAATTCTTGTGTGTGAGTTTCGATCGGTTGATTGTTTTAATGCTGACGAAAAAAGCATGCAAAATGATTAATCTTGCATGCTTGTAAGTTAAAACAGTAAATCAAATATTTTTAGCGTACTAATAACTATTCAATATTATGCTTAGTCAAACTTTACCGGTCCTAGAGCTTTTTGATCAACTGTACGAGCTGTTCCACCTGAGTTATAAAAGTTTCCTGCGCAATAATAATAGCCATTTTTAGTTAAACGGAAATAACTACAGTTAGTATCATAGCTATAGCGTCCAGTTTGAATTTTAAATCCAGAAACTGTCACACCGTTTAAATGGTAATATTGATTGTTATACTTTAAAGACCAATGTAAGTGTGGGCCAGTAGATTGACCACCATTACATAACGCCTGATTTTTGGTATTTGCATAGTTAGCAATGGCTGTATTTTTGTAAACATTGGCATTGGTACTATATTGAATGTTAGATAGATGATAATAGGAAGTTGACCAGCCACCATCGTGGAATACTTCCATACTGCAACTTGAATAAACTTTTACTCGACCAGCTGCTGAGGCTGAAACCCATTTACCTGAAGTATTACCACCCCAACCAATATTGCCTTGACTAGAATCTAAAGATGATTGCGGGTAGTTACCACTGCCAGAAGTGGTGTGCGAACCACCAATATGCCAAGATTGTCCGCGTGGAAATGGAAATTGCAACATTGATGTTGAGGGAACTGCCATAGTGGTCGCTGAGGCTTTAGGCTCGGCGACAGAATTTTTTGACTCAGGAAACATTTTAAAAAATAACTGAGTGAATGATTCGGTTTGCTCGGCTGAGCCCGGTTGTAATTCTGAGGTATCAACACCATAAGAGTAAATCATTTGAATCGCTCTTTGGGCATCTTCATCGGCAGTAAATTTTTGATTTTTACCGGTTTCAGCAAAAGAGTGCCCTTTGTAATACGCTTTGGTCAATCGCTCGGCAACATCTCTTAATTGTTCGATAAAACCATATTGTTGTGACATCACTCCAAATGGCATTTCGAGTTCAGTTTCACTGGCTTGTTTGGCAGTAATAAGTCCGCTTTGCTGTTCAATCAAGGTAATAAAAACTTTCGGACTGATGGTTGATTCACCTGAAATGTGAGAAATTGCTTCTGCATAAG
Source organism: Aliikangiella maris (assembly GCF_040719265.1). Classification (NCBI taxonomy): domain Bacteria; kingdom Pseudomonadati; phylum Pseudomonadota; class Gammaproteobacteria; order Oceanospirillales; family Pleioneaceae; genus Aliikangiella; species Aliikangiella maris. The sequence goes on along the minus strand of NZ_JBFDAH010000013.1, from coordinate 83,358 downwards.
GAACTAAGTGGGGAGCGTTTTCTGAGAGATACTTTTCGATATCAAAAGAAAAGATTTCATCGTAATCGTAAAGAATATCGGCTTTTTTAAATTCAAGCACCGATGGTGATGTGTTAGTTGAACTGGTTAGTGAATTTTCGTTTGCCTGAGTATTCACTGCAAAGAGTGCAGCAATTATTAAAGCGGCAGCTTTAACATTGCCTGGCGCGTGATGTTTCATTTTAAACCTCGGTAGTTGTTATTTTATATAAATGTAATTATTGTTGCTTGGTTAAAAGCATTTTTAATATAAAACGCATTTTCCGATTTACTAGTGAATTTTATACATGATAATTTGATTGATTTTTGTAAAAACATTGTTGATAAATTATTCAGTTTTTAGCCAAAAGCGTTTTAATAAAGTAAGTATTATTCTTTTCCTTTGTTAATTTTATTTGTTACTCAATCAAAAATTTAAAATTATTGAATTGTCTAGTTACTCAACTATTCAAAATAAGTATATTTATTAGAATGATATAAAAATTAGTTTTAGCTTATTCGGTTAAGTTATTAAATAAGTTGACGTGATTTTGCCTAACGGAAAAGTAGATGGTTTAAATTAGCCGTTTTTACCGCTATATAATAGCTTAACTTATTGTTTGTTATATAGATTTATTTAAGTTCAGTATTCAATTGAGCTATGTATTTATGCTTGATAAATAGAAACGCTATTTATTAATTTTTCTTAAATGAGTAGTTCAGAATGATAAGATGATCTGCGTTAAAATAGATTACGTATGCATTAGCAGTAAAAAATAAACAGATATTGATTTAGTGTCTAAAGTCTATGGAGACTGGCAGGCAGATGATTAATAATAGCGGTGTCTGTTACGGAACATCACTTAACCGAACCCAATACTCGAGCCATAATGAAATATATAGCCAGTACAACATTTAACCATAAGCAGTCTTTAAAGACGGGTATCTTACTCGTTAACCTTGGAACACCTGATGCGCCTGATGCGCCCTCATTGCGCCGATATCTAAAAGAGTTTTTATCGGATCCGCGAGTTGTCGAAATGCCACGATTGATTTGGTGGATGATTCTTAATGGTATTATTCTTAATATTCGTCCCAAGCGTTCTGCCAAAGCTTATCAGTCAGTATGGACGGAACAAGGCTCGCCATTACGCATACATCTCGAAGAACAAACTCGCCAATTGATCAATCGATATGAATCAGCATTGGGTGATAGCATAACAAACCGTTGTATCGAGATAGATTATGCAATGCGTTATGGTCAACCATCGGTAGATTCTGTGCTGCAAAAGATGATGCACGCTGGGGTTAACAAGATTATTGTATTACCTTTATACCCTCAATATTCTGCTGCCACGACTGGCTCAACGTTCGATGCGATTGCAAAAACTTTAACCCGATTCAGACAGGTGCCTGAACTTCACTTTATCAGTCATTACCACGATCATCCGGCTTTTATTCAAGCGATTGGCAACAAAATAAAACGCTACTGGCAGCAATCTGGAAAAGCACAAAAACTCATTTTTTCTTATCATGGCATTCCTAAGCGATATTTTGATAATGGTGATCCTTACCATTGCGAATGCTACAAAACTTCGCGTTTAATTGCAGAATATCTTGAATTAAATGAAGATGAATACATGACGACTTTTCAGTCTCGATTTGGTCGCGAAGAATGGTTAAAACCTTATACGGATGAAACACTGAAATTATTACCACAGCAAGGTGTTAAATCTGTGCAAATGGTATGTCCTGGGTTTTCTGCAGATTGTCTAGAAACGATAGAAGAAATTGGAATTGAAAACCGTGGTTATTTTATGGACGCGGGTGGTGAGCAATATGAATATATCGAAGCATTAAATAGTGATTTGGATCATATTGAAATGATGTATCAGTTAACATCAAATTATATCGGTGATACATTAAATCAGCAGGATGTTTTAATGCGCAGTCAACAGGCATTAAAATTTGGCGCAGAAAAATAATATATTGGCGGTTACACATAAAGCCATCATTTATTGCTGGTTCATTTTATCACTGGTTTATTGTTGCTTAATCCTGATCGCTTTTGATTTAAAAACTTAAATTGATTATTCAAATATTGAGGCGCGCAAATGAAAAACCGATTGGATTTACAGCTGGCGTTAAGAGCCTTTCAAAAAATAATTGACTTCGGTACTAAGAAGGATAATGAATACATTTTAAATGGCCTCATAGCCAGTACTGATTTTGATGGCTATACCTTGTTTATTCGTGATGAACATGTCTGTTTGTCGATATTTTTTCACCACAAATATGAATTGGATAGTGATAACCAAATTCATAATCTGCAATTTTTTGAGAAAATGGAAAATATTGATAAAAAATATAAACAAAAGTAGCACAATTTAATATTGCTAAACTTATCGACAAAATCAAAGTGCATCACGCATTGGTGATGATCAATTGATTAATCACTATTTGATTGCCACTTTGCACATTGGTGTGTTGAGTTGTTTATGCTTACCTTTTCATTGTTTGTTAATCATTCAATGACCCACCAACATTTTTCTAGTCTATTTATTATCACTTGATTCACCTAAGCTTTATTGTAAATGCATAAAAAATATATTTTCATAATATTATTCTGCAATTATTGTTGTTGACAATTTATTGAACTGTGTCACAACTGATGTTTTAAGTACGTGTTCCCGCTTTATGTCGGCTGTACATTAATTGTTCTCTCGTGCAATGATCGATAGATAATCAAACTTTTGGTTATAAATAACAAAGCTATTACTAAGAGAATAGTATTCCAAGATCATAAATTATAACGACAAAATATTCCTTTAGGAGGGATAACAATGAAATTTAAATTAGTAGCTACTTTAGCTACAACGCTCATCTACAGTATGTCTACCCAGGTCAGTTCGGCAACATGGGGCTACGATGGCCAAACCGGTGATGTCGTCAAACCCGCCGATTGGGGAACAATTAATGCCGCTTGTAATGGTTCTGCTCAATCGCCAATTAATATCGTTACCGCTGATGTTGTCGCAAGCAATAAATATATTACACCACACTACAATGGTGATGATGTCAGTGTTGAAAATAACGGGCATACCGTTAACACCTATGTTAATCGTTACGCTGAGTTTGAACATAGTTTATATCGCCTTGACCAGTTTCACTTTCACGTCGGTAGTGAGCACACAATAGATGGCCAACGTTTTCCGTTGGAAGTTCACTTTGTAAACAAGAAATTTGATCATGGTACATTGGTTGATGCATCCGTCATCGGCATTATGATTCAAGAAGGTGCAACTAATCAGCAATTAGCTAATATTTTCAGTAATCTGCCAGATGGTCATGAAGCTGGAGCTAAGCTTGCGTCAAATTTAACGAATTTGTTACCAGCAAACCGCGCTGCGTATAACTACCGCGGATCCTTAACCACACCCGGTTGTAATGAAATTGTTAACTGGTTTGTCATGGCAACACCAATTACGATGTCTGCCGAGCAGATTGATGCATTTAAAGATTTATTTAAAAATGCAGATGGCACACGTTACGATACCTATCGTCCTGTACAACCACTCAATGGCCGTGTGATTAGTCATGCTGTTGTTGATGTTGAACCGGTGTCTAATAATCACGCTCCTGAATTTGCACAGGCTTCTTATCAAAGCAGTGTTGATGAAGGCGATAATTTTAGTCGTATTATTAATGCAACTGATGCTGACGGTGATACCTTAACTTATTCAATGAATGGGGCGCCGGCTTGGTTAAGTATTAATGCACAAACAGGCGAAATCAGTGGCAGTGCATCGGCAGTCGGTCAATTTAATATGACTATTCAAGCTACCGATCCTGATGGTGCTTCTGGTTCTGCGGAATTTACACTGACGGTTAATGAAGTGTCAGGTGGACTCGAGCCAATTGACTCTAACATTTCAAATATTAGCGTAACTAGAAACCAATGGCAGCGTTATAATATCGATCTGGCTGAGGGGTACAGCAAAATTATCGTAACGATATCTGGCGGCAATGGTGATGCTGATCTTTATGTGAGATATGGCGCTCAATCTACTACCTCTGCCTATGATTGTCGTCCTTACCTAAATGGCAATAATGAGACTTGTACTTTTAATAACCCACAAGCGGGTGTTTGGTATATTGATTTGCGTGGTTATGATGATTCAACTGGTATCAATTTGCGATTCCAAGCGATTCCTTGATATTATTTTTATGCTGAATTAATTTAATTCACCAAATTTTTTAGTGCAAATAATTTAAAATAAAAATTAGCGAAAAATGTTGTGAAAAAAAAGTCAACCAGTCTTTTGGTTGACTTTTAAATTTTTGCTATTCATCTTATTTAAAGTATTTTAATTTATTAGTAATCTCAAGTGCTTATTTTCAGAATTCAAAATAACCATAAAAATCTATTTTTAATTTTTCTCTTTATAAAATAAATAGTGCTAATAATAATTCAATTTGCTGATAAATTCGTACCTTTTTCTGTTAATAACTTGCCATTTCTATTAATGAATCGCGTTAAAAAATAACAAAATCAAAATTCATATTTATTTAATTTTTTTATCATTTTAGAATCATAAATACGCTTCATTATGGTTTTGACTTAACGCTATTAAGTTGAATGAGAAAAGATTTATTAGCCAAAATTATTCTGGTTATTTATTGAGTTACCAATCTGCTTTTTTAGGGTTAAGTTGCCAAGATCTAGATAAAAATGTACATCAAGATTTTGTACAAAATGATTTGTAAAAAAGAAAAGTAACACCAGCATCAAAATTAATTGTTTCACGTAAATTGTTGAAACTTTTTCACAATATTTATAGGGAGAATTTTATGAATGCGCTTATACGTTTGCTAGGTATTAATCTGGCAATGTTATTCGCTGTAACGATTTCTGCTAAAGAATCAAATCAACTTAGCACACAATATTTAACATCATCAACTCAACAAAATAAAACTCAATCAACATTAACCAATCCTATTTCACCTTGGTTATTTTCATTAGCCAGTGATACTGCACCAGTGGCATATAATAGTACTCACCAAATTGAAAAAGATGTAACGACGTCAATTCGTGTCAGTGCTTTTGATGCAGAGGGTGATTATCTGACTTTTCACTTAGAAACAGCACCCCAACACGGCGTGATATCGGGTTATGGACCGCAGTACCGATATACGCCTGATGTAGGATTCATTGGTGTTGATTATATTGAATTTTCAGTCAGTGCGGGCTCACTCTTTTCCAATACAGCCACCGCGACAATTATTGTTAGTGAGAACAATCCAAACAATCATGCGCCCATAATTGATAGCAATCCTTTAACTGTCATTCAAGAGGGTAATCAATATCTTTATCAAATAAGTGCCAGTGATATCGATAATGATCCGCTAGCTTATTATTTGACTAGTGCACCGCAAGGTATGACGATCGATGCTGCAGAAGGACTGGTTCAATGGAACCCCAATGGCAGTCACGTGGGGATACATACTGTTACGATTGCGGTAATCGATGATGAAGGTAAAAGTGATATACAAACTTTTGAATTAACTGTTAGCGATATTGCACAAGCCCCTGTTATTGTCAGTAACCCCGTGGTTTATGCTTATGCCGGTATGGCTTATCAGTATCAGGTTGTTGCTGAAAATTATGATGCCAATGATTATGTGACTTATCAGCTAATTGAAGGTCCCAGAGAAATGCAAATTGATGTCAATAGTGGCATGATCAATTGGACACCATCTTCTGGATTAAGTGCGACTTATCCGGTTGTCGTTTTAGCGACTGACACAACGGGGTTAGTTGATACACAAGCCTATTACTTACAGGTTGATGTTGCCACGACTGCACCGCCAACTGCTTATGCGTCAGAACATGTGGTTGCTTTGAACGAACCTACCCAAATTCGTGTTAGAGCTTTAGATGCAGCAAATAATTATCTAACTTACCACCTTGAACAAGCGCCAAAATTTGGAACGCTTTCTGGTTCTGGTCCGGTTTATACTTATACACCTAATGCAGCATTGGGTTCTGCTGATAGTTTTACTTTCAGTGTTAGTGCTCAAAATCAGTTTTCAAATATTGCCACAGTCAGTTTATTAACTGAGCGAGACAAGCTGCCGAAAATTATCAGTGAGCCTGTCGAGCAAGCTTATGCTGAATATGCTTATTTGTATCGCGCGGTTGCGGCAGATGAAAACTTGACACATAGTTTTCGCTTGGTGAAACAGCCACAAGGCATGATGGTTGATAGTCTAACTGGTATTGTTCGCTGGCAACCAACTGAAAATCAATTAGGTCAACATTTGGTTGTATTGACCGTTGCAAATGACTTAGGTGGTATTAACAGCCAAGCTTTTTATATTAATGTTACACATGCGCCTGACGGAGATACCGATAATGATGGTGTACCAGATGTGATCGATTTATGTGCCAATACTCTGCCTGGCGAAATTGTTAATCCACAAACAGGTTGTGGTCGAACGAGCGATTCAGACGGAGACAATGTCAATGATATCGATGACGAATTCCCGTTAGATAACACGGAATGGATTGACAGTGATAAGGATGGATTAGGTAATAATGCGGATGCTGACGATGATAATGATGGTGTAGTTGATTCAAAAGATGCATTTCCATTAGATCCAACTGAGTGGGCTGATACTGATGAAGATGGCGTTGGTGATAATGCGGATGAATTACCAAACAATATCAACTGTCACAAATTATCCGACGCTCGCAATGGCGCTTGCTATACAGAATTGCTTGGCCAACAAAATAGTCAATCAGTCGTGACTATTGATGATGAACTGATTTATTTTCATGTTGAAAGTGAAAATTTATTAGTGCCTTACAATCTGGTAAGTCAACATTTTGAAACGCCGATTGAGCTTGCAGGAATTTCAGGCAGCTATCCTACTCTGTTTGAATATGTGCCATCACATGATCGAATTTATCTTGGATATGATAATGGACTGATCACTTATCTTGATCGACAAAATACTCAAGTAGAACAGATTTTAGATTCGGCAAGTGGTGCAATTACCCAATTACTTGCTGCTGGAAACTATTTAATGGTTGACAGTGCTCAAAATTCAAGAGTTTATAGTAAGAATGGTAATTCTTTTAATGCTGGATCTTATTCGGGTAATGACTCTCGTCGCTATCACTGGGATGAGAATAAAAGCCGCGCTTATTTTGTTGATAGAAACTCAATATTGTCAGCACGTTATAAGGTGATTGATCAATCAACGGGCGCTGTTTCTGAAGAGGAAATCAATGTTCCTGTACCAGATTCTCGCTATATCTTTTTTGCACCTTTCACTGTATCAGTTGATGGCGCACATGTTTATTATGGTAATGGCGATATTATTAATGCAACCTCATTAAACTGGCAAGCTCGAACAGGACAATACTTTGATGCAATATTTGCATTACCTGCATCACAAACGGTCGTTATTAATGATGCTGGTTCACAGACGCAACTTAAAAGAATTAGTCAGCAAGGTGATATTTTAGAGAGCTATACAATGGCAGAAAAATTTGTGGCGACGGTATCCACCGGTAATAGCCATTTAATTTTAACTAGCCAAAAAAGTGTATTAAATATTACTCAATTCACGGCTAATGATGATGTCGACGGTGATAGTATCCCTAATGTCGCAGATGGATTCCCTAATGATCCTGCCGCTGCAATTGATACCGACCATGACGGTTATCCTGATAGTTGGAATGAAGGCTATACTCAATCAGAGTTAAACAGTCAATTAACCTTGGATGCCTATCCGCTTGATTCAGCTTGTTATTTATCTGAACATGGTCAAGGCAATCAGTGTGATTATTCGAGCACCATTCCAAATTATAACCCAAGCGATATTCAGTATACGGATGATATGATTTATTTGCTTGATAGTGAAAATGCACGTATCTATCGTTGGTCGATTGCTGAAAAGCGTTATGTAAATCCGTTAATCATTGGATTTGATAACGGTGTTCGTTACGATACACCTTGGAGCATGACAATCTCTAAAAGCAGAAAACAACTCTACTTAAATTATGATAATGGATTGATTCGTCAGATTTCAGCAACACCTAATAGTACTGAACAAAGTTATACCAGTTTAATCAGAAGCGCCGCTAAAATAATGGATGTTGGTAATTACACTTTAGCGGTAGAAGAGCATTACTTTGGTTGGATAGGCCATTACTTTGTCATTGACGAGAATGGTGCAGTTACTGATAGCCAAGCAATCAATGTGGAGTATGCATCATTTTACTGGAACGAAGCAATGCAAAGAGTTGTCTATTTTAGAGTATCAGATAGCCCAATTGAGTTGAACTTTATCGATATTGACCAACAAACAGGAAAAATATCCGCAACTGGTAAATCATTTTATAATAATTTAGGACACACCAGTGGGTTAGCGTTCTCCTATGACAAAACACAATTCGCTTTAAGCACTGGCAGTATTTTTGACGCTAGTAGCATGACTAAGGTAGATAGTATTAATACACGATATAATGCACTATTGTGGTTGAGTGATTTTATGGTAACTTATCATCGAACAAGCGTACGTTTTCTGGATGCTGACAATTATGACGAAAAAGGAAAATTGATACTCAATGGTGATATTGTAAATGTAGTGCCAGATTCAGGTGATATCATTGCCGTAGTTAAAACTGATTTGGGTGTTGAGCTAACGCCTTTAGAAGTGACAGACAGTGAAGCAGATGGCATTCCTGGTTGGTGGGAGCAACATTATGGTTTTGACGATAATAATGCAAATGACAGCCAATTAGATTCTGATAATGATGGTTTAACTAATTTACAAGAGTATCAGGCAAAAACAGATCCATATAATCCAGATACCAATGGCAATGGTGTTAAAGATGGTGATGAAATATCATTATAACTTTACTGAGTAAATTTTAGATTGTTAATTCAATTGATTTAAAAAAACAGATAAAGTCATTTTAAAGAGTGCTAAAAGTTTATTTTTAGCACTCTTTTTTGTAACTGATTTCTCTGAAAATTGAGTAGAAGTAAGTGAGTATTTAACCTGCTCACCTATTAATTTACTTTGTTATTGATGATGCTGATGTTGCGAATTCATCGTTAAGTAAGCTGGTGTTAAATAAGGGCGGTAAGCATAATGATAAAGCTTGCGCGGACCATCACCTTCTTTAGCAAGCTTTTGCTGATCAATTGTTTCAAAAGTTTTTTGTAAAAATTGAGCGAAACCTGCTTGATGCCTTTCCATTTTAGATAAATGTTCTTTATAACCATCAAAATAGTCCGTGGTTAAAAAGTGTTTGAGTTTTAACATATCATCTGCATGGTGTTGCCACAAATAGACATGTGCCAAAAAACTCCATTGGTAAGTAAATTCAACACCATCAGCGTAGGCTGTTTTAAAAATCTGTTGAAGAGTTGGGCGTTTGTTCTCCGCTGTTTCTGCTAATAATCGCATTGCTCGCTCATTATATTCTCCCTGCTTAGAAATATATTCAGCCAGTCCTTCAGTCCACCAGACAATATGCGATTTAAAATGTCCAAAAGTATCGTATTTAACATAGCGACCATCAAGATAATGAATATATTCGTGACTTAAATTCCATACCACTAATTCAGGACGCAACCAATGAGCTTCATAAGAATAGAATGAAGGAATATTTTCTGGGTTTTGTGGTGTACCTTCAATATACATGCCGCCGTTGTTAGTGCCAATATCAAAAATTAACTGGCCATTGATATTGTACTGTGCGGGATGATCAAAAATAACAACTCTTAATAACTGATTAAAATCATTCGGAACTGGCTGACGATTGGTTTTTAAAGTTTGATGAAAAAAATCTTCTTTGTCTGTTAATTTACGACAGGTTGTTTTGAGATCTTTCTCAGTCATCGCTTGAGCACGAATAAAAATTGTTTCTGAACAAGTGTGTTTAATTGGTAAGGCTTCTTGTTCGGTTGGGTATAGACATTTATTATTTAAAAAACTATCTTTTTTTTCACATTCCGATTTGCCGCGATAAGTGTTGACTAAGTAAACTTGAGTGAAAAATGTTTTAGCAGTTAGTAAGCTGGTTGAGTCTTTTATTCCTTTGGCGACTTGCCAAGCGGTTTTATCCATTTTTTCTTTTGCTTTATCATCAATCACTCGATACGTTTGCGCTAAAATCCAAAAAATATTTTTCAATGGCCATTGATCTTTTTTTCGTATGATATTTTGACTATTGGCAAATGCTATGATGGTATTTGTTAGCGATTGATCATTCGCGAGTATTTTTTTCAAATCTTCAGTTTTTGCTCGTGAAGAAAAATAGGGTAAAAAACCAAAACTACGCAATGTCTCCCATAAGGTAAAATCAAACTGTTTGCTTTGCATATTTTGTTTAGATAAATGATTTAAGAGTCGATTTAAATGATCAATATGTGGTTGAAAGCGAGCTTGCATTCTCTCTTCGGGATAGTAGCGATATAAACTGACAACATAGTGTTCATTTATACGCAATGCTGCATCGTTAGCGGCATGAAAATCCGGCATATTGGCTACCGCAAGTAAAGCTTCATCTAGTGCCTGCCAGTCTGCGGCTTGCAATGTATCGATGGGACCAAAGTAGCTGTAGGCTCTTAGGTAATAAAGCAAATGATCCAAATTTGGATTGTCAATTTTGTCATTTTGAGCGAAATAAATAATTGCTTTGCTAACATCTTGCAAACGAGCTTTTGCGGCATGATTAAACGCTGGTTGCCAATAATCGAGCTGACTGCTGAGTAATGAGGTAACATTTTCAGTAAAATCTTTTGAATCGTTAAAATACTTGAGTGAAACCTTTTTTACGGGCTTAACTGACTCATCTGCAACTTCCTTGTTTAATTTATTTTGGTTAACCTGTGTTTGTTGAGTGTTTTCTTTTACCTCAGATTTATCTGTACTAACTTCTTGTGATCTGACTTCTTGCAATCTGAGTCGAGTAACTGAATCTTGCGCCTGATCATCACAGGCAACAAGAAGCGTTAGCAATAATAAAACCAAGAATACTTGGTGATAATTCATAGATGTGATCTCCCGTTAATTTTATTATTCAATCTTTGCTAGTTGTTATGTTGCCATGAAAAACAGGACTAATTCTACCAACTTGAATAATTAAGATGATAATTATGAAGAATATAAAATTATCAACATTCAATTTTGAGAATGTGTATAAGGTTGTTTTTAATGAATAGTTTTTCGTAAAACCTTGTTATTAATTAATTGAAGAAAAGATTTAATTTTGAAAATAAGGAATTTTTTTAAGTTATTTGTTACATTGAACGAAAGGATTTAAAAGCTTAAGTGGATTGCTCGAATTAACAATAGTCCATTGTCTGTTATTTGGCTGACTCAATTGAAAGACATCCGTGAAGTTGGTTGACAGATGTTATTGTTGAGTTACTTTATGCAGAAGTATGTTAATTGATCTCGCGTAATCTTACTTCAATTGTTCGGCTGGATTGGAGAGGTGTGCCCAAATTGCATTGACCTTGGCTGATTATTTGAAAATAATTAATGCCGTTAATTGTAATGGCATTGCAGGTTGTATTAGCTTGGCAACCATTTAACCCCGAAGTATTAAAACTAAAATTCTGATTGCTGCATGCGCCACTACCACCTGCGACCGGAAAAATTTGTAGTGCTTGTAATTGAGCACCTGATTCCGCGGCAAAGAAGGCTCGAGTTGCAATGACTTGTTGGGCATTCGTCATCACAGATTGTGAGTTAAGTCGCACCAGACCTGCTGCTAGTAAGCTGATAATTACAATAGTAAATAATAGGAAAGTCATACTAAAGCCATAAGTAAGTTTTCTATCAGCAAATTTTGATAATGCTGCTTTATGAGCAATATATAAATTAGGAGTCTGATGATGATTAAGGCACATTGCGAATATGTACCTCGTGAAAAACATCGAAAGATTCTGCATTGCCATTCAGGTTACGTCCTCGATTTTGCAAACGAAAGTTCATTTGTAAAAGTGCTGCTCGGCTGAGTGTTCCTGGTTGATAATTAAATACTGTTCCGTTAACGGTAATGTTTTCTGCAATTAGTTCACTATTGGCCGACGTTGGTGGGGTTGGTTGACTAGCCGCCAAGGCGTAATTGCTGTATCGAGTAAGTTGTCCGTTTGTGTTATTTAAGCAAAATGAAACCGGCGAGTTTAACAAATAGAAACGATTTTGCGGTGAGCGACGATTAAATATTGTTGGTCCAGCCAGATTAATGGTTACTTGGTTCCCATTATCGACAATCGATGCGATATTTGCCAGCACACCATTATTACTATAAAGATCATTTGTATCGATTGGCATAATCGCTGCCAACAGGTCGGGCGAAAAACTGATATCGTATTTTACCGCATCAAAACTGGTAATACTGCCATTTGCCGGTAAGTTCAAATAGGTTGAAGCATTAACGATATTCATTATTTCAACACAATGAAGGTTGCCACTACTATTCACTCTGACACTCTGTGGAAGCGCTTCTCTGACTTCGCGAGCAATTCTTTCTGTTAGCCATTTGGCTGACTGGCTGAAACGATTACGGTCTTTGGCATCGATATAACCAAACACTGAGTATTGAATCAAACTGGAAAAAGAGACGGCTAAAATACCAATTAATACAATGACGATAATCAGTTCCATTAACGAAAACCCCGTCATTTGTACCGACTTTTTCACTAAAAATTCCCTTTGTAATCAGCAAAAACGTATTGGTCTTTTTCGGGCGAGGTAACTGTCAGTTGGATGCGTTTAATATCCTGCACTGATAATCCGAAATCATTCCCTGCATAACTAACGCTAATACTTACCGCAAAACCATTAAAGCCTGCGCGAATATTACCTAATGCATCACGTGGTGGACTTTCGTTCAGTCCTTCATAATCATCAATATCATTAAATTGTGCGCGGCTTTCACCTTCATTACCAAGACTGCTGCTACAACTGGGAGCTGAGGGTGAATTGCATGGGCTGGCATTGCCAGCAGGTGAAAAATGGTCGAACTTTTTAAGACTGATTTCTTCCAAATAGGCTTGAGCCAGTTGTGCTGCTTTGACCTGAATAACTGGAGAAACACTGCGCAATTGGCTTTGGGCATAAATGGCATAAAAAATTACCATGGTAATTGATGTTAAAACGATTGTAATAATCAGTTCAATTAACGAATAACCGGATTGTTTATATTTTCTTATTGGGTTAATAATGTTTAGCATGGTCCAAATAATTTAATTAACATCGTTCAATATAACCTGATGAACGAAAACAAATTTGTATGGTTTGATTTAGTTGTACGTTGAGTGTGGTCGCCGTTGTTTCACCCAGACTATTAAAGCTGATACTGCCATTGGGTGAGAGCGTGACTTGTGAACCAAAGTTAATAGGAAAACTGATATTGCCAACAGCAAAGGGCGAACCGTCGGCCGTTAAATTAATGCTATTTGACTGAATTAACAAGGCAAAAGTACGGGTGTTATCATTCATACTCAATTGTTGTGAGAGTCGGGCAGATGAAATAATTTGCTCAACGATGGTGTCTAACTGATAACTGCTGCTGGAATCGGAGCGGGTAATAATATAAACCGAAACAATTGCTACCAGTACAATAACAATAATCAGCTCTAAAAGTGTAAAAGCCGCCAGTTTGGGTGGCGGCCTGTTTATTGACATTTCAAATTAGTGGTATAAATCTAATCTAACAACCGTCGGTGGTTGGTACGATAGTCGGGGGCGTTGTTGCGTTAGCCGCAGCAGTATAAACAACCTGGCAATTGGTTCGTCCATTGTAAGAGTAAGTCCCGGTGCCGTTGTGAGTTATTGATGGTGCGCCGTCGATATCGACAATTGCCCCAATACCTGCTGCTGTTGCAGTAGGGTAACCAAAATTAATCGTAACAGTCCCGGTTGGTATTGTTACGGTTGGTGGAGGTGTTTCAGAAGAGGCGAGCGCCTCGGTGCCATCAATCAGAGACTTTGAATAGACCAACGTAGCCGCAGAACGTATTGAGCCTTCAACTCCTCGAATAACGGATACACGCGCATCTGATTGCAAATCAACAAATTTGGGCACGGCAATTGCTGCCATAATGCCAAGTATGACAATGACAACAATTAATTCGATAAGAGTAAACCCTTGATTATTCGACATTAACTTTTTCACTTTAAAATTCCCCGTTTAAACTGGCTCACTGGTGAGCTGTAATACAATATCTTATTGAAGTGTAGTAAAAACCAATAGTTTTTCCATAAAAATTAGTCTGTTAAGGTGGCTAATGTAACTTTTCCCACTATCGCATCATAGGATATTTGTGAGTTGTTAGCGGTATGACTACCTATAATACATTGATTATTTGAAGACAGTCTGACCCAATATTCCGTATCAGTTGGAGTAATCGATAGATTCGGTTTTAATGGACCTAAAACACTATCCCAAATGTCGATACAGTCCTGGACTGATAAAGGCGTTTGTTGATCGGCTGAATAACGTTTTATGGCAATTGGAAATCCGTGTTGATTAAAGTGAAGTAACCCAATTGATTGTTTAATCAGATTTTCACCTGTGGAGCTTTTTGTTACCCCATTTTTTTTTGCTAAATCATCCTTCGCCAAAAAATGATAATGAGCCAATCTAATTCCACTCTTAAACGCAGCATAATTTAATTGAAATGTCTGCTGGTGTAAATTGTTAATTACATTCGGGTCACTAAACTTTAAAAAATACCAGCTTACCGGCACCAAAATACCCACAATACCCATATAAAAATAAATGCTTTTACGATTCGTTGAAAGTAAAACACTAGCCATTTTTTGCCTGAGAGGTTAATTGCCACATAGGTAAATAAACTGCAAGCATTAAAATAAGTACAATGATGCCAATAAAAACAATCAAGATCGGTTCGATGTTATCTGATAATTTTTTCAAATCATAATCGACTTGTTCTTCATAAAATAACGCCACTTGATCAAGCATTTCATCGAGTTGCCCAGTTTCTTCACCAACTGCAATCATTTGTAAAACTAATGGTGAAAATAATTCGGTACGACTGGCCACCAGTAAAATTGATTCGCCTCTTTCAACACCGGTACGCATGGCTCTAACATGTTCTGCAACCCAGTCATTGTCAACCACTTCGGCAACAATGTTTAACGCATTGATTAAGGGCACACCTGAACTGATCATCATGCCAAAAGTACGCGAAAATCTTGCTAATAAGGCGCGATAAATTATGCTACCCACAATAGGAAACCGTAGCTTCTTACGATCCCACCAATATTTTCCTTTAGCTGTTTTGATATAGCGTAAAAAACTCACAGCAGCGACAATACTCCCCACTAAAAGAATTAGCCAATAGTTAATAAAAAACTCACTGGTTGTCATTAAAATCCGCGTTGGTAAAGGAAGCTCTCCCGCATCAAATGCCGCAAATAATTTGGTAAACTGTGGCATGACAAAAATATTAATAATGACAATTGCGGCAAGAATAGCTAGCGAAACAAACATTGGATAACGCATCGCACTTTTAATACGATTGCGAGTTTTATATTCTAACTCGAGATATTCGGCTATCTGTTTAAATGACTCTTCCAGTTTTCCTGAATTTTCACCAACATGAATTAAACTGATATAGATCGAAGAAAAAATATGAGGATGTCTGGCAAACGCAGTTGCCAGATTATTACCCGCATTTAAATCTGTATTGATTGCTTCAAGGGCTTCTCTTAGCGCTGGCGAATTGGTCGTTTCTAATAATCCAGCAATCGCACGAGTTAAGGGAATACCTGCGCGAGTTAAACTGAACATTTGCCGGCTAAACATAACCAAATCTTGCAGCTTGACACGTTTAGGGATGAGTAAGCGCGATATATCGGCGTCTAATAAATTCGTTTTTTGTTCGACTTCTTTTATCGAAATAGGAATATTGCCGCGTGAAATCAAACGATCGGCTGCTGCTTCGCTGCTGGTGGCGTCGATCGTTCCTTTGACTGAGTCGCCGGATGAAGTACGTGCTAAATATTCAAAAACTGGCAAAATTTTACTCCACTTCCTCAATTGATTCGCAAACCCGTAAAACTTCTTCTACTGTTGTTATGCCATCGAGAGCAAGGTGGATCGCTGAACGACTTAAAGGCGTATAAAACTCAGATTGCTTGACTAATTGGCTAAAGGCCGAATAATCTTTTTTACGAATGGCTTCAAGCATTTTGTTATTTGGCAGTAATATTTCGAATATTGCTGCACGTCCCTGATAACCCGTATTATGACATTGTAAGCAACCACGACCTATATGCCAGTGAGTATTATCGTCTATCTCTTTGCTTTCTTTTTTTAACCAAAGTATTTCATTCTTGTTAGGTTGGTAAGTCTCTTTGCAAAAACTGCATATTCTTCTGACAAGCCTTTGGGCAATAACACCGCGTAAGCCAGAGGCCAGTAAATAAGGCTCTGCACCCATATCGGCTAGTCGAATAGCTGCTGAAATGGTATCGTTAGTATGTAATGTTGATAACACTAAATGTCCGGTCACCGCTGCACGTAAACCAATTTCCGCGGTTTCCTGATCTCGCATTTCGCCAACTAATAAAATGTCGGGGTCTTGGCGAAGTACCGTTCGCAGTACTCTGGCAAAAGTCAGTCCTATTTTATTGTTAACTTGCACCTGGTTAACCCGAGATAGTTTATATTCCACCGGATCTTCAATAGTAATTATTTTCTTCTCTGGCGCATTGAGTTCAGAAAGTGCCGCATAAAGTGTTGTCGTTTTGCCGCTCCCGGTTGGGCCTGTAACCAAAATTAATCCATGTGGAAATGCTAAGAGCTGGCGAATTTCGCGCAAAACTTTGGGTTCGATACCGGTTTGTTCAAGCTTGAGTAAACCAGAACTTTGATCAAGTAATCGCATTACAACCGATTCGCCATGCTGTATCGGCATGGTCGACAATCGAATGTCCACTTCATGGCCTCGGGCGCGAATACGAAATCGGCCATCTTGGGGAATTCGCTTCTCAGAGATATCTAACCCACACATTAATTTGAGTCGTAAAACCAGTGCGGGAACAATACGGGTTTCCTTGATGATTTGCTCTTGTAATTGACCATCTACACGCATTCTTACTCGCAGTACAGTTGCATCTGGTTCAATATGAATATCCGAGGCTTTCATTTGTATCGCTTGGTCAAACAAGGTTTGCAGGAGCTTAGCCACAGGCGCATCTTCGTTTGAAACATTTTCATTTAAACCGGGTAAGTCAAAACTGTCTTCACTGAGTTCGCCTTCCAGTTCTTCTGCCAGTGTCGAAATTTCATTGTCGGTCCGGTAAAGATTATCAATGTTTGCCAGAATTTCTGACTCTATCGCTACACATAACTTGATGGGTTTATCGAGTTTTTCCTGGAGTTGATCGAACTTATCCAAATCCGTTGGATCTGCCATTGCAACCAGATATTCCATTTCTTTTTCATCGATGATTAAGGCTCTGAATCGTCTGGCATTCATTTCAGACAATTTTTTAACTGCTTGCGTATTAATTTTAAAGCGGACCAAATCGATAAATTCAATTTGCAATTGCTCGGCTAACAAAATCAATAGTTGCTTTTCATCGACATAGCCCAAACTTACTAATAATTTACCCAGGCGGCGGCGGTTAGACTTTTGCTCTTGAAGGGCGTCATTTAATTGCTTTTCAGTAATGACTTTTTTTTCTACTAGTAAATCGCCCAACCGGACTCGTTTTAATAGCATGACTAACTCCGGTAGCTGATAATTTTATTTTCAGCAAATTGCTGTTGGCGTGGTGACAATCGCTTGTCGGTTAATGCATTTTGAAAACTTTGTTTGGCTTGTAAAAATTGTCCGAGCGCATCAAATGAAATGCCAATCGCCAGATAAATATCACCCCGTCTGGGTTGTTCACGTAATATCAAGTTGTAATCAGCGATAGCCTGATTATGTTTAGCTAGCTTTTGGCGTGTTAATGCGCGCATTTGTAAAAGCTCAGAACGATTTTGCATGGTTTGCATATTAACCAATAGATAACTTTCTGCCTGTGAAAATAGTTTTTTTTCAAAAAAATACTTCGCTGCTATTAAACGATAACGACTGCTTTGTGGAAACTTTTTAAGTGTTTGTTCGAGTAATGTCGGCATGTCACAAGCCGTGTTTTTCTGACAAAGAGCCAATAAGTATTGTCTGGCGGGATGAAAATCTGGACTACTATTAAGCAGCTTTAATAAGGCATTAAAGGTTAATGCAAAACCTTGGTTTGAGAAGTCAGTTTTGATTTGTGCCAGTTCTTTTTTTAATTGTGTTGTTTGTGATTCGACTTTAACTGCAGGTGGTAGCGGGTTACGCATTAACTCTGTTTTAACCGAATTTCCATTGTTTGAATTTGTCATTGTCGGCGACTGTTTTTGCAATTGATTAGTCGTTGAGGTTGTTTTTTTTGCTTCTGAGTGATGTGTCTTTTCAATAATAATAGGTGTTGTATTCGATGGCATTGTTTGTAACGCGTTTAAGTCAGTCATTGGCGTGTTATTAGTGTCTGGCTCAACAAACGTTTTAGTTGTTACTTTTTGATGAGTTGAGTTTGATGAGTTGATAGCTTCTTCAGACAATATGTTTTCAGATTGTATCGTGCTCTTTGCCGTATAATTGTCAGCATAAAAGTTTGCAGGTAATGGTTGGCTGATGGCTTTAGCTTGTTGTACTGTGTTGCTTAGATTGAAACTAAAAATGATCACACTCGTGGCAACACAAATAAATAGTAATAACAGTAACGGCCAATAATCTCTTTTGCTGGCTGCCACGGTTTCAAATTTCAGCGAATTTTGTGGCACTGGATTATTTTCAAGATCGCGAAGTACTTGATTAATGAGACTCATCAAAACCCCCAAAAGGCCATTGAAGAGCCACTGATCATTAATGCCAGCAAAGCCAATACAAGGGAGAGATTATTTTGGATTAGTGTATTGACCGATTCGGTATCTTTTGCTGCACGCAAGAGATTAACAGCACTAATCGATTGCTTATTTTGGCCAAATCCCAGTAACAGTGCTTTATGACATAAGATATTAATTAACCGTGGTACGCCTTTAGAATAATGAAAAACTAATTGGTTTGCCAGCCATGAATACTGAGTTTTATTATTACCAACATGATTTAATCGGTTGTTTACATATTGCCGTGTTTGCTGCACATTAAGCGGTTTTAAACAATAGCTAAATACAATGCGTTGTTTAATTTGTCTTAATTCAGGAAGCTTAAGTAATTCGTCAAGCTCGGGTTGTCCAAACAAGACGATCTGTAGTAATTTGTGTTGTTCAGTTTCCAGATTGGTAAACAGCCGAAGCGTTTCAATTCCTTCCGAGGTCAGTTGTTGTGCTTCATCAATAACGAGTACTACAGGGCCATGAGTTCGATTCAGTTCAATCAGTTTGTTTTGAATTTTTTGAGTCAGCTGATCTTCGCGACAATTATTGGTAATACGTAATCCCAGTTCTTTACCCAAGGCAAATTTTAATTCACGAGCTGAAAGTTTTGGGTAAGGTATATAGGCAATTTTTCTGTCAGTCAGCAAACGATTGATGAGCAGACGACATAACATGGTTTTCCCAATTCCTACCTCGCCTACAACTTTAATCAATCCTTCACCACTATTGAGTGCAAAGTGCAGCACATTGATAGCTTCCTGATAAGTTGGCAGCGGACAAAAAAGCTCGGTATCTGGCGTTAGACCAAATGGCAGTTTTTTCATTGAAAAGCGGTACAGGTACATAATGAAATCATGATTCCCAGTTTAGTTTTCAAATCGCTTTTTGATTCGGCTTATTTCGTCAAAATTAAATTGTTTATCTACCAGGCTGGCTTTAAGTAAAATAACCAACTCACTTTTTACAACGGATTCGCGGTTTTGTTTAAATAGCTCACCTAACATGGGGATATCAGATAATAGCGGCGTTGCGGTCACTTTATTCTGTACTTGGTTTTGCATCAGTCCACCAATAACAATGACTTGTTGATTTGAGGTTCTGACAATGCTGTCTGATTCACGTATATTGGTGAGCGCTAGAGGCAGCGTAAATTGGTCTTGCCCAAGGGTCAGAGTTTTTTTCTGGTCATTGACCTCACTGACTACAGGATGAATATGTAAAACTATATCACCTTGACGATTAATTTGTGGTGTTACATCAAGCGAAATTCCAGAGAAAAAAGGCGTTAATGTGACATCTGGTGTAGTGGCGGTACTGGTGCCGGTTACGGTAGTTGTCGAAACATCGGTGACAAAAAACTCATCACTTCCCACTTTAATTACGGCTTTTTGATTATTGACGGTCGACACCCTTGGTGAAGACAGAATTTGCACATCGCCCTGGGTTTTTAATAAATCGATGGCTGTTTGAAATGATGTCGCTTGATACAGCAATGAAAAAATTCCATTCATGGGAAATTCACTGGCTTCGGTTTGTACGACTTGACCTGACTGAGTAATTTTAAGGCTGGCGCCATCATTGACGGTATTCATTTGAGTCCAGTCAATGCCGGATTGAAAACTGTCTGACAAAACCACTTCAATTATTTTTGCTTCTAAGATAACCTGTCGATCCAAGTTAGCTTGAGTGATTCCTAGATACTCTTCAACCAGCCGCTGTGTTTTTGGTAGTGCGCGTACCACGACAATGCCGGCGTGGGGAGAAACCACCACATTGGCTTTTTCTTCATCTTTGACAATAAGCTGCAAGCTATTTTGTAGTTCCTGCCAAAAATTAGCCTTAGTTTCCGTTGTAATTTCGCTCGAATTTAACAGCGCGGTACTGCTATCACTGTTATTGCTACGATTGCCGCTTGAACTTTGATTGCTATCATTTTTTCCACCAGAAACCGTTTGTCCGGCAATACTGGTGCGAGAGATACCTTGCCGTGATAAATTCAAATAATCTACGGGATAAACTGACGTCATGGTTTCAGCTGAGGACACGTAGAGCATGGTTTGATCTTTTTCAATAATCAGTGGATAAATTCTTTCTACCGCTCTGAGTACTTCCAGTACTGTGACATTATTCAGTTGCAAAGTAATTTTTTCATTGATGTCGGGACTGACAATTAAATTGTATGGCGTGCCATCAACCAGGCCGAGTAAAAAACTGCGTGCATCGATGTTTTTAACGGATACATCGAAGCGATCTTCCTCGGGTTCGAGACTTTCCTGTGTAACTTCGGGTAACAGGCTATTTAATATTTCCTGATGCGAAACAGGCGGTGCTGCCTGAGCACGTTGCTCTTGTTGTATTTGAGTGATGGTATCTTTTGCCAGCGTATTTTTTTCTTGTTGAGCGGGCTGAAATGTTTCACAGCCGGCCAAAATGCAACTGGTTAGAGCGAGTGTGTAGATAGTCGTTTTAAATGGATATTTAGTCATGGCTTTTTAATTTTTTCATATAAATTCAGCGAGTAAAGGCCTTTGGAAGAGCGCAGTGTTACTCGATGTGTAGTGATGCTGACGATTTTGTCACCCCGATATCGATCACCTTTCTGATAAGTTTTTTCGTCGATAATGGCAAAATATTGGTTGTTACGATAAAAAATTGCAGTCAGTAGTTGTTTACTGGGTTGAGTATTCAGCGATTGACTCTGATTGATGGGTGGCTTATTTATAATCAATGGACGAGTTGGGTCATTGGCATAAACGCCACTCAGCCAGCAACTCAATATGATGACCAGTAAATATTTAACCACCTATCCATTTCCTGTCTAAGTTTAACGTAGATAATTCCAGTTTAATGATCGAATTCGGATAATTATCAACTAAATATTCAATTCGTTCAAAAGTGACTTTTTTATCCATATTTTCCAGTTGAAATAAAAATTGCTGAGTGTCCTTAAAGTTTCCTGTAAAAGTTAAACTAAAAGGATGAATAAACATTTGTACCTGATTTTGTTGATTCGATTGGTTATTGTTTACTGATACATTTTGCGTCGAGGTATTTTTATTAGCCGTAGTTTGTGTTGATTCAAATAGCGCTATTGGTGCATGTTTTTCAATTGAAATCAGCTTTAGTCGTTGAGACTGACTTAATATTTCTTTCAGTAATTGTGGCACTGCGTTTGGTCTGACTAAACTAATTGCACGTTGTTCTAGGGATTGTTTAACTGAGTCAATCTGGCCGTTAATTGTATCTAGCTCTTTACGCTTTGGATCGTTTTGTTGATTATAAATACCGGCACTTATTTCAATTTGATTTTGATTGAACTGGGCAATTTGTTGATCAATTTGCTGATTACTTTGCGTTAATTGCTTCGATTTTGAACTGTTGTCGGCAAACCAGAGTAAGTCAAAAGTTAAATAGACTAACAAAAGTGCAGACAGCGAAATCAACAGTCGCATCCTGACTGGTTGCTGGTCAAATTGGTGTGAGAGTCCAATCAGCTTATCCTTCACTGGCAATTCTCCCATTGAGCAGCGCAAAATTAATAATTTGTGTATTATTTTGATCACGCTGAACTTTTAGTTCATCAAACTGCCTTTTTAAAGCGGGAGCCGTTTTTAATTGGTCAATGTACTTAGGTATCGAAATTGATTCGGTAGAACTGCCTTCCAGCGACAGATTATTTTTCTCAATTGAAATTTTTGTTAGCCAAACGCCCGCATCCTTTTGTTCGGCTAATTGACTGAAAACATCACTGTATAATACCAACTGGGTTTGTGCAGGATTGCCTACCTGATTGAGGATCTGACGATACCGTATTAACAATTCTTTTTGGTTGGCTATCTGTGAGTCAAGAGATTGAAGCGTCTGTTTTTGATTTAACTGCTTTTGTAATTGAATGGTTTCCGCTTGTATTTTGTCGAGTTGCTGTTTTTTGAGCTGATTGATTGCTGTTAATTGATTTAACTGAGACGACTGAATAAAGCCAATAATTGACATTGACAGAATTGATACGCCTAATAATATGGCCGCAAATTGGGTATCAAAACTCAGCGGTTTAGGGCGATATTCGGCAAAATAAAAATTAATCGTTTGCATGGTTAGTCTCCTTGCCGAAACAAACACCCAGACTCCGCCAGACTGGGTAGTGGCCATTCGGGGTTGGATTGGGTAATTTCAGGTGAGACCAGAATCACTTCTACTTCAGTGATTTGCTTTAAAATATCTGCCAGATAATTGTCTTCGCTGGCTGTCGGATGGAATAATATAGCGTCAATTGGGCGCCTGAAAATCTGGCTGACGACATAATCGAGTGTACGCTGTGCTTCGAGTAAAAAGCTTTCCTCGAGTGTTTCTTTTTCTTCTTCCAAACTGAATTCTTCCAAAAGTGTATTAGGCAGATGTTTACCTTTTTTATAGCGACTAAATGCCAAGGCGTGTCCAAGATAAAAACTGAACATTAACCCGCCTTTATCTTCACCAATATAACCAACAACTTTTTCTTCGGCAAGATAAGGTTGCAGGGCATGTCCCATAGTTAACTCTTCAATATCAATCACTTCAAGAATCAGGTTTGCATCACTGGTTAATTCGATTAAAGCCTCAATTAATGCTTTTTCGACAACAACAGCAACGAGTTGAGACCTCTGTTCCTCGGGGAACTCGGGTTGGTAATGGCTTACTAACATATCGCTAAGCGGTTGTTCGATCAAATCTTTAATTTGCCAGCGAATGGCTTCTGACATTTCTTTGGTTTCAACATTAGGCGGATCAATTTGAAAAGTTTGATAAAGCTCACGGTTTAATACCCAGCGGCAGGGTAATCCTTTTAACTGACTTTTTCTAATCCAACGGGTGAATTGTTTTTGAAGCGCTTCAATTGATTCATATTCAAACTCACCAAATGCCAGTTGTTGCAGTTGATTATCCTGGTTTTTCAAATGATGAATACGATATGATTGCTGTGTTATTGTCACAACAACATACTCAAGCGCTTTGTTTTTAGAGAAAAGCTTCACAGTGATTTCGTTAAGTAAGTCTAAAAGTTATAAAAAAATGTATTTTACAGAATAATATGAAAAATAGGTTCTTTATTGATAAAATTTACGGTTAATTGTACTCAGTTTTAAGCCGCTACTTGCATTAATTTAGCCTAATTAAAAGTGTAGTAAATAATTAGAAAAAAGCAGTAAATATTTGAATTAATAGTATTTTACAGAATTTCAGTAGGTATTTTGTAGCAGAGAGTTCTTGTCCGTAACAACCATATTTATTAGAAATATAAAAAAATGAGATTCTAATTGGGAGAATTTGTTTTCATCAATCAGGCTAAGTCGGCTATAATCTGCGCCAAAATTGATTATGTGTTGAAAATCAGTATTATCAACCTGCCAGAAATTAATAATGATGGGGAGTCATATTGTGTTAAAACTTCGAGTTCTTTTAACCGCCTTGGTGGTAACTTTTATCAGCGCCGTTTCTGCCGATCATAAAAGTGATCATTCTGTGAAAGAGCGCACCAAGCCCTCTGGCAGTATTTATCGAGTCGGTGATGATGTGCCTGTCGCCGAAGCGCCAGTTGTACAAGCGGCCGAAGGTGACCGTGATGGTGAAACCATTTATAACCAAAAATGTTCGACTTGTCATGGAATGGGGATTGCTGGTGCACCAAAATTCGGTGATGCAGCCGCTTGGACTGATCGTATTGCCAAAGGTATCGAAGCACTACATGACAGCGGTATTAATGGGTTTACTGGTGATTCAGGGGTGATGCCTGCAAAAGGTGGTTGTACTGATTGTAGCGACGATGAAATCAAAAAAGCAGTTGATTATATGGTTGAACAGCTCAAATAAACGCTTATTAGCCAAATAACGATTAAAAAGCCAGGTTTAACCTGGCTTTTTATCATCTAGCAGTAATTCAAGGTTTCGAACCAGTTGTTCTCTCGCTCGTTGCAGTAACTTTTGACTGTCATCATGCTTTTGCCAGCAGGCGTATCCAAAAACAATTTGAAAGTCGATACTTTCACTAATAAATCCCATCTGTTTTTTTAGCGTGGTGCTAATTTTTTCTTGCAGGGCATCGAGTGCAGGCTCTGGTGTTTCGGGTAATACAAGCAAATAAGAGCCTTGATCGGTATGTCCAATCATATCGGCCCAGCGTAATTGATCGGTCAGTGTATCATTGACGGTCTGAGCAAGCGTTTCATCTGTCACTGAATCGGGTTTAGAATAAAAGATTAAGTGTAATTTCAAAACTGATAATGGGTTGTCATAACGTCGGCTGCGACTGACTTCATAATCAAGGAATTCCACCCAATTGGCACGTTTAGGTAGTCTTTTACCACTGAATCTGGCTGTTGCAAGACTCATTTTATCGGCCGATTGACGTTCGCGGGTAAAATAATGCGCGCGCATACCATTGTTTTGAGATAATGGCGTATGCCAATATTGAAAGCGAACATCACCGTGGGTATTTTCGCTGAATAATTGAACAATTTGCGCATCTTTATCGATGGCATCTAGTGGTAAACTCGCATAAAGGTGGCCGGTTACTTGTTCTTCAAGTAAACCGGTGTCTGTTAGAAACTGCTCGTTACACCAAACAATTCGCTGTTTAGCATCGCAAACTACAATGCTCAGCGGTGATTTTTCCAGCAATTCGTTAAAGTCGATAGACATAAAAAAACTCAAACATTATTTATTCGTGAAAGCCGATTAGCTTCTACAATAGTATAGTCGTTGTAATAAAAAAAGCGTTATATAGTGGCTTCTAAGGAAATCGATCCCAAACAGTTAAAACACCTTCAAAACAACTTTGTTGCTTTGAGCGAAAAACGCCTGCTTAGAATGTTGGATAACTTTAACATGGTCCAAGCTGATTGTATTAAGTTACTGCCACTTTTATTTCACGTCAACCACCCAATGTTGCCCGGTTATGTCGATAAGGCGACGCCATGTGGCATACCTAATTACTCGCCCGATAATTTACAAAAAAAAATTGTTAAAACAATTAGTCGAAGTTTCGAATACAAATCAAGAGCCTATTTAAAATTTGATATTGCTGGTCTATTTCTTATGGGTAGCACCGGAACTTTAGGTCAATCAATTAAAAGTGATTTGGATTTATGGATTTGTCTGGCACAACCTTTAGCGGTAGAAGAAAAACAAAAGCTGGTTAAAAAAACAGCACTGATTAGCGACTGGTTAATGACCAAAGGCGTTGAGCTTAATGGTTATCTGGTGCAACAAAATCAATTTAAGCAACGACAAAAACAACAGCTTGATAAAGAAAGCTGTGGTAATGCGCAGCATTATTTATTGCTGGATGAATTTTATCGAACAGCGGTATGGATTTGTGGTCGACAGCCATTATGGTGGTTGATCCCTGTGGAAGAAAACTATCAACAATATGCCAGTCATTTGTTAGATGAAAAACGAATCGAACCTTCTGACTGGATTGATTTTGGCGAAATTGACAGTATTCCACCAGCAGAATATTTAAGTGCAGCGCTATGGCAATTATATAAAGCAATTGCTTCGCCCTATAAATCATCGTTAAAACTGTTACTACTTGAAGTTTATGCGCGATATTTGCCTCAAGTCGGGTTGATTTCAAACCAGTACAAAAAACGGGTACACGAAGGTGAAAGTGATCTTAATAATCTAGATCCTTACATTTTAATGCTAGGCTACGCTGAATCTTTTTTAGAGGGTGATGCGATGCGGCTGGAATTTTTACGTCGCGCCTTTTATTTGAAAACAGGGATAAAAATTCAACTCAATAAAGGAAATCACCGAAACTGGCGGTATCAACAGATAAAATTGTTGGTTGAACGTTGGGGCTGGAATCAAAATCGTCTGGATTATTTGAATAATCGAGTGAACTGGCAGATCAATGAAGTGCTAAAAGAAAGAGTGGATTTGGTAAGACAGTTAAATCATTCATACCACTTTATTTCGAATTTTGCGCGAGTACAGGGAGTGCTCGATGAGGTTGGGCAAACTGAGCTGATCGCATTGGGGCGAATGCTATATGCGACTTTTGAACGACGAACTGATAAAATTGATTGTGTCAATCATGGTATTGCCAAAAATATTAATGCAGCTTCGGTAACCGTGTATCAAAGTCATAATCAATGGCAGCTACTGATGGGAGCAATCTCGCCTGAGCAATTTTCAGTGAGTCAATCAGTGAACAGCGAGGCATCTTTTTTTGAAATGATAGTTTGGTGCGTGTGCAACCAAATTGTCAATAATAATAGTAACTTTCAAATTTTTAGCAATAACAAGTTTTTTAGCCATGTATTAGCTCGTCATCTGGTGAGAGATATTTCTGGCTTGGTTAACCATGCTCAAAAACAAGAGAAAAATTTTTCGCAAGTAGCAACGACACAAGTATTAGGTGTCTTTTTGAATACTATGTGTGATCCGTTAGAACAAGAAAAGCAGTCGGGCATTTATTCTGTCAGTGAAAACCAAGATAGTTTTAGCTGGGGGAAAAATCAATTAAATTTACTACAACAATTTAATGTTTTTTGGAGTAATAGTTGGGGAGAATATTGCACTAAAAACTATGCAGGAGAATTTGCCTGGATAGAGTTTTTCATAGAGCATCGTCAATTTATCATTAACACTGAAAATCAAATTTTGTTTTTTAACTATCAGTTCTCTGAATTAAGTCAACATAGGTTGCGAGTATTTGATTTGTTTCGCCAATGGAATAAATGGTTGACTGATAGTATCAGAAAAAATAAGACTACCCGATTTTTAATGTCAATTGGTGATGGTTTTTTACGCATAGACTTTGTCGGCAAAGAAATAAAGTTTCATCATTATCAAACGGTGAACTTACTCTTGGTATCGTTAAGTGAATTTGTTGCTGAAACCATACAATATCAAGTTGATCAAAAAATCAATCTACCAGCCAATGTTATTAAAATATTAAATAAACCGGTTTCAAATGGATTGGATATTTACATAATCCAAAAGCAGTCACAAAAAATAGGTGTTTTATTCAAAAGTATTTCTGGCTACATTAGATATTGTGAGCATAATGCGGCAAATGTACATCATTTAGTGAATCACTATCAGCAGTTTTTTGATTCAATCTATTATCGAATTAACGCTAGCTTTACCCTTTCAGATAAAACTTCCGGAATTAATGAGTTGGATAATCGACAGTTTTGGTATGCCGAATCTTCTACTTATCACCATACATCAAGATTCAATAAGTTAAAGCCTTCTAATCAGCAAATTGCCTTAATTTACTCTCCAATTCAAGCGGTCGCTCGACTAAATACTGAAAATAAAGTCTGTTTTAATTTTTATGTCGACCAACAGCAATACCTCTATCAGGATTATGGTGAGCTGGTATATCGAGAACTAGTTAAATATATTTTCAAACAACGTAATAGCAGTGAAAGTTACCCTATTTTTATTACTGATATTGATTTGACGGCAATATCTCATGATGCTTGCGTCATGGATTATTTAGATTATAAGTCGCAAGTTGAAAATAAAATTCTGTCTGCAATGAATCGGCTTGTTGCCGTGCATCCATTTATTGCCAGCCGAGAATAAATTACGAGACAAAAAAATAAAAAATTATTTAATTAGAGATATTCACTTCAATTTTTTCATTCTTAAATTTTTTAAATAATTCGCTTAAATTATCATATGCCTAAACATAACTAGTATATGCTATATCGCAATATCAAATTATCACCATCAATTAAAAATAACTTAATAAAATTAGGAGATTACTGTGGCTAGAGTTCACTTTTTTGAATGGGAAGATCAAAAGTGGTTCCCTCATTTGTTTCGAAACTTTATTACCGATCATTTAGTCTTTCATAGTACGCGTTTATATCAGCCCGTAATACAAAAATTGTTAGATGCGATGCGAATTACTGGCTACCGTTCGATTGTTGATTTATGCTCAGGGGGTGGCGGACCGTTACCTAAACTGATTGCGAATCATAAAGAAAATCTTGATCAACCTATCACAGCAACTTTAACTGACCTTTATCCAAACCTCGATGCATTTGAGCGAAATCATGACTTATCAGATGGTGCAATTAAATATCTAGAAAAATCAACCAGTGCAATGGATTGTCCAGCAGAATTAAATGGATTTCGCACAATTTTTACGGCCCTTCACCATTTTAAACCAGATGATGCAAAACGAATTTTATCTGATGCAATGGAGAAAAATGTACCAATTGCTGCGTTTGAGCATACGGAGCGTAGTGCTGTAAATATTGCTGCCATGCCGTTTGCTGGCTTTTTAGGAGGACTGGTTTTAACGCCCTTTGTTGGTAAAATGACATTCAGTCGCTTTTTATTTACTTATATTATTCCGTTGGCACCATTTTTCTTAATGTGGGATGGTATTGTGTCATGCTTGCGTACCTACACAGTCAAGGAGCTTGAAAAGCTTACCGAAGACCTTAACAAAAATGGATATCGTTGGGAAATTGGAAAAATATCTGCTGTTGGACATATGGGACCGTATAACGTTACCTACGCTATTGGATTTCCGGGAGAAGAGAAATCTTCGACAAATTAGTCAGCGAGATTTTATTGTTTTTTGTCGCTTTTATTTTTAAAAAAAGCGACAAATCTTTTTAATAGACGAACAACTGATTGAAGAGAACCGCTAAAAAAGTAATAGTTTTGTTCGAAATATTAGCTAAAAATGTTTCAAGCCAACTAGCTCAAGCCAACTAGCTCAAGCCACTCATATTGATTTGAAGTACTTCAAAAAATTAAAATGATTATAAAAAATAAAAAGCGAATCGAAAATTAAAGTAAATTAGCGCCATCAAAAGAACGAACATCGATATCTTTTAATTCCTCTATATTTTCTGCCATGCGAAAATTAATACCGACCTTGGCAGGCGTTATTTCTTTAAGCGTTTCATAATGGCAGACACAACCGCATTGACTACATATTTTTACGGTTAGAGCGCCTTCATCTTGAGTGTACTCTAACGGCGGTTGCCGATTAATAGTAACTTCTACCTCTTTAGGCGTATAGTAACCCCACAATGCCGCATAGCGTCGACAGATAGAGCAGTTGCATTCGGTTAGTTGTGTTGGTTTATTACTGACAATCAATTCAATATTACGACAATGGCAAGAAAGTTTCATTTATTTACTCATTACACTTTAGTTGAATTGACTATATCAAAAGGCTACTTTTTTATAAACGCTTTTTGGTTTCAGAAAAAATATCTTAAGTGTTAACCTGAATAGTAAAAAAAATTTATTTTTATCTCAACTGAGGTATTTAAATTGACTGGTCGTTCCATTAATATCTTGTTCGAAGTCGTCAGTAATAAGCATTTAAAGTTTACCGCAAAAAAGGAACTATTAGTGCCTCACAAGGATGTTTTCACTCACTTAGTGAAAGTGCTTAAAAATTTTATCTAAAAAAGCGACATAAAAATATAAGCAAAATACACGTCAAAAAATATAAGTTAGATATAAATTAAATTTCAATCAGATTTTACTAGAGAACAACCTTGTTTAGTTTGCCTTTGGAATCTTTCCTTTACTACACATTTAAATAATAATGTCTTTTCTATTTTATTGAGATTTTTCTTAAAAACACTTGGTAATTTTTCTCATACGGTTAACTTGAACACAATTAATTTACAATGCTCAGTAGCGATTTAATTGTCTCGATCAAAACTTTTATTAAGTTCATCAAAAGTTAAAGCGTTGAGCCACTTTTTTTACTGTCATCTAAATTATTCAATCAGTAAAATTTTTCAGTAAACTATTGATTGACGCCAGGCGATTTTCAACTGGTAACTTTTGTTGAATTTAAGAGCGTGCAATTTGTTGGATGTCGAGTCGACTAACATCAATAAAATTGAAATTGCGATAATGAACATCATTCACAGGGCTAAAGCACAATAGCGATTCATAAATAGATATTTAAATTACAGATCCAGATTACTGACTCAAAATCATGCTTTACAGACTGATATTGAAATAATTTGAGAAAAAATATCAACAGGCGGTAAATGTTGGTATATTTTTCATATATTCATAAAACTCATTGATTTCCTTTATAAAATTGCTGAAAATTAACGATATTTAACGAATATTCAGGTATGTTCATGCGCCTTGTGTCTTTCTTTAAGCCAATTTGCATAGTTTGCTTTTCAATTTTGCTGTTGGCCTGCGGCCAAAAAGGTCCGCTAAAACCTGCACAAATGAGCAGCAATATGAATCAATCAAATATGCATAAAACTTATATAAATCAATTACATTTGAGCCAAATTCCGGCGAATTATTCGCTATCAAAAAATCCAGCAGCAATTGCAATGTATCCTATTTCTATTCGCAAGGAGCAAAACTAATGATGCTCAGTTTTGCTAAGATGCACGGGTTAGGTAATGATTTTATGGTGGTTGATGGTGTTACCCAGCCTATATTTTTGAATGAAAGTCAGATTATTAAACTGGGTGATCGACACCGAGGTGTTGGATTTGATCAACTATTGCTGATAGAACCACCACAGCAACCCGATTTAGATTTTCAGTATCGTATATTTAATGCCGATGGTAGTGAAGTTGAGCAGTGCGGTAATGGGGCGCGTTGTATTGCAAGATTTGTCAGAAATGTTGGCCTGACCTGGAAGCATAAAATTCGGGTGGGTACAATGAAAGGAGTGTTGAATCTACAGATAATGCGTAACGGCCTTGTCAGTGTCGATATGGGTGAGCCTAGGTTAGAGCCTGGCGACATTCCACTAAGATATGCGCAAAAAGAGCTATTTTATCATGTGAATCTGGATGGAATAGACTATCAATTTGGTTCGGTATCGATGGGCAATCCGCATTGCGTATTAACAGTTGATAATGTTGATGAGACAGATGTTGATAAAATTGGCCGCCAGCTAACAGAGCATCATTTGTTTCCTGAAGGTACTAACGTAGGGTTTATGCAAAAAGTTTCTGATAGCGAAATCCGCTTACGTGTTTATGAAAGAGGAGTTGGCGAAACACAAGCCTGTGGTACCGGAGCGTGTGCCAGTGCCGTTATTGGACGATTACAGCATCAAATGGAAAATAAAATCAGAGTATATTTACCGGGCGGGCATTTACATATCGACTGGGGTGGGGTTGGCGAAACACTCAAGATGATGGGACCTGCTGAACTTGTTTACCAGGGGTTTATTGAGTTATGAAGTTTCCTAATCCACAAGCACTCGAAGAAGATAATATCAGTCGTTTAAATCAATTGATGGAAGAGGCTCAGGTGAAAAACTATCTGGCCAATCATCCTGACTTTTTAGTCAAAAATCCACAGTTGCTAACTCATATTGAGTTAAATCATGACTTTGGTGATGATGCGACCTCTTTAGTTGAGCGACAGATCAAGGTATTACGAGAACGCAATCAGACGCTGCAGGGACAGCTCATCGAAATGCTGCATGCTGCACATAATAATGAAAAGCTACTCATTCAAAGTAATCAATTTATGATTGATTTACTGCAAGCTAATAGTCTGGTTGAGTTATGTACCAATATCCGACTGTTTCTAAAACGGGATTTTAATATTGATGATGTGGCGCTTGTACTAGTCGGGACCTTTTCCCAGACAGGACCTGCTAAAGTTGTTGCAGAGCCCGAGCAAATTAAGCAATTGCTGAATTGTCAGTTTCCTGACAGTCAACCGCTATGTGGACGTTTGGAGGCAGAGCCCAAAGCAGAGCTATTCGGTGACTTTGGTAAAGATTTGCAATCTTTTGCACTTATTCCGCTTGGTGAGGGTTGTCGACATGGTCTTCTAGCTTTAGCCAGTACGGATGTGTCTCGATTCGCGCCTGAAATGGGGACTCTCTTTATCGAATTGATCGCTAATTTAATTACTCATCTGATTAAAAATTATCATGGCGAGATATGAAGAAAACCAGCTATGGCAAGAATTTGAGCCGCAACAGGTTAAGCCGGTTATTGAGTTTCTGGATTATCTGGCACAACAGAAAAACTATTCATCGCTGACGATTGAAAATTATCAGCGTCAACTGATAAAGTTGCTGCAATTTACCAAAGAGAATGCGTTGCAAAACTGGGCACAAGTAAAACCCATTCACATTCGCCAGCTTTCAGCAAAACATCACCGGTTAGGTGCTTCAGCAAAAACGATCGCCTTATTATTATCGGCTGGACGACGTTTTTTTGAGTATTTGGTTTTTCAAGAAAGATTGCAATCCAATCCTGCAAAAGGAGTTAAAGCACCAAAAATTCCAAAAAATCTGCCGAAAACAGTAGCAGTTGATCAGTTAAGTGCGCTACTAAGTGGAATTGACACCAGTGAAGAAATTGGCGTGCGTGATTTAGCTATTGCTGAATTATTCTATTCCAGTGGCTTACGTTTGGCAGAACTGGTTCGCCTAAATTTAGATGATTTGGATATCAATCAGGCGACGGCCAGAATTTTGGGTAAAGGAAGAAAAGAACGTATTGTTCCCGTTGGCCGAATCGCACTGCGCACAATCAAGCAGTGGTTAAATATTCGTCATATTTGGCTTTCCGGTCAAGCCGATCAGGCGCTATTTATCACACGACAAAAAAATCGGTTAACTCCACGTAGTATTCAAAAGCGTATGGAGTACTGGGGAAAAGTGGTTGGACTCAATGGACGCTTACATCCCCATAAATTTCGCCACTCTTGTGCAACACATATTTTAGAGTCATCGGGTGATTTACGAGCAGTACAAGAACTGCTGGGCCATGCGAATCTTTCAACAACACAAATATATACCCATCTTGATTTTCAACAACTCGCCAAGGTTTACGATAGCGCACATCCGAGGGCAAAAAAATAATGTACCAATTTAATGCTTCTATAAAATTGTTGAGTTTTGATTTGGATAATGCGCTGTATGACAATCGGGCAACAATTGAAGCGGCAGAGTTGAGCTGTCAAAATTATTTACAAAGCGCTTTTTCTAATCAAGGTGTTCATTTTGAGTATGAAAAATTTTGGGAAATTAGAAAGCAACTAGTTGCTCAAAATAATCCGGCTTTTGACGACTTGACATACTTGAGGTTAACGGTGCTAATTGAGTTTTGTAAGCCGCTCAATGCTGGAGAAACTATTGCAAAGCAAGCTTTGGCGGCTTTTTTACAACAGCGTAGTAAAGTGGATGTTGAACCAACCATTCAAAGTATGTTGTCACTACTGGTTAAGCATTTTACCCTGGTATCTACTTCAAATGGTAATTGTGATATTAACCAGACAATTATTGCTCCCTTTTTTAGTAAAAACTATTTTCCGGTTGGGGGAATGCGGGCAAAACCGCATCCTGCCATGTTGCATCAATGTATGGCAGATTTTTCGATTACAGCTTCCCAATTAGTTCATATTGGTGATTCGATTGAAAAAGATGGTGGTGTCGCTGAAGCAATTGGTGCTCGCTATCTACACTTTGCACCATTTGAAAGCGATAAAGATTTAGCGCAAAGTTGTCATGAATTGTGTTTGCAGTTATCTTCGTTATAAAAATAAATTTAGCTTAGCACTACTTTTTACTTCTCTTTCAATAATAGTAACCAAACATGATTGATGTTTGGTTACAAGTGAGTTGTTAACAGCTATCTTTATATATTACCCAAAATCTTAATTACATAGCACTTATTTAGTAGTCCGTATTCGAGAGCTTGTATTTAAAGGCTTGTATTTAAAAGTACTCAATAATAAATTTTTACCTCTTTATTTTTTCTATTCAATTTCTGCATAGGATATAAAAAATAAGGAAGGTGTATCTTTGTTAACAGCAGATATAATTCACTTTGTTGTCTATAGGGTTATTGAAAAATGCTATTGATAACAATAAAAATTATTCGTTTCTGTTCTGTTAGCACATTAGCACAATAGTTTTTTATGCTAAATCAAAGGTAATAGTGTCATGCGTATTTTCAATACAGTCAGATCTGTTGTTATTTGGGGTTTGATGAGCACGCCGTTAACAGCGGTAGCTAGCGAGACTAATGAAAAAACAGGAAGAGCTCGTGATTTTGGTATCGTAACAGGCCATTTGACGACCGGAAAATTCAATGCCATTACTATATTAAAAGCATACAAGTCTCAATATAACGGAAACTTACCAACAGGAATTTAGGTTATAAGATGAAAAAGATAATAAAGTTTTTGGT
The DNA here is from genome assembly GCF_040719265.1 of Aliikangiella maris. Lineage (NCBI taxonomy): Bacteria > Pseudomonadati > Pseudomonadota > Gammaproteobacteria > Oceanospirillales > Pleioneaceae > Aliikangiella > Aliikangiella maris. Next base: position 48,189 of record NZ_JBFDAH010000013.1, on the reverse strand, counting down.
GATTGTGAGTATCTTCAATGTGTTGTATGTATCTGCCGTTGTGAAAGAGCAATTGGAGCAATTATTGATTGAAAATATAACTTACAAAGAATCTTTGATTTCATACTTAATTATAGACTTCAATCAGGATGGATATGAGGATGTGCTTCTCTTAAGTCGAAGGGGAAGTTCAATATTTTTAAGCAAAGGGGAGATATTTACAGAAGTTCATGGAGATATTGGTCAATATATTAATTCCAGTAATGTGGTTATAGTAGAAGAAAAAGGTAAACTAGCGTTAAGAATTATTTCTAATGAAGCACCAATGGAATTAGAGTTGCTCTATTTTTTAAGTGAAGATGAAAAGCAAATAAATAGGGAGCTAATAAAAGAAACTTGCAAGGAGCTTGTAGAACAGTGTATTAGTCGTACCCATAAAAACTATAAACTGAAACCGTATTTTTCGTCAGAAGAAGAGTTTCAGAAAAATTTTTACCATGGCTCTCTTAAAGATGTAGTGAGTAATAAAAAATCAAAATTGCTTCATTCGAAAAGTGAGGAAGTAGCGGAAACCTATTTGGCGGTTAACACAGTGAACTCCGCTATTTCTTCAGATATAGTAAGAGTGTTTGACCGGACAACAAATGAATTTGTCGGCTATGTTAATTTGTGGACAAACAAATTTGTAAGCTTAAAATTTCTCCCAATTGATACTGCTAAACATTCAAAAAATGATATTAGACCTAACTTTGAAGTCTATCAAGTTTATGGTGAAGAGCCTGTTGTTAGACTAAAAGAAGTGCCTAAAGAAAAAGTAGGGGCAATTGTTGGTGCGCCTATTGTTGCAGAAGAAAAAAGGATTGAAAATAAAGACGACAGCAATAAAAAACAAGCTATTACCTCAGAGCAACAACAGGCCTCGCCAAAAATGTTCAATCTGAAGTTAAAGATAAATATGAAGAGCCTGAAGAAGAGCGCTGGGTATGGTATTGGTTAATTGGGCTTTTAGTTATTGTAGGCTTATTTGAAATTTATAGAAAAATTAAATAGTTTGAGTTATTAATGGACAATTTTATGAAAGTATTTAGTCAGGTTGTACTATTGGTCTCGGCGTTATTTTTAATTTCTAGCTGTAATCAAGAAAACCAAAATAAACAAGAGCAGTGGCAAGCAGATGAGGTGTTACTACATTTGTCTGAATTGCGTAATTGTAGTGGTCAAGTAACTTTGGCCACAGATTCAGTGAATTAACAAGCTCAAGCAACTAGTCTAGTAATCCCACTTGAGCTTGTCATTTGACTACTGACGGATACCTTCAATATGTAACTCAATAATTACTTCAGTTGATGCTTTGCCGAGTTTTTCTGGAATACCAAAGTCTTTTAAACGCAATACGGTTTCTCCAGCGAACCCTACGCGGTAACCACCCCAGGGATCTTTTCCTTCACCAATTTTTTCGGCATCAATGGTAATACTTTTGGTCACACCATGTAGTGTTAAATCACCAACAACTTCTAGTTGGTTATCGCCTTGATCGGTAATTTTGGTACTGACAAATTTGGCGGTTGAAAATTTGCTGGCGTCAAGAAAGTCACCACTTTTTAAATGCTTGTCTCGCTCAGCATGATTAGAGTCAATACTAGTTGTGTCAATTTCAACCATTATCTTCGAATCATTTGGCTTAGCGGCATCATAGGTGAATTCGCCTGAAAAGTCATTGAATCGACCTGTTAACCAGGAATAACCTAAATGCTTAATTTTAAAGTTAACTGAGGCATGTGCGCCGCTGGTATCGATTTTATAGTTTGCTGCTGACACACCAAAAGATAGTGCTGCGCAAGCAACCATAGAAAGTAATAAGTGTTTCATTTTTTTCTCCCATGTTTATAACATTCGTTTTAAAGTTTGATCTTTATGAATAAAGTGGTGTGTTAAAGCTGCGCCTATGTGTAACACAATAAGGCCCATTAATATATACGCCATCCATTGGTGAACCAGACCAGCTCTGTCCTCCTGATTTTCAACCAGCAACCCTGCCGATGGAATTTCAAATAAATTAAATACGCTGATCCCGCGACCATCTGCTGTTGAAATGAGGTAGCCACTGGTAATAATTAATAAAATGAGGGTGTAAATTAAAATATGAGTTGCCAAAGCCAAACGCTGTTCCCATAAACGGTGACTAGCTAAGGGGGCTGGCTTGCTATTGATTGTGCGCCAAAAAATACGTAACAACATAATAAAGGCTAAAATAATGCCCGTACTTTTATGATAAAAAGGCGCATCTTTGTACCATTGGTCGTAATATCCCAACTCTACCATCCATACTCCAATTGCAAATAATCCAAAAATGAGAATTGCAACCAGCCAATGGAAGATTTTTGAAACTATACCGTATGCTTGACTTGAATCGTTTAACATTGTTAGTACCAAATAATTATCTGTCTAATAAGTTATACTATTTTACGACAAATGATAATCATTATTTTTAGAACAGATAATCGCAATAATTAGAACAATTATATTGGGGGATTAATAAATTCAATTAAGAATAATGTTTAAAAAACGTTGAGTCGATAGATTTGTGCGACGATTATAGCTAACTTGTTAGCGAATTTGGCTATTTGATGAACAATTTTGTTTAAGTAATAAGTAATAAGTAATAAGTAATAAGGTTTTGTTTCACTACTCCCTACAAGTAAAAACTTTAATTATTGTCAGTGTCACGGAATTTAAATTGAAATGTCATGCAATCGCCACAAAAGATTTACAGACTGAAAGTTCCATTTTTTGTAGGGGAAAATCAAATGAAAAAACCTAATTTCCTTGGCCGACTGTCTGTTATTTCAGCAGTTATTTTAAGTGTTAGCTGCATGGCAAGTGCAGGTAACCATGACGATAATAAAAAACATTACAAACCGAAAAAAGCAAGTACTGCGCAACTTGGTCCTCGACCATTTTATTTGGTCGATGATATGGATATTGGGTCACTTAAAAACCAGTTAAAAAGTTGTTCAAATAAAAAGCGCTTCAAAAAAAGTGATTTTTCAATTGGGCATCGTGGTGCAGCAATGCAGTTTCCAGAGCATACTAAAGAATCTTATGTTGCTGCGGCGCGCATGGGCGCGGGTATTCTTGAGTGCGATGTTACCTTTACCAAAGATAGAGAGCTGGTTTGTCGTCACTCACAATGTGATTTGCATACCACCACTAATATTTTGCAAACCCCTTTAGCCGCTAAATGTTCTAAGCCATTCTCGCCAGCAACATTTGATGTTGATGGTAATCGCTTAACACCAGCTACTGCACAATGTTGTACCAGTGATATTACTTTAGAAGAGTTCAAAACCTTAAAAGGTAAGATGGATGGTGCCAATGCCAATGCTAGAAATATTGAAGAGTATTTAGCCGGTACACCGGGTTGGAGAACTGATCTGTATATTCAAGATGGCACTTTGTTATCTCATGCAGAGAGTATTGAGTTGTTTAAGTCATTAAACGTTAAAATGACACCAGAGCTTAAATCAGCCAGCGTTGAAATGCCTTATGAGGGTGATTACACCCAACAAGATTACGCTCAGCAAATGATTGATGAGTATAAGCTGGCTGGTGTCCACCCTAAAAATGTTTATGCGCAGTCATTTAATCTTGAAGATGTTAAATATTGGATAAACAATGAGCCTCGATTTGGTCGCCAAGGGGTTTATCTGGATGATCGTTATGATAATCCAGCGTTTGACTTCCGTGATCCGGCAACTTGGACGCCTAGTATGGAAGAGCTGGTTGCAGATGGTGTGCAAATCATTGCACCACCTATGTGGATGCTGATCGACTTGAATGCAGATAATCAAATTGTTCCTTCGTTATATGCTAAATCAGCTAAAGCTGCGGGATTAGATATTATCACCTGGACTTTAGAGCGTTCTGGCCCACTGGCAACAGGTGGTGGCTGGTATTATCAATCAGTAACCGATGCGATTAATAACGATGGTGACATGCTGACTGTGCTTGACGTATTAGCGCAAGATGTTGGTGTTATTGGTGTATTCAGTGATTGGCCTGCCACAGTGACTTATTATGCTAACTGTAAAGGTCTAAAATAATTACTTTTAGGGTGCTGTCGGGAATAATTTGTTGACAGTACCCATTCAATTCTTTTTATAATCAAATCTTCTAATTTATCAACTTTTATATTATTTAAATTAAAAATTTATTTTTGTAACTAAAACTAACATTGAGTCATTCAATCAGATATTTAAAGGGCCGTCTTTAACCACTTGTAAAAGTTATTAAATTATTTTATTGAATAATTGTTATTGTTTATTTTTTTATTGTAATTTGTTGTTTGTCATTTTCTGCAATATTTGACCTGTTAAATTATAGGAACATAAATAAATCCAAAAATAGAAGGGAAATTATGCCAATTATTGTGAACTTAGATGTAATGCTGGCCAAAAGAAAGGTGAAGTCTAAGGAGCTAGCAAAGGAAATCGGTATCAGTGAGCAGAATTTATCGATGCTTAAATCGGGAAAAGTTAAAGGGGTTAGATTTTCAACTATTGAAAAAATCTGTAAATCATTATCTTGTCAACCGGGTGATCTGCTGGAGTATCAAGAAGAGCTTCCATAAAGCGATTGCATTATTCTCTTTTTATGTCAGTTATTGTACAAAACTATTATTGAAGAATAAGTATAATTAACTCGTGTAGGTGGCGTGAAATTCAAACGACACTGATTCAATGGGTTGATTAATTCCTGTCTCGTCATTTATGTGCTAAGGCATCCAATAGTGATGTTGGTTTTGCTCAATTTGAAAAAAGCTTCTTTGAAAAGAATACTTTTGAAAAAAGGTATCTTTAAAGAGTGTCTTTAAAAAAGCGTCTTGGTATCTGATAAATTGAATTACTCAGGTTTAACACCATCTTTTTGCAAATACCATTATTTTAAATCTCACAAATAAATATTGAAATTTTATCCAGCAATCAATTATTTAACCGAAAAAAACGCTTAATTTAACTATACTCAAATACGATAATAAAAAGCCAAGATTGACTTAACTTGGGCATTGATAGCGCCCGATAATTTGTTCTGTTCAAGCAACTCACTTTAATAATGTCAGCCTGCCTACAGGTTAATACAGGGAATATTGCTCATGAAACCCATACTACTTATTCACGGTTACTCTTCCGAAGGTAAAGATAATAAAGTCGAAGATATTTATGGCACATTACCAGATTTTTTAAAAAAAGAGTTTGGAGAAGAAAACATTGAAAGTATTAATTTAAGTCGCTGGATTTCGCTCAATGATGGTGTCCGTCTTGATGATATCAGTTTTGCCATGGAGCGGGCGCTAAATAGCGACCAATACCGTAGTTTATTAAGTGGTGGATTTCATGTAATTATCCATAGTACGGGCGCGTTAGTTGTACGTAACTGGATTCGAAAATACAGTGCTAAACCCAGTCCGATTATTAATCTGATTCATCTGGCTGGGGCTAATTTTGGCAGTGGACTGGCACATATTGGACAAGGACGCTTATCTCGTTGGGGACGTTATTTATTCGGCGGAACTGGGGTTGGCAAACATATTCTGCAAGCGCTAGAGTTTGGTTCGGCGGAAACTCTGAATTTACAAACCCATTTTTTAACATCAGATAATGATATTTATGAAGACTATCAAGTGCAGGAGTTTTGTATTATTGGATCTCAAACCTTGAGTTTTTTGCGTCAAGTTCCTATTCGTTATGTCAAAGAGGATTCATCGGATAATACGGTGAGAACTAGTGCGGGCAATCTAAACTTTAATTACATTCTTATTTCTCCTACAAAAACTGCTGATGATTTGACCGTGAAAAAACTCAATGAACTGATTGAAAAAAGAAAAAATAATGAAACCTTTAAAGAAGAAAATTATCAGTATGACTTAACAGGTTTAAGTGAAAATCGTCAGCCTATTCCGTTCACTATTGCTTACGAAACGGCTCACTTTGGTGACGATATTGGCATTGTGACTGGTAAAAGCAATCGCTCTGCGGTCATTCCACTAGTGATAAAAGCATTGAAAACAGCACAGGATAAAATTGCTTATACTAAAATGGTTCAGTTTTTCGAGCAGAATACTAGCAAAACCTTTCAGCGGGTTACCAAACTAAAAGGAAACATTACTGATTGGGACAAACAAGCGCAATATGAAGCTCATGCACAATTGATTTTTCGGTTAACGGATCAATATGGCAGACCTGTCGAAGAGTATGACATTACTTTTAAATCTAAAAATAAAAAAATGAATCGACTGGAAAGTATGATTGAAGATGACCATGTTAACGAGCAAAATCCAGCAAATAAAACCTTATATTTACGTACCCAACAGTATGACAGTAAAAGTAAAACCTGGATTAATTTAATGGATAATATATCGCCGCTGAATATGGAAGTAACTGGTGTTGAAGCGCATTCGAAAGATATTGCTTACGTTCCCGTTAATATCAGTTTATCAAGTAAGCAACTGCAGCAGGTGGTACAAAACTTTACGACAACGATTGTTGATATTCAGTTAATACGCCTACCATCGAGTAATGTATTTACCATAAAGCAAATATAATAGAAGCTTTAAATAATCGGTAATCCTTTATCGATTTTAATACGCTCGATAACAACATAAGTGTGGTTTTTGGCAACGCCGGGTATATCGACGACCTGACCTAAAACTGCACGATATTCTGCCATGTCAGAAATTCGAATTTTCAGTAGATAATCAAATCCACCGGCAACCATATCACATTCGGCAATTTGCTTAATTTGAGCGACTTCCTCTGCAAAGGTATCAAACACCTCGGAAGTGGATTTATCTAAAGTGACTTCAACATAAGCGGTTAATCCAAATTTAAGCATTGGTGCATTGAGTACTGCCCCATAGCGTTCAATAAAGCCTTCGGTTTCCAGACGTTTAACCCGATCCAGACAAGGGCTGGCACTTAAATTAACCTTTTTCGCCAAATTTACATTGGAAATTCGGCTATTTGATTGAAGAGCATCTAAAATTGCTAAATCAATCTTGTCTAGGGTACGAATTTTGGGAGGAGTTTTCATGGTCAGTACGATCTACGGAAAAGCTAATTGAATTCCCTGTAATTTACGGGATTTTCACAAAATTCACCAGCACATTCTGCTGCGACTTCTATAAAATGCTCTCACTTATACGGTTAGGGCTTTGACTCCTAAAGAGGATTTTGTAAATGTTGTTTAACGATTCATTGGTAACAAGCTGTCCAACGCGACAAAAAATTCGAGATTTCTATCGAATTGATGAAGAGACAGTGATTAATCATATTTTGCCGTTGGCTGAAGTTGGTGTCAGTGCCCGCAGCCGTGCTTGGGAACGCGCCCGACAAATGGTGGTAAATATTCGGGAAGATCAAGAAGGTCAGGGTGGTATTGATGCGCTGCTCAACGAATTCTCACTGTCTTCGGAAGAAGGGGTTGTTCTAATGTGTCTGGCCGAAGCATTGCTGCGTGTACCAGATGATGAAACTCAAGATAGCTTGATTCGCGATAAACTTTCCAAAGGTGATTGGAGTTCTCACCTTGGCAACAGTGATTCGCTTTTTGTGAATGCATCTTCTTGGGGTCTGCTAATTACCGGAAAAATGGTTAATTATTCCGATAAAAACAAAGAGCGACAGTTTGGTGTTCTTAAAAAGACAATTGGTCGACTGGGCGAACCGGTGATTCGTAAGTCGGTACAGTTTGCCATGAAAATCATGGGTAAACAGTTTGTCATGGGACGCACGATTGAAGAAGCGATTGATCGCGCAGTTGAAAAAGAAAATAAAGGCTATGCCTATTCTTATGACATGCTGGGCGAAGGTGCCCGCACCATGAAAGATGCCGAGCGATATTTCGATAGCTATATGTCAGCGATTCATGTAATTGGTAAAGCCGCAAAAGGTCGCGGACCAATTAAAAGTCCTGGTATTTCAGTGAAGCTATCTGCGATTCATCCACGTTATGAATTTACACACCGTGAAAGGGTGATGACTGAACTTGTACCCAAATTAAAAGAATTAGCACTGGCCGCTAAATCATACGATATTGGTTTTACCGTCGATGCCGAAGAAGCTGATCGACTGGATATTTCGCTAGATATTATTGAAGCGGTCTTTTTAGATGATGACTTGGGCGATTGGAATGGATTTGGTCTAGCGGTACAAGCCTACCAAAAACGAGCGATTTTTGTGATTGATTGGCTAGGTCAATTAACCGAAAAAACAACGCGTAAATTGATGGTTCGATTGGTAAAAGGCGCCTACTGGGATACGGAAATTAAAACATCACAACAAGATGGGCTGGAAGATTTTCCGGTATTTACTCGCAAAGCGACGACGGATGTTTCTTATAAAGCCTGTGCAATTAAACTAATGGCTATGCGTGATCGAATCTTCCCACAGTTTGCCACTCATAATGCGTATACCGCAGCAACCATTTTACAACTGGCACATGGTGATACCAGCAATTTCGAGTTTCAACGCTTGCATGGTATGGGTGAATCCTTATACGACCAAATTGTCACTCAAGATAAAGTACAGTGCCGCGTATATGCACCGGTTGGCCAACATGAAGATTTGCTGGCTTATTTGGTGAGACGATTATTAGAAAATGGTGCAAATTCATCGTTTGTTAATGCCATTGTTGATGAGTCTAAACCGGTGGAGTCTTTATTACCCGATCCGGTAGAAAAAATTCAAGGTGTAAAATCGAAAGCCAATCCGCAAATTCAAATGCCAATACGACTGTATGGCGATGAGCGCGATAACTCGAAAGGGTTGGATTTAACCAATATCAATCACATTACACCACTAAAAGAAAATCTTGATCAATGGTTAAGTAAAATACTAATTGATGCGCAGCAAGTTCCTGAAGGTTCTAAACCTGTGCGTAACCCGGCTAATCGTGACGAAGTGATTGGTTATATTACTCATCAAAATGATGAGCAAATGAAACTGCTAATCGATAATGCTGATAAAGCTTTTGCCGAATGGTCAACTAAACCGGTCAAAGAACGTGCCGATTTATTGCGTAAAACTGCTGATATTTTAGAGCGTCATCGTGATGAACTGATTGGCCTATGTATGAAAGAAGCGGGTAAAGTTGCGCAAGATGGCGTTGATGAAGTCCGTGAAGCTGTAGACTTTTGTCGTTACTATGCCGCTCGTGCTGAAGAATTGGCAAAAGATGAGCGATTTGAAGCGCGCGGGGTAATTTTGTGTATCAGTCCGTGGAACTTTCCGCTGGCTATCTTCTTGGGACAGGTTGCCGCTGCAATGGTTACCGGTAATACCGTAATTGCAAAACCTGCGGAACAAACAACTTTGATTGCATTAAGAACTATTGAATTAATGCAAACAGTTGGCTTACCTGAGCATGTGGTACAGGCCGTTGTTGCCAGAGGTAGCAAGGTTGGTCAGATTATAATTCCAGATGAGCGAGTTCAAGCCGTCATGTTTACTGGTTCAACTGAAACCGGTACACAAATTTCGCGAACTCTGGCCGAACGTGGTGGTAGTCAAGTTCCATTGATCGCTGAAACTGGTGGTCAAAACTGTATGATTGTTGATTCAACTGCTCTGCCAGAGCAAGTGGTTGACGATGTAGTTTCATCAGGTTTTCAAAGTGCGGGTCAACGCTGTTCGGCATTGCGAGTGTTGTTTTTACAAGAAGAAATAGCCGACAAAGTGATTCACATGCTGAAAGGTGCGATGCAAGAATTAACTGTTAGCGATCCTTCTCTTTTATCGACTGATGTTGGCCCTGTGATTGATCAAAAAGCTCATGAATCACTAACCGCACACGTTGAATATTTGAAAGACAAAGCAAAATTGATTTACGCTTGCGATATTCCTCAGCAAGGTGAACATTTCTTTTTTGCGCCCAGACTTTACGAAATTGAAAACTTATCTGTACTGACTCAAGAAGTCTTTGGTCCTTGCGTTCATGTCATTCGCTTTAAAGGTGATCAGCTGGATAATGTTATTGCTCAAGTTAACTCAACTGGATTTGGATTAACTATGGGTATTCATTCTCGTATTGAATCTCGAGCAGACTACTTGGCAAAAGCTTCACGCGCTGGAAATATTTATATTAACCGCAATATGATTGGTGCGGTTGTTGGGGCGCAGCCATTTGGTGGTCGCGGATTATCTGGAACAGGCCCCAAGGCTGGTGGCCCTGCTTATTTAACGCGTCTGGTTAAAGAAAAAGTTCCAACAGAAAATGCACAGGCAACTCTGCAAAAGTCAGATGTTGTTGATTTTACCCTGAGTGCTGCTGAACAGGTGCAAGTAGAGGAAATCATGCAACAATCTGCCCGAGATGAAATTATTTGGCGCAATACTGATTTGGTACAACGAATTTCATTAGTGCGGCAGTTAATTGCAAAAATTGCAACGGTCGATAGTGTGAATGAATTTGCTGATGATTTGGATAAAACACTCAATGACGCGCGCAAATTGTTAAATCAAATGGAAGGACAATTAGCTAAGCCTAAAATAATGCCTGGACCAACTGGTGAGTCAAATAAATTGTATCTTGAACCGCGCGGCTGTGTTGTCTGTTACGCCGATAAAGATACGTCATTTAATTTTTGGGCAATTTCCATTATTACCGCACTGGCTGCGGGTAATACGGTTGTTACTGTTGTATCTGACCTATTTCATAATGAAGCACTGGCATTTAAAGATAAATTTTTATCGACTGGTGTTGCAAAGGGCATTTTACAAGTTGCTAAATTGAAATATCTGGATGCTATTTTGGCACATCCGGTATTGGCTGGAGCGGTTATTGGTAGCGCGTGTGAGCGTAAGGAGTATGTGACCGCAGCGCTGGCTAATCGTGATGGCGCTATTTTACCCGTTATTAGCAGTGAATATTATGATACGTTGATTAATCGACTATTAACTGAAAAAACGGTGAGTATTGATACAACCGCATCTGGTGGCAATACATCATTAATGACATTATCCGAAGACGATTAAGGTGCTGGTATTTAGGAATTCTAAATTTGCAGGATGCAAAGATATTTGTCTGTCACATGGTCGAGTGCGTTAAGTACTCCGGCCATGTCTTCTCTGACCTTTAACAACAAAAGCTCCCTAATCAATAGAAGCTCTCTAATCGATAGAAGCTCTCTAATCGATAGAAATCCCTTAGTCATAGGCAACCCATTGATAACGCTGTGAATTTTAAGGTGACATTGGAATTTGATAAGTCGGTGATTGATTAGTTTGGGCTTTTAATCTTTACCAATAGTGACTTAATACAAGATTCTCAAAACTTGGCGAATGAATATTGCTATACTTTTTATATTAATTGTCTGATAGTGATTACATTGCAGGTGTAAACCCGATGGAAGAAATCAAACAAGACGTACTGTTTGCCAAGCAGCCTATTTATGATATCAATCAGAATCTGTATGGATATGAAATTCTGTTTCGTGATAAATCAACTAATTTTGCTGATATTCGAGATGGAAATACAGCAACCATGCAGCTGTTAACCAATTATTGTAGTGGTATTTTCGAATATATTAATCAACCCTATGTAAAAATATTTATTAACATGACAAGAGAGTTGATTCTTTCCGAGGTCTTTATTCCTCTTCCGCCAGAGAGAATGGTCATCGAAATTTTAGAAGACTCGGTAATCGATGATGAACTTCTGACTCGTATTGATGAACTCCGAAAACAAGGTTATATTTTTGCAATTGATGACTTTCATAACCAGATTGAAGAGCTGGAACCTTTGTTGCCAGTGATGGATATTATCAAGGTCGATATCATGGAGTTTACCGATCAAGCTAAACTCGACAGTATTTTAAAAAAAATAAAATCATTAATGCCACCGCAAAACCGTCCGATTTTTCTAGCTGAAAAGGTTGAAACACAGACAGAACTAAATTTTTGTAAAGAATCTGGTTTTGAGCTTTTTCAAGGTTACTACTTGTCTCGTCCTGAAATGGTATTTGGTAAGCGAATTGAATCAAATAGTCAAAATGCATTTCGACTTTTATCAGCATTACAAGATGAAGGTGTCAGCATTGAGCAAGTCAGAGAGTTGGTTTCTGTTGATGTAAAACTGAGTTATCAATTATTAAAAATAGTGAACAGTCCTTTATGTGGGTTACCTAAAAAAATTGACAGCATTCACGATGCCATTGTTTTCTTAGGTTTGAAAGTTGTCAAACAGTGGGCAATGATTTTAACTATATCTTCGCATAATCAATGCTCTCAGGAATTACTCAGAGTTTTATTAGAGCGAGCAAAACTTTGTGAATTGTTAGCACAAAAAGAGACAGGCATTAATAGCGAAACTGGATTTACGGTAGGACTATTTTCAGGTATCGACCTGGTTTTACAAGCAGATAAAGCCTGGTTGTTAAATCAAATTGATTTATCTAACGAAACCATTCAGGCAATCCTTGATTTTTCGGGTGAACTCGGACGCATCTTGAAGATTGCAATGCATATTGAAAAAGCTGAGCTGTCTTTGCTCGATGATTTAAGTATTGATGAAAAGCTATATGCAACTAATGCGAGTATTGAAGCAATCCATTGGGTGAGTGATATTTTAAATGTGACAAAATAATGGGGTTGATGATTTTCCTTATCCAGAGTTAAGGTTAATTATTCAGGCCGTTTTTTGTTGTTCAGTGGAATAAAAAAAGCCAGGTTTTTACCTGGCTTTTTAATGTTATATCGAATATTCAATCGTGATAAATAATCGATAAATTTTCCTTAAGGTTCCCAACGGGCTTTCAAGTTAATACCTGATGTATAAGAGTAACCGTTGATACCAATATGCCATTGACCTGCTTGAGGATTATTAATGGTACAGGTTTCGGTAACGCCCGTATCTTTGTATGGACGACAAGTCCAGTTAGAGGTTGAGGCTTGTGAACCATAAGCAACATACAAGTCAGGATCTCCACTAAAACCCGAAATAGAAATGGTCAGTGACTTGGTACCTTCGGGTACATTGACCCAACTATGATTCCACGCACCTTTGTTTACGGTAATATTATTTGAGTCATACCAACCGCTATGGCGAGCAGTAATTGATGTATTTAAAAATTGTTTTGCACCGTGCAACATGACATACCAAGTACCGCCTATATCAGTTGATAACCCATTACTGCTATCACACTTTTCATTATTGCCATCTAAAAATGGACGACAGTCATAGTCATTTAATGTTGGGATACCACCTTTTTTTACATAAAGATCGACATCCCCTGTACCACCTGAAGTTTCAAAAATAACGCGGTTAGAACCGGCAGGTGCAGCAGGAACTATCATTTTGTAATAGAGTTCGGTTGTGGCGGTGCCGTTGAGTGACGAAATTTTTACCCCGCGGAACAAATCAACTCCTGGGTTATAGTAATTGCCCGCACACCAGGTACTTCCCCATTGCGACAAGTTGAAATAGTCGCAATTTGTATCGTAGCTTTTATTACTGGTTGCCTTGATTTTATAACCCGACAGACTAACGCCATTTAGTGAATTAAAATAACCGTTTTTCTTTAAGCTGAAATGTAAGTGTGGGCCAGTCGATGAGCCACCATTACAAAGTGCTTGTGCTTTGTTACTTGCGTAGTGACCAATATTCGTATTACGGTTAATTGATGCCCCTGTGCTCCAGGCTAAGTCAGACATATGATAATAGGTTGTTGACCAGCCACCATCATGAATGATTTCCATAAAGCACGAAGAATGGACCTTTACTGTTCCTGGTGCAGCAGATTGTACCCAGATGTTACTTAAATCTGCTCCCCAACCAAAGCCGCCGGTTGATAAGTCCAGCGAGGAGTGAACGCCGGTACCACCATCGTTTGCATGGGCACCACCAATATACCAGGTTTTACCAACCGGATAAGGAAGCGATAATAAATTAGCTGGTGGTAATGAGGCGGCGTTGCTGACGGTTAAACCGGTTGATGGTGCTGGTTGGCTGGTTAATCCCGAAGAGCCAGGTAATGATGTATCGAGTGATTTTGCCGTTGCGTTAGCCATCATTTTGGCTTCTTGAGGAAACAGTTTTTGGAAAGTTTCCGACAGTTGATTCATATGACCTGATAACATGGTTGTTTGCAGGCTTTTTTCTTGATGACCAACTTCTCTGAGTTGCTCTGCCATTTCTCTGAGCTGCTCAACAAAGCCATACTGATTAGACATTTGCGCTAAAGGGCTTTCTAAATCGGCGGCAGCGTTACTGACTAATCCACTTTGCATTTCGATCATGGCAAGGATGACTTTGGGACTTATGGCTGAATAGCCGGCAAAATGAGAGATCGCCTCAGATTTTGAAAGTAGGTGAGGTGCATTTTCGGCGAGGTATTTTTCTACATCGAAGCTCAGCATTTCATCATAAGAATAAGCCATTTGCTCAATACCAAGTTGAAACTCGGATGCTGTCGCAAAATTTGAGTTAATTGTTAATATGCCTGCACACAGTAAACCAGATAGCAGTTTATTTTTTCTGGATAAACTTTTAATGAGCATAGTCAGACCTCCAACAGTATTGGTGTTTAGTTATATTTCCGAGAGCTATTTATCTGGCGTTATATTTTTGTTCGTCAGTATTAGAGTACTGCTTGCCAGATTCCTTTATATTGCTTTCAATGTCACTTTCAAAAAGTTTACATTGACTAAAAAGTTATTGCGACTTTGCTATTTTATGTGACCGTTTATGATTATTTTTGTAGGTAGATTTTTTATTGTCAGTCAATAACTTTCAAAAATTACTACTTTGATATCTTCTGAAAGTTAGTTCAGTCTAATAGAGGGAATAATTGATGACAAGCATTTATCGGTTTATTATTATGTTAAAATTTACATTGATTTTACAATATGGCGTTAAAATTATATTAAGCATAATTATAAAATGTATGTTCTACTTAATAAAAGAAGGATAAATAATCTTTTTTTGAGATTATTTAAAATAAAGTTAATTATTAGGGATAAAAACATTATTATATTTTTAGATTGGGTAGTTTAAATAATTAGTCTTAAAGCCGTCTTATTTGTTGAGCTCAATGGGGATGTTTGAACCCTAAATGAGCCAAATAGCATTAGACTATAATTTTTAATGATTAGTTATCACTTTTTAATTAAATAATCTTATAAATACTAAGCTTTATTTTGTTAAGCAAGATTTTGCGAGTTGTTGCAACTGACGATATTCTACATGAGCTTGGCGGTAAAGATTGAAATCTGGGTGATTCTTATTCTTCAATTTATTGGTCAGATAGGTCAGAGTATTATCTAAATACTGTTGATGAGTACCAAGTTGTAACTGCCACATTTTATTACCGACCAGTTCAACCTTTTCTCTGGATTGTGTAGACACTAAAATAATTTCGTAAAAACGTTTATTTTCCTCAATTAGCAATTCATTTTCTAAGCCCAAAGGTAATGTTTGTAAGTGATTTCTTACCTTATAGTTATGGTGCACCGGGCACAACAAAAACGACAATTCTGATTGTGGGTTATTGGTCAGTAGCTGTGTAACAAAGGTATTGATTTTATCTCCACCAACTCCGGCCAGAATAAATAAATGTTTTTGTGATTGCATCGATGATGATTTGAGATCAATTGATGCCACATCAAAGCAATGGGTTTGCCATAAACCTGATCTTTGATTAATGGAGGTAACTGAATGATTATTTAAAAAATATTGTGCCAGTGTCAGGTTTAACTCATTAATTAAGCAATCAACAATATCGACAAAGTGCACGGTCGCCTTAATTTGACGTTTTAAAAGTGCCATGCCTAACAAGCCATGATCACAACAACAATCCCAAATATGATCAAATTCATCGGGGATTTGCTGCTCTATTGCTCGAAGACGCTTACCTAGTTTCACTTTTGAGTACTTAAAATTAAAAGGAAGGGCATAATAAATGAAGAATACAACGAAGAGAAGTGCTAAGAATAGAAGTGTCAAGAAAGGAAGTGTCAAGAAAGGAAGTGTCAAGAAAGGAAGTGTCAAGAAAGGAAGTGTCAAGAAAGGAAGTGCTATGGTAAATTTTGAGGTGCTTAAAAAAATCGCTTTTAAGCCTGAGAAGCATATATACCAGAGATAATATTAAAAATAGAAAAACTATAAAATAAGAGCATAAAGATAGTCGCTAATCATCAACTATAATTATTTGAGTACTTTACCAAATATCTAGAGGTTTCGGTGTTTCGTATCCTCATCGTGTTAACATTGACATGCTTTTCAACTTTAACTTTCGCGGTTAATAAGTCGAATAAAATATACTTAATTAATATGAAAATATCGTTAGAAATCGACACATTAATCAATTTAAGATTGAATGCCTTTATTAAGAAAAACTTACCTGATCAAAATATTGAGTTAGTTGTATTACCGATTAATCGTTTGAAACGCTTGGTATTTGATAACGTTGATTCAGCGAACAGTTATTGCACGGTCGCATCGAAAGGTTATGAAAGTAACATTCCTCATTTAGAAACAATTCCGTATCTTGCATTTAATATCGAACCGGGCTTGGTTACTTCGATTAATTCAAAAGCCCTTCAAAGACATTTGTTAGAAGATGGCAGCGTCAATATCAACAGTGCACTTGCCGATGAGAGGTTACGTTGGGTATTAGTTGAGAATTTTGCTTTATTTGCACCTGATGCAAAAAAAGTGGAGAATTCTAAATTAATTGAAAATAGTGAGCGTTTTCATATTCTTTCCCATAACGATCCTTATAAAGCCAGTTTCAAATTAGTTGCCGCAAACCGCTTTGATGTGACCTATACTACGGTTAACGGCATGCACCTATTTGCCAAGCCGCTTGGTGTTTATGAACAGTTGACCTTTTATCCTATTAAAAAATATACTGAGGAATATGCCAAAAATCCCGTATTAGATACAATACATTGTAATTTGTCTGAGACCAGTCAGTATATTTTACCCTACCTAAATGAGCTTTTATATCAAGTGCGTGGCAGAGAAGAATTTATTAAATATTTACTCACCTTTCGCGATTTAAAAAATTTACAAGATTTCAGCTTATCAAAAAATCTGGATGCACTAAGAGCGGGAATATATGATGAACCAAGTACGTTATCTAATCGTGTAAAATTGCCGATAAAAAAAGAATTTATCTATCCGCCCATCGAGCAGTATATTGAACAGCTTTATTTGACTGAGGTAAAGGATAAAAAATAATTATAGTAAAATGTTAACAATAAAAACGAAATAAGTTAGGTATTAATAGGGTGAAAAGAAATATTAAAGATATTTCTTTTCACTAAACACACACAATGATATCACTATTTTTGTTGTAAATAATCAACTAACCCATCAAAGAAATGTGCGGCATGTGCGGCAGGTCGGTCAATTAAGCGTTGCAGATAGTGTGATACTGATTGCCATTCGATCAAATTTGTCATTACAGCAATTCTCAAACTATAGCCAGCAAAAATATCGACAATTGTAAACCTGTCACCCAAAATAAAACCCGACTGAGGAAGCTGTGATTGAATGCTTTTTAACTTAAACCGCAAGCCTTGTTCGTAAATGGGTTGAAGTTCCTTTGGCATGAGTTCCTTATCGGCAAGAATATAATCAACTAACCTACCTTCAAGCGACTCGCTAAAAACTGAAGACCATTTTAAAAATTCAAAGCGATTAGGTTCGCCGGGTAATACGGATAAACGGGCTTCCGGAAATTGTTCTGCAAGGTAACTACAAATAGCGGTTGATTCAATTAGAGTTTTGTCATTAAACTTAACACAAGGTACGGCTGCAAACGGATTTAATTGTGTATATTGTGGTTTGCGATGTTCACCTAAGTCCAGTTTGTGCTCTTGTATTGTTAAGCCAAGTTCTTCGGCAAGCCAACGAACTTTACCACCACGATCATTATAACCAAATGAGTATATCTCGATTGAGTTGTTCATGTTGTTCATAAATAAAGATCCTTTCAGGTATCAGAAGTCTCAATAGACTACTCCAAATAAGGTTGTTTTACTAAAGAATATTCTTGATAGTCAGAGGCGTGTCAAAAATTTTTGAATAAAATAGTTGTCACAGATTTTTTATAGAAAATTTAACCGCATAAAACTGATTGTTAACTCATAATCTCATCTATCTGGCATGATGAAACCTCGGTAAATGTCGAAAATTTCCAATCATTATTCTCGAAATATCGGTAACTTATTGGCTACTATCGTCTATGAGGATTAAATTATGAGCAACCGAGTGGATTTTATCCAACTTGTGCCTGAAGCAATGACAATATTAATGACACAAGAAGATTATCTTCAACATCAATTTGCATCATCTGAAAGTTTAAGCGTTGGTATTGTGGAGTTAGTCAAATTGCGTGTATCACAAATTAATCAATGTGCATACTGCATTGATATGCATAGCAAAGATGCACTTAAAAATGGTGAAACTTATGAGCGAATGCTCGGATTAAGTGCATGGAAAGATATGCCATTATTTTCTGAGCAAGAACGCAATGCTCTCTGGTGGGCAGAGTTGGTCACTTTAGAAAAAGTGATTGATGAGGTAGACTATCAGCGGGTCATCGATTGTTTTGGGGAATTAGCTACTGTGAATTTAACTATTGCTATTAATGCCATCAATAGTTGGAACAAAATGGTAAAAGTTTTCAAACCGCAGGTAGGTTATTATCATCCAGCATCATCATAATTTAAACTCGAATGAGGCACCCTTTAAGCTTGTTCTTTTTAAGCCAAAGGGGGCTTTATCGGCTTATGTGCAATGCATCTGGTTTGCTTCAGTGACGGCAACCGATAACCGTGGACTTTATTCAGGTGAACAATCCGTTAAACGCTGGTTAGCTGGCGATGGTTGTGGTGGTATTTTATTTTCCTTGAATCCTTTATTTTGTTTAAATCAAAAAATTTATCGCACGAATATCTTATTGCTACCTGTTAGTAAACATAGCCAAAAGATTGAATTATTACCTGGGTGTCAACTAGCAGGAATTCGTTTTCAACCTGGCGTCAGTTTTAGTCTATTTGGTTCACTGTTTGATAAGCCGATCATGGTAACGGAACAAAATGATAGTAATCAGCTTAATGAGCTGTTTTTTGCACTAACCACTTGTATTGGATTTAGCAGTGTTATTTTAAAAATTTATCAATGGTGCAACCAACAAGTCGCATTTGAAGCGCTAACGCCGAAGAAAGTTATCAATGCCATTCAATATTTTCAAAACAGCTATTTAACAAATGATTTAACCACGACAAACTTACCATTGAGCCTGCGTCAAATCGAAAGGCAATTTTCTAAACGAATTGGATTAACGCCGGTTCAATTCAAACGCTTATTGAGAGTCAAAAACTGCTGGTCGCAGCTAAAATTCAATCCGCAAGTTGACTTGTCCGAACTGGCTTTGCAATGTGGATTTTCTGATCAAGCACATATGATTAATGAATTTAAGCGGTTCGCTGAAATCACACCGGGAAGATTGAGTCAGTTGCTGTTGCGACGGTAGATCTAATAAATTAAATAAGTACAGACTATAAGTGAACCCTAAGTTACTCTTCATCAAAATATCCTTTTTCGAATGTTGTTGATTGCCTAAATAAAAAATTCTAAATGAGATAAATATTGTAAACTAAGAAAGTTTTGATATTAAAAACTTGGGGAAAAATTATCCCCCAAGTCTTAGTCTTCAAGTCTTAATTTTCAAATCAACAATATCACACTCGTTCAAATACAGTGGCAATGCCTTGTCCTGAACCAATACACATTGTCGCAACACCTAAGTTGGCATCTTTACTTTGCATTAAACGCAATAGGGTTGTACTGATTCGTGCGCCAGAACAACCAAGAGGGTGACCTAAAGCAATTGCTCCACCATTTAAGTTTACTTTTTCATCAACAACAGATAATAGTTCCAGATCTTTTAATACCGGCAATGATTGCGCTGAGAACGCTTCATTTAACTCCCATAAGTCAATATCCTGAGTCGACAAACCTGCACGGTTTAAAACTTTTTTAACTGCGGGAACAGGGCCATATCCCATTATAGATGGATCACATCCAGCGACGGCCATTGCTCTAACTTTGGCAATAGGAGTTAATCCCAGTTCTGATGCTTTCTCTGCACTCATCATTAGCATGGCAGATGCACCATCTGAAAGTGCAGAAGCATTACCGGCAGTGACTGTACCGCGCGGGTCAAATACTGGTCTTAAACTGTTGAGTGCTTCTATGCTGGCATCTTCGCGAATGACTTCATCATAATTAAAAACGGTTAATGCGCCATTGGCATCATGTCCTTCCATTGGCAATATTTCAGCAGTGAAGGCACCTGAAGTTGTTGCTGCATGTGCTCGTTGATGTGAGCGTAATGCGAACTCATCTTGTGACTGTCTATCTATTTTGTGCATGCGTGCTAAAAGTTCTGCAGTTAATCCCATCATACCTGCTGCTTTTGCTGAATATTTAGAGAGTTCTGGTGCAATGTCGACACCATGAGTCATGGGAACATGGCCCATATGCTCGACCCCACCAATAATATAAATTTCACCATGACCTGTTTGAATAGCCTGAGTGGCTGAATGGATTGCTTGCATTGATGAGCCACATAAGCGATTAATCGTTTGTCCAGGCACGCTATGAGGAATACTGGTCATTAACATTGCAGTACGTGCTATGTTAAAACCTTGTTCGAGTGTTTGTTGAACACAGCCCCAAATCACATCTTCGACTGCTGCTGGATCCACCGCAGGATTTCTTTCAAGTAAAGCCTGCATTAGTTTTGCACTTAATACTTCGGCACGCACGTTTCTAAACATACCGCCTTTCGAGCGTCCCATGGGTGAGCGAATTGCATCAACTATGACGACATCTTTCATTGTGAATTCTCCTGTTTATTGTTGCGGTTGTTTATGCCGAGTAAAAGTTTTGATTGTTGGCTGCCATTTGTTGGAGCAGCTCTGGAGCTTCGTAAGCTGCCCCTAAATGCTGATATTTTTTCGCATTTTCAATAAATTGATTAATACCAATTTGGTCAACGTACTTAAGCGCGCCACCTCTGAATGGTGGGAATCCTAATCCATAAATTAATGCCATATCACATTCTGCGGCACTATCAACAATGCCTTCTTGCAGGCAACGAATCACTTCAAAAACAAATGGAATCATCATGCGATCAATAATTTCGTCTTCATTTAACTCGGTATTTGGTTGTCCAATGAGTTCAAATATTGAATCGTCCACCAGTTTTTGTGGTTTGCCTTTTTTATCTTTGGTGTAGGTATAAAAACCACTACCTGATTTTTGACCGAACTTTTTGGCCTGATAAAGTTTTTCAATGGCATCATCGGCTAACGCACTCATGCGTTCCGGATAACCTGATGCAAGCACATCAACACAGTGAAAAGAGGTGTCGATTCCTACGACATCGAGTAAGTAAGCTGGACCCATCGGCCAGCCAAAAGCGGCCATAACTTTATCTAATTGACGGAAGTCTGCACCATCGTTAAGTAACTGGCTGAAAGCTCTGAAATAAGGGAATAATACGCGGTTAACAAAAAAGCCGGGACAATCTTTGACAACAATAGCCGATTTGCCCATTGCGCTGGCATAGGCAACTGTTGTGGCAATTGTATCATCAGAAGTTTGACTGCCACGAATGACTTCAACTAATGGCATTTTATGCACGGGGTTGAAAAAATGCATTCCGCAAAACTTTTCAGGGTGTTGCAGATTAGTGGCCAGTTTATCAATCGAAATAGTCGACGTGTTTGATGCCAAGATGGCATCGCTACCAATGGCTTTTTCAACTTCCTGTAAAACACTGTCTTTCACCTTTGGGTTTTCAACGACCGCCTCAACGACAAAATCGACATGTTGCAGTGTAGTATAATCCAGTGTTGGTGTGATACTGGCAACAACCTTTGCCATTTTCTCTGGAGTGACTTTTCCAAGCTGAACACCTTTATTGAGAATTTTAATGGCTTCGCTAATACCTAAATCAAGTGCTGCGGTATTAATGTCTTTCATTACCACAGGAATTCCTTTACTGGCAGACTGATAAGCAATACCACCTCCCATAATTCCAGCGCCCAAAACGGCGGCAGACTTGACTTGTTTTGATGCAGTTTTAGCTGCAATTTTGGCTTTCTTCTTAATTAGCTGATCGCTTAAAAAGATTTGTACCATCGCATTCGCCTGAGCTGACTGACAGACGGTTGTAAAACCCTCATGTTCCTCTTTTAGGGCTTCTGATGCAGGTAAGTGGGCTGTTTGTTCAATCACTCGAATTGCTTCCATGGGAGCCGGGTAGTGTGACAGAGCTTTGGCGCCAACAACCCCTTTGGCTGTAGTAAATGCCATGGTCGCTTCTACTTGATTGAGTTTTAATGGCGCTTGTTTTTCGGCACGTTTGGCCTGCCAGTCTAGTTTGCCATTGATTGCATCATTGACCATTTGTAAGGCGACTTCGATTAATTGTTCTGGTTCGGTAACCGCATCAATTGCGCCAGTCTTTAGAGCATCGGCGGGCTTGTATGGTTTAGCCATAGCAATCCACTCAATCGCATTGTCGATGCCAATCAGACGTGGTAAACGAATGGTTCCGCCAAATCCTGGAATCAGTCCTAACTGTGTTTCTGGTAATCCGACGCTGGCAGCGGTAGAAGCAACGCGGTAATCACAGGTTAGTGCCATTTCAAATCCACCACCTAATGCGAAACCGTTAATAGCGGCTACTGTTGGAAAAGGTAACGCTTCAAATCCAGAAAAGATTGCGCCTGCCTCAATGCACCATTTGATCATGGTTTCTCGAGGGTTGGCAAACATGACTAAAAACTCGGTGATATCTGCACCGACGATAAAAACTGACTTGGGGCTGGTAACAATGGCTCCCTTTACTTCACTATTGTTGTTTAGCAGATTGATAATTTCACGCCATTCATTCAACGTTGCTTGATCAAACTTGTTGACTGACTCGTTTTTATTATCAAAGATGACTTCGACAATGCCATTGTCGAGCATCTGGCATTGAAGTGACTGACCTTCGTAAATCATGGGGTGCTCCATTAGTTGACTAGTCTGTTATCGCCTAGTTTAGCTTATGAGGGTTATGAGGCGACAAGTATAAATTTGAGATTTGGATGATTTATTACATTTCAGTTTGCAACCCCAGAATTATAACAGGATAATTTTATATTTAAACAAGCGTTTGAATTTTGAAGGATGAATCGAGCTGAGCAATGGAAAACAGGTGTCGGTGCTAAACGGCATTATTTGCTGATAAATGCGGTGATTGTTGCGTAAATAATGTACTTATCCAGAGTTGAGGTTACTTAATTGCCCGTTAAACGGAATAAGTTATTGCGAGTTATCGTCATGAAAAATTTAATCGAACAATTATCAACCTACAAGTCTGTCCATTTTAATCCGGTTAATCTAAAGACTCACTTTGTGGGTATTCCTCTGATTATTTTATCAACTGCTGTATTTTTGTCGCAATTTCAATGGCAGATAACTATTTTTAACATTCAATGGCACTTTTCATTGACTCATTTGTTGTTTTTAGTGGTGACACTTTACTATGCTTGGCTAAAACTGGTTTTAGCTTGCGGCATGATTTTATTTATTGGTTTAATAATAGTGCTGGTTGATTTACTGGAAGTTTCCGCTTTTGCCGAGATTGACTGGCAGATCGCGCTTGGATTGTTTATTGTGGGGTGGATCTTTCAGTTTATCGGTCATCGGTATGAAAAAGCAAAACCTGCATTTATTGATGATCTAAATCAATTGTTTATAGGTCCATTGTTTCTTATGGCTGAAATCTATTTTATGCTTGGCTGGGCGCCAGAACTTGAACATAAAATTAATCAGCTAGCCGTTACTAAACGTCAACAACTTAGTCGATTACCAAAATAATGCAATTAGCAGGCAATATTTATGATTGTGTTGAGTTGAGTGGGTCGAGTAAACTGAATAAAAAAACACGATTTTGAGATAAAACCAAGAAAAAAATAGAAAAACATCTTTCAATATTTAATGAATTTCACGGAGTTTTACTGGTGTTAAACTTAACTTCTCTATATGCCGATCACCTGACAGATTTACTCGCGCGCCACCGCTTACTCATGCAGCAAAATGATCTCGAGTATCTCGTCATTCCTTCAGGTGAGCCCATTCGTATCTATCTTGACGACATGGACTATCCTTTTAAATCGAGTTTTTTCTTTCGCACATATTTACCTTTAACCGAACTGGCTTTCAGCTATTTAATTATTGGACTGAATGACAAACCGACTTTGGTTTATTATCAACCCGTCGATTATTGGCATAAAGTCGCTTCAGATCCGGCGGGCATTTGGCCTGAGCATTTTAATATTCAAGTTGTGGCAGATAAAAATATTGTCAGTCAATATTTTCCATTAGATTCTGATAAGGTTGCTATTCTCGGTCAGGCAACATCGCTAACCAATCAGTTGACTCAAGCCAAAATTAATCCGGAACAATTACTAAACGCAATGTTTTGGCAGCGGGCCTATAAAAGTGAATACGAAATTGGCTGTTTACAACTGGCCAATGAAAGAGCGGTGGTTGCCCATCAGGCTGCTGAAACCGCATTTCGAGCAGGCAAAAGTGAGCAACAAATTCATTTAGCCTATGTTGAAGCTACCGGTATGCTTGAGCACCAAATGCCTTATAGCAATATTGTGGCACTTAATCAAAACAGTGCAGTATTGCACTATACTGATTGCGAAGCTCAAGCACCTCAACAAAGTCGTTCCTTTTTAATTGACGCTGGCGCCAGTGTTAATGGCTATCACTCAGATATTACCCGAACCTATGCGCTAGAAAATAATGAGTTTGCTGATTTGATTGCTGCAATGGAAAAAATACAGCTTAACTGTATTGAGTCAATTCAGGTTGGACAAAAGTATCTTGACCTACATGTCAATACGCATCTTGAAATTGCCAAAATAATTCAGCAATTTGGTTATGTCGACATGTCCCCTGAAGCAATGGTGGAAAGCGGTGTTACGGCAACTTTTTTCCCACATGGTTTAGGTCATTTAATCGGTTTGCAGGTGCATGATATTGGTGGACAGTTCTTGAATGAGACAGGCCAGCTAAATCCGCCTCCCGCCGCTCACCCATTTTTGCGATGTACTCGCCATATGGAAGCCGGTATGGCTTTTACCATTGAGCCGGGTTTATATTTTATTGAATCACTATTGGCTGAACAGTATCAAGGTGAACATAAAAAGGCTTTTAACTGGGAAAAAATCAATGTAATGAAACCATTTGGCGGTATTCGTATTGAAGACAACATTGTCGTGACACCTGATAAAGTGATTAATTTAACTCGTGATGCTTTTGCAAAATACTAGTATTAAAGATTACCACACGACAATATAGACAATATAAATAAGGGCGGTGGTTGCTCGCCCTTAAAGTCAGTAAAAACAATTTTATGACCGGATACTTAGTGCCAGCACAATCAATTGACGTTGAAGAAGTGATAAAAAACAGTCAGTTTATCACGCGAATAAAACCCGTTTCATCGGTTGACGAGGCAAAAGCATTTATTCGACATTTAAACCAGACTTATGCTGATGCGACTCATCATTGCTGGGCTTATATTGTTGGTAATCCATCATCAACCACCTTAATGGGGTGTAGCGATGATGGAGAACCATCTGGAACAGCAGGAAAGCCAATGCTCACCGTTTTACAATATTCTGGTATCGGTGACATTATAGCCGTTTGCACTCGCTACTACGGTGGGACCAAATTGGGGACAGGGGGACTAACTCGAGCGTATGGTGGCGGCGTAAAACTAGCGCTTGAAGCGCTAAGTGTGACGCAAAAAGTAAACTATCAAACGCTGAGTTTTCTGATTGATTATGGACAGCTTAAAGATTGTGAACACTTACTAAAACAGTATCAAATTGAAAATTTACAGCAACAATTTGATACGCAAATTGGCATTTCATTTGACATCGCCAGCGAAGAAGTGACGCAATTTAAAACAACAATAAAAAATAAACTAAAAGGTCAAATTACATGGAATACTACTTAATGGCAAAACATATCCATATGTCGGCAGCTTCGATTTCTTTGGTCGGATTTTTATTGCGAGGCTTTTGGATGTGGCGTGAAAGTCCCTTACTTCATGCCAAACTAACCAAAATATTACCGCATATTATCGATACCGTTTTATTAAGCGCAGCTATTTATATGCTGGTAGTCTCTCAAGTCAATCCGTTTCAAGTGAGCTGGCTATCAACAAAAATATTTTTGCTGGTTGTTTATATTGTATTGGGTATGTTTGCATTGAAACGCGGTAAAACAAAATCGGCCAGAATGATTGCATTGTTAACTTCGATAGTCGCAATTTTATGTATTTTTGCAGTTGCCATGTATCGACCGGAAATTATGATAATGTAACTGAAGTTTAGTTGAATATCTAAATTTCAGTTATTGATTATTATCAGTGAGTTGCCGAGTTTTGGGAAAGTGCCTGGTCCTTTTTCTCCCAGATGCTATTGAGCCACTGCTGAGTGGCTTTGCGGATTTCGGGGCTATTAATAAAGTCACCTTTGACTGATTCGGGGACTTCGATTAATTCTGCGTGAAACTGAATATGTAAAATTCGTCCACATAAAAAATCCCAAAAACTAAATTGTTGATTATTAGGATAATTGATTGTGACATTTAAAACATGCTGAATTTCATCACCCATTAGCGTTAAAACATAACCAATACCACCTGATTTTGGCTTGAGTAAATGCTGATAGGGTGAATTCTGGCGCTGTTTTTTCGCCGGTGTAAAACGTGAGCCTTCAGTAAAGTTCATGATTGAAATGGGAATATTTTTAAACTTTTCACAGGCTTTTTGTGTAGTCTTAAAATCCTCACCTTTTTTATGCGGATTTTTCTTTAAATAAGATTTTGAATAACGCTTCATAAAAGGAAAGTCTAGCGCCCACCAACAAATTCCTAATACTGGAATCCAAAACAGTTCTTGCTTTAAAAAAAACTTTAAAAATGGAATTTTACGATTTAAAACTTGCTGTAATACTAAAATATCAACCCAGCTTTGATGATTGGCTACCACCAGGTACCAGTCCTTAGTCGATAAGTTATCGGGCAAACTCACCTGCCAGCTAATTGGCTTGGTTAGCCAGTTAACCGCAGAATTAACGCTGATCCAGCTAGAGGCGACCAGATTAAGAAAATAATTACACAGGGTGGTTATTGGCTTAATAGGTAATAACAGCTTAATAATGGCAAATACTAAGATTGGTACGAACCAAAAAAAGGTATTAAGCGTGTAAAGTAGCAGAGTAATTGCCCCATTGAGCTGAGCTGGCAGTAATTTGTACAACATAGTCTTGATTTAGCTTTCATTTTTTAATCAATGTCGGCTGCAATTATACTGTTTTCTGTGAAATCTCCCAAATAGAGAATGATGTTTAAAAACCGTTAACTCAATTATTAACGAAATTAGTGAAAAACAGCGGTTTGTGACAGATTCATTATTTGTAACCTCGCGTTTCAACAATTTTAAGTCGAATTTGTCACATTTAGTCGAACAATAAGTATCCAAGTGCCTTGATTTCTCGTGAAACTGATGGTGTCTCGATATGGTTGATAGCAGCAATGTCATTGATAGTATTTATCATTCAGGCTCTTAATGGGACTGATGTACAAGGAAAAAGGAAATAACCAATATGCTTACTCATGATGAACTCTCTTCACTAAGTCGCCTGGCACTTGGCAGGCAAACCCAACACGAAATCTATGTAATCTCTTTCGAAGAAATGGAAAACGTCATTAAAGCGGTACTACCTGCCTCGCAAGAAAAAATTCGGGAAAATTGGCAAAAAAATTAAAGAAAAGGTTAATGTTGGCGTGACTTACCATGCCTCAGCCGATGATGCGCTGCTTGCTGCCAAACTGGTTGGCGACTTAGGCGGCGTTGGTACCTGAGCTTACATTAAATATTATGGTGGTAAACCTCATATTATATTAAAAGGAAGATCGGGTTTACGCAAAATTCTAACCAGTCTGCGTTATGGTATTGGCAATCCCAAGGTGATTAGTATGGGTCTTGGTAAATTAGGCGCTACCAAAGCGGCCAAAATTGGTGGTGTTGTCAGCGTTATCTTGATCTCGGCTTATCATATTGCTAATCATGTGCTTACCGATCAAAGTACACATATTCGGCTAATTGGTACTTTGGCTGTTGTTTTTGTTGGCATACTAGCTACTTGGGAGCTTAATCGCTTAGACCAAAAATATAGAGTCACAGATAAAGTGATCAGTGAATTAGAAAAAGTGATTACATATCTCGAAAAAAACATGTATCAAATTAAGCTTAATACTTATAGTTTGGCCGGTGAACTGTTAATTGGAATGATTGATGTTACTAAAAACAGAGTGATTAACATCGCTAAATATCGATTGAAGCGACTTTTTTAATAGGTAGTGTTTTCATGAAAACAGAAGCACATCAACCTACTTTGGCATTTAAATTATGTGGAGTAGGTTTTTTTACTGTGTTTGCTTTGACAGCTTTTTTGGGGTTCTTTTCTACTATCTGGGAGATAATCAAACATACGCAATCAGCCAGTGCTTTGGTAATTTTTGAAAGGGGCAGTATGTACGGACTAGGTTGCGGTCTTGGTTGTCTAGTTTTCGTAATCCGTGGATGGGTAGAGTCAATTTTTGGTAAAAATATACTCAATTCGGCGAATCATTATTTTATAAAAGTATTATTGCCAGTTTGATATTACTATTCTTTTTTCCAATGATTGCTACCTACACCGTCAGTTATTATCTAGTTGATAAAAAAGGTTACCAAGAATGCAAACTGGAATCCGGGCCTTGGGTGATGTATCGAAATATTTACTATACTGATGACACGCTGAGTTGTACTGATAAGTTGGTCGAGATTTATCGGGCACGGTGACTCGGCGTGTTTGTATGACGCATTGGATTTACTGTTTAGGATGGTCTTCTTATTTTTTCTGCACAATAGCGAGTATTATTAAACGTTAAATAAGCAAGTTTTCGCCAGATAAACTCCATAGGTCCTTGCGAAAAATAATTTAACCAAACTTTGCAAAAATAATATTGAACAATCAATATCATTAAAGCAAAGGCTAAGATGCTACTAAATGCCACTTTTCCCATTAAAGCAAATCCATAACCATAAAAAATGAACACACAAACACTCGTTTGCATTAAATAAACGGTTAATGAACATCGGCCAAGGAGCGCAAATTTGGTGAGTATTTTGTTGGGTATTTTTATTGTAAATAGAAATCCCATAAACGCCAGTGCCAATAAAATTGCGCCAACATGATAACAGACCCCCTGAAAAAAACCGATTAGGTTAGTCGCAAATGGTGTACCTGTTACCGCTTTAATATAAGCGTAAATCAAACTTAAAATAAGCCCCAGTAATAATAGCCCGGATAATATAGGCAAATTAATAGTTCTATTGGTTGGAGCGTTTTCTGTTAAAAGATACTGCCTTGCTAAAAATAGGCCAGTTAAAAAATAGGCAAAAACTTCGGGAATTCTACCAGTTTGTAGATAGCTCATTGGGCGCGGGATGACGCTTAATAAATTGGCATAAAAAACATCAGTCGGATTCGATGAAGTACGCATTTGTAATAAGCTGACATCTGCATAGCCCCAAAAAACTTTTACTGCCTGACTAATGACACTTAAACTCGACCAAAAGCTATGCTGGGCGCTGATAACTAATACCCAGTGAATCAGTATCGGCAACATGAATAACAATAAAATAATTTTTAATAGCCTGGATTGCGATAGATTGGCAAAGTAAAGTAGAGCAAAACCCAATAAACTATATAACGTTAAAATGTCACCATGCCATATAAAACAAAGGTGCATCACGCCAATAATTAATAAAATACTCATACGCCGCAACCAATAGTTTTTAAACTGCTGTTGTTGAGGCAAAAAACGATGCCATTGAACGGCAAAACCAATACCAAACAATATTGAAAACATTGCGTAAAATTTACCTTCAATTAACCAGTCGATAAAAAATAATGTGGTTCTGTCTTGCCAGGGTAATTGAGTAATTTGCAATAAATTTAGTGAATAAAACCCAGTAAAACTCATCAAGTTGGCAAACAAAATGCCACATAAACAAATTCCGCGAATAATGTCGAGTGATAAAATCCGCTGATTAGCTGCTGTTGGTGTTTGTAATGAGTTGTGGGTATTCATTAAAATTATTCCTGAAAAATAAACTTATGCAATCTTATGAAATTGCTCTTGCCAAGGCATATAACTCCATGGGAGTTTTAATTGTTTGATTGAATGAATTAACGTCGGCGCTAATGGCTCATTGAGGTCAACTTGTTCATTTGCAAAATCCTGAAACACTGGTTTGGTGTAACGATGTCCTGTGTCGGCGGCAATAAAAAGACAGGGAGTATTACTATTTTGATTTAGCCATTTGCCTACGGTGTAACCTGATCCAGAAGATAAGCCAGCAAAAATACCATGTTGTTTGAGTAGATTAATTGCGCCAATCGCGCTGTAATCAAATGAAATCCAATGAATATAATTATATAAATGATGACGCACATTATTAAAGTGAATAGCACTACCAATACCAGCTATAATAATCCCTGGGTCTTCTAAATGATCAGATTGAAACGTTACGCTGCCAAATGGTTGAATACCATGTAAATTAACTTTCATACCCATATCACGTAAATAGGTGGCTATTGCACCTGTTGAACAGCCAGAGCCAACACCACCAACAATCGATATTTCGGGATAATCAAAATGCTGTATGATTAACTCGGCAAATTCGCGATAGCCTTCATAGTGGATATCGTCGTGATACTGTTGCATCCAGTGGATGTCATCTCGTTCGTTTAATAATTCATGAATGCGTTTTACCCGGTTTTCCTGATCAAGCTTCAAATTAGGTGCTGATGCGGCGGGTTCAATAATTGCACCCATCATTTCCAGTTGTGTTTTTAAGGTTTCATCAACTGTTTTTGAGGCAATAATATGGCACTTTAATCCATATTTTTGACAAGCAAGCGCTAGTGCATAGGCATATATGCCACTAGAACTATCCAGTAAGGTATCACTGGTTTTTATTTTTCCTTGTTCCAGCAAAAGCTTAACTGCGGCAAGTGTTGAATAGATTTTCATAGATTCAAAGCGAGCGACATAAAAGTGATTGTCCAGTTTAACTAAGTGAGGTGTTTTAATTGCATCTGAAATATGCGAATAAATCATTAGCCTATCTCCGCTAATTGACATTTGCCACCGAGTTTTTTAAAAAAAACGGTAATCGATTCAATAGATTCAATTTGAGGTTTTTCAACAAATAAATACCCAATTGCCGAACCTGTATGCGCGGTAATAATACCGTCAGCATAAAAGTCAGCCATTTTTTGATGAATGGTATAAAAATGTTTTTTGGGTAAAATTTCTTGTGATAACTCTGAACTGCGAGTTGAAAGTTGGCAAACCTGCTTTAAATTTCTGTTGGTGAATTGTTGAATAATTGCTGAGTAAAGCTTGGTGTAGTGTGAAAAATTACGCTGATAAAAATTAATCAATATTTCTTTGGTATCATCTGTTTCAATCGTATTTTCTTCATGCATAAATAATGCATAAAGAGGTGGCAGCTTTCCGAACTGTTGAATAATTTTATGATGAGAACTACAAAACAACGTCAGATTATTTAAAAAAACACTATCAGAACGCTCTATAGCAAATAAAACTTTTAATAAGTTATCTAAATTAAATGCTTTGTTATAATAATTTTGCAAACAGCGAATAGTAGCAACTATGTCTGCTGTTGAACTTGCCATGCCGCGTGAAACAGGCAAATCGCTGCTAAATTCCCATTGGCCAATCGGTAAGGGTAAATTATTAAGTTGGCAAAATATTTCGGCAGCCTTAAATGCTTTTTTATGATTTGGATCGTTGTAAATCAAATCATGATATTCATCTTTAGAAAATAATTGATTTTTTATTGGTGTAAAATAAACTCGCGAATACTGCGAAATTAACGACGAGATAATAACGATTTCATCTGTTTGATACGGCGATGGGCCTTGGAATAATTCTCCCAATGCACCACGACAAACACCTGCATAAACCGCTTGATCTTGATTAATAGAAAATTGATTAATCACTTTGCTTGAGGCACTTTCCACCAGCCCTCTCCTTTACCAGTTTATTAATGTTATTCGACTTGGTCACAAATTTAAGTTTGGTTATCGATTGAAGATTTGATGATGCTTTACTTCGTTATTAATGATATGTTATAACATAACCGTTTGGCGGGTTCTAGATCTTATTTATTTAAAATTAAATTTTGATAAATCTCCACCAAAAAAGGAGGACATAATGTCGCATTTACTGATTATCGAAAGCTGGGTTGAAGGGACAGGCAGATTGTTGCCACTGACTATTATTGGCCTTGGCCATGAATATACCTTTGTAACGCGTAACCCCGAACATTATCAACAAAGTGAAGCTGGTGAAAAACATCCAATTGTTCAAAATGCCAGACAAGTAATTCAATGTGAAACAAATAATCTCGAACAATTGATTCCCAAATTAACAAAATGCCATCAAATAAATCCTTTCGATGGGGTGATTACAATCTGTGATTATTATGTGGAAACGGTTGCTGCTATAGCTAAATCCCTTAACTTACCTCAGGCGTTTTCAAAACATGTTGCTCTAGAGTCGCGTAAACATTTGGTAAGGCAGGCACTGCAAAAAGCACAGCTAGAAAACCCACAATTTGTCATTGCTAAAAACTGGAATGAAGTTTTACAAGGTGCTCACGATATTGGGTTCCCACTGGTAATTAAGCCTTCGGATTTGGCATCAAGCGCTTTTGTCACTTTAGTTAAAAATGAAGATGAGTTAAAAGTGGCGTTTGATAAGTTGGCATTATTTACACATAACTTCAGAGAGCAACCTCGTGAGGCCATTTGGTTACTTGAAGCATATATTCAGGGTGATGAGTTTAGTGTTGAAGCCTGCACTTATAATGGTAAAACAACAATCATAGGTATTACCGATAAAACGGTAACTGGCCAACCTTACTTTATTGAAGATGGACATATGTTTCCGGCAAAAATATCGGACAGCTTGGCACAAAAAATTAAATCCTATGTAACCGATGTATTAAATGCGCTAGAGCATGAGCATGGTATTACTCACACCGAAGTTAAGGTCAATGGTGATTCCGTCAAACTGATTGAAATTAATCCCAGACCCGCTGGCAATTACATTGTTGAACTGATTAAACAAGTGACAGGTATCGATTTGTTATCGGTACATATTGGTCTTGCAATTAATGAAAAACCTGATCTTTCATTTATCAATCAGGCGCGAGGTAGTGCAGCAATCAAATTTTTAGTGCCTGAGCAAACTGGGGTTGTTAAATCGTTCACCGGACTCGAGCAAATAACTCGTGATCCTAATATTGTACGATGTCAATTCAAATCCATAGAAGGACAAGAAATCTCAACGTCAATAGATAACGCTTGCTATCTCGGACATGTTATTGCTGTCGATGAAAAAGGTAATAATGCTCGTCAGTTTGCCGAGGCGGCATTGAACAAATTAAATATTGAGTTTGAATAAAGGATATACTCATGTCGCAAAAAGTAAATGGCCTTGCGCCTTCAGATATTTCGCAATTAATCGAACATGTTTTTGCAGGTAACTATGGTGAATTACCTGAGAATCTAACTGCTGTTGGTGCATTTTGGGTGAGCCAAAGTACCCAGTTTAATAAAACATCACAGAAATATAAAAACTTCTATTTGTTATTGCGAGTAGAAAATGCTTTTGGTGGTTGCTGTGTTGAAGAATCTCAACTTAATTATTCAATTGCTCAAGAGATTGCCGGTAGTAATCTTGCTGATTTAATACGACACGATAATCTAGCCATTAAAATTGCTGCGCTAGATGCCTATCTTGGTTATGTAAAACCACACTCACAGGCAAAAAATGTAACTGAATTTTTGTTGCCAGCAGGTACGCCAATCACCAGAGCCGTTGCCCGAGATCAACAAATTATTAATTTGTTGAATATACAGCAAGGGCAAAAAGTCGGATTAATTGGTGTTGT
The DNA here is from genome assembly GCF_040719265.1 of Aliikangiella maris. Classification (NCBI taxonomy): domain Bacteria; kingdom Pseudomonadati; phylum Pseudomonadota; class Gammaproteobacteria; order Oceanospirillales; family Pleioneaceae; genus Aliikangiella; species Aliikangiella maris. The sequence continues at coordinate 14,021 of NZ_JBFDAH010000013.1, read as the reverse complement.
GAATCCACTGGTCGATGCGATTGAAGAAAAGGGTGCGCAGTGTTTGCCGTGTGATTTTAATATAAAAAAAACGCAAAGCGGAATTGATGTTGTTCAAGATATGCTGCCCGTTTTACAACAGGCTGACTACCTGATTGCAACGGGAATGACACTAAGTAATGGTTCATTTGAAAAAATTGTCGAAACAGCTAAAAAACGCGATATTCCACTGGTTTTTTATGCCCAGACTGGCGCTAATATTATCCCCCAGTTCCTAAATAGTGGTGTGACTGCTGTCTTATCAGAGTTATTTCCATTTTCTCAATTCTCAGCAATACAAAGTCCAGTGTACTTATATCGACAAGAGGGAACGCTGTGACTCAATTAGCTGAAGAGGTTCAAAGCTTACAAAAGCCCAACCGAAAAGATCTCAACTACTTATTGGTTTACACCTTTGTGATGGTGACAGGATTTACCATGTTAATGCCGTTAGTTGCCGTACATTTTGTTAATAATGTCGGTATGACGGCAACAATTGTTGGGCTGGCTTTAGCCGTCAGACAAATTACTCAACAAGGACTAACAGTTATTGGTGGTCTTTTGTCGGATAAATTTGGGATTAAACCCATACTGTGTTTTGGCGTCTTGTTACGAGCGCTTGGTTTTGCTGCGCTCGCTTGGAGTCAATCACCACTATTTTTATTTTTAGCACTGATTATTGCTGCACTAGGTGGGGCATTATTCGAGGCGCCCTATCAGGCTGCTATTGCTGTGTTAACGAAATCACACGAACGACAACAGTACTATTTATTAAGTAATTTCGTTGGCGGTATAGCTTCAACGACGGGGCCCTTACTCGGCATGTTGCTCTTACAATTTAATTTCACCACCGTATGTTTAGGTGCTGCTGCTTGCTTTTTAATTAACTATTTAATTGCAACTTTTTTAATGCCGCAGCTTGATGCACAGGTTCATCATAAAGAATCAGCAAGTGAACATCCCATTCGACAAGTTTTTAATAATAAATATTTTGTATTGTTTATTGGCTTCATGACGGGATATTGGTTTACCGCAATGCAAATTAATATCAGTTTTCCGCTTTGGGCCGAAAAAATTACTGGCAATCTGGAAAGTGTGAGTGTGATGTATGCATTGAGTGCAGCCTTAACAGTGGTATTTCAATATCCATTAGTTAAGTGGCTAGAGAAATTATTTAACACACAACAAATATTATTTTTAGGTGTTTTAGTCATGTCTCTATCGACAGCGCTCATTGCTTTTGTAAGTAGATTTTTTGAGTTTTTAATTTGTGTTGGCTGCTTTACTTTGGGGGTTTTACTGACTCGACCAACACAGCAAACGCTTACGGCAGCGCTTGCTGATAAGTCGGCGATAGGAACTTTTATGGGGTTTAGCTCAATAGGATTAGCGATTGGCGGTGGACTAGGTAATTTTATTGGTGGATATTTATTTGATGTTGCCGTGTCTTTGCAATTACCAGAACTACCTTGGTTAATCTTTGGCGGGGTTGGCTTGCTGAGCGGTATTTCCATGTTAATCGTTATTAACTATGCCGAATCGGCTAATGCGTTACAACAATCTTAAAAGTAATAATTTTAAAAGTCGTAATTTAATTTTAACAACAATTATTTTTAGCAATATAGATATTTGAGGAATAACTCATGAAATTTTTAAACCAGTCTATGCTGGTCATTAGTGTGTGTAGTGTTATTTATAATAGCCCGGTGATTGCACAAGAATCTGCTTTAAACGGTATGACCAATAGCATCGATAATAATCGTATTGATGACAATCAAGAAATTAAAGGGAAAAAAGTATTACAGCAATCTGGTGGCGCAGATGATAGCGATGACAATAATATCAATAATGATGAACCGCGACTTATTATTGTTGGTAATGCTATTGGTGAATTAGGACTTAAAGATCCTTCTTCAACGGCTAGTCGATTAGGTTTATCGGCAATGGAAACACCTGCCACGATAGAAATGATAGATAAAGCCGTGATGCGCGCGCGCGGCTATGAAAAATTATCGGATGCTGTTGAAAGCTTACCTGGTGTGGTAACTGGAGAGCATCCCACGGCACCATCAACTTTTTCGATGCGCGGATTTTCTCGCGGACAGATTACCGTATTGCGAGATGGTTTATGGATTGGACCGAGCACAATGGTGATGCGCCCTCAAAATATCTTTAACCTGGAGAGAATCGAAATTCTAAGAGGCCCTTCGTCGGTAATTAATGGTGTGGGCGCAGTTGCCGGAACTGTCAATGCCATTACCAAAACCGCATCGGCCTATCAGCAGGAAAACATTGACTTAATGGCTTCTTATGGACGGTATAACTCATATCATGTTGGTGTAGGAATACAGCAAGATCTTGGCGAAAACGCCTGGTTTAATATCAACATCAGTGATTATGGCAGCGACGGTTATGTGGAAAGAACCGATCAAACCTCAACTAATTTGACTGCCAGCGCATTATGGAAAGTCTCTGATGATTTTTCTGTGAAATTTAGTGCAGACTATTTAGAAGATGATGTTGGTGGTTATTTTGGTACACCTTTAGTGCCAACCAATTTAGCTCGCGAGCCACTCAATCATGTTGTTTCAACTCAACAAAATGAAACTATCGATAAAGCAATGCGATTTAAAAATTATAATGTTTTAGATGGTGTTGCCGAATCTGATCAGAATTTTTGGCGACTCGATCTGCAATGGCATTTAAATAATGATGTGACAATTAATAATCACCTTTACCAGTTTAATGCTGATCGCTATTGGAAAAATGCGGAAGGCTATGTGTACTGTACCGAAGTTGTGGGTGTTTGTACCGACGTTGGTAAGATTCAGCGCTATTATGGTTATTTTCTTTTAGATCATGAACAGGATTTACTCGGCAATCGTACAACGCTTAATTGGAATCAGCAATTTAATCAAATTGAAAATCGATTGGTTGCAGGTATTGAAGTGATTGACTTAAGCTTTGATCGACTGCGTGGCTATCGCCGCCAAGTACCGGTTGTCGGAAGTGACTCGGTAGATCCTTATAATCCTCAGCCCGGTCTGTATGGGCCGGAGGAGGTGCGTGGCAATAGTCCTACCGAGATCGAAATGCAGGCGTTCTTTATTGAAGATGTTGTTAAGTTTAATGAGCAATTCAGTTTGGTGATGGCGGCTCGTTATGATGAGATGGATTTGGATCGTAAAAACTATAATGCACAAGGTGAATTGGAAAATAATGGATTTACTCGTCAATATACCTGGGAGAGCTGGCGACTTGGTATGGTTTATCAAATGAATGACGAACTCAGTTTTTATGGACAATATAGTGATGCCAAAGATCCGATTAATTCAAATATATTCTTGGTTAATGCCAATCAAAATTTTGATTTAACTAAAGCCAGACAGTGGGAAGTTGGTGTGAAGTCAATTTGGTTTGATGGTAAAGCTGAAACCACACTGGCATATTATGATATAGAGCGGGATGATATTTTTGAGCGGTTTTCTTTAGACAGCGTAACTAATATCGGTGGCCGTACTTCTAATGGATTTGAATTGTCATTGACTATGCATGCTAATGAACGTTGGCGTTTGGGTGCCAATGCGGCTTATACCCAAGCAGAATTTAAAGCATCATCAAACTTTGTTGAATTAGCGGGTAATACCCCTCCCAATGTTGCCGAGTGGACTGCCAATACCTGGTTAAGCTTTCACAATATTGGTGATTTACCCATTGAAATTGGTACGTCGCTACACTACGTCGGTGATCGCTATGGTGATAATCCTAATACGGTGAAATTAAAAAGTTATTGGCTGGCCGATTTGTTTGCTGCTTGGCAGTTTGATAAGTATCGTGTTTCTGCGCGGATAGATAATTTACTGGATGAAGAATTCATTCAATGGTCTGATGTCTTTTATTTACATCAAACTGACCCGGGTTTTATTTATGCGAATCAATTAATGCTTGGGGCACCACGTACCTATCGCTTGATGTTTGAAGTGTCAATTTAAGTCCATGGTTATTTTAAACTTTGAGTGAATGGAGAAGGGAAAAATGCAAATTGTTTTAAAAAAAAACAATCTATTCAAAGTCGGTTATTGTTTACTGTTGCCAGTGGTGTCTTTATTACTGTCAGGGAAATCAAATAAAGTTATGGCGGCAGTTCAAACTCAAAATGAACTTGTTCAATTGGCAGAGGAAACTTATCTTCCCGATTTTTTTACCAGCTATGCACCACAAACAGCATTAGATATGGTGATGCGTTTGCCCGGGTTTGAGTTAAAACTTGATGATGATGCAGTGAGGGGGTTTGGGGCCACCGCGGGAAATGTATTAATTGATGGTATACGCCCGCCGTCTAAATCTGGTGGAATAAAAAATGCACTACTACGCATTCCTGCCTCACAAGTTGCTAAAATAATCGTTGTGCGCGGTGCAACCAGTACTGGTGATGCGGCAGGCCAATCGGTAATTGCCAATATTTATCGTGTCAATAATCAATCGGTTAAGCGTTGGCAATTGGGTGTTGGTAAAACATCGGGTGAGCAGGCGATTAATCCACAAATGGAATTTAATGGGTCAAAACCGATTGCCAACTGGCAAAGTGCATTCAAATTGAATGCGATTAAAGAACAATTGCCACGCGATGCAACCACCGAAACTTTTGATCAATCAATGAGCTTAGTCGAAAAGCAAGCAGAGAAGCGACCGAGTGAATTGAACGAAGTGTTTATTTCGGGCGATGCCAGTCGGACAATTGATAAAAATAGTTGGCAGTTAACCGCACAACTTGGGTGGAGTCAGTTTATTCCAGAAACGAAGCGCTGGATAGACCGTTTGCCAGCAAACAATCAACCGAGCGAAAGCCAATATACAAACAATTATCGAGATAGTCAGTATTACACGGGAGAAGTTGGAGTTGACTGGTCTCATCAATATGCTGACTGGACATTTCGTTTATTAGGTTTGGCCAATTGGCAAAACTGGTTTGTCGATGCTTTTTCTGCAACCGAAATTCCTGCGGGAGTATTTGACTCAGGTAATCAGTTACGATTTGATGAGCATAAGCGTGAAAGTGTTGTTCGAACGGTTTGGCAGCATGCCGATAAACAAGGACCAACCAGCGAATACGGTATCGAAGTCGCTTACAATCGAATGACCAGTCAGTTAAAGCTTGACGCAATTAACGAAACCTTTACCCCGATTAATCGACTGCGAAATACCGATGCATTTGTTGAGGAGTTTCGTGGCGAAGGATTCGTTAATTATACCTGGTCACTTGATGCCATGGTGATAAAAGCGGGGCTGGCTACTGAATTTTCAAGTATCTCGGTTTCGGGTGATGCCCGTCATCAACAAAACCTGCATTTTTGGAAACCGAGCTTTGCGATTAATTATAATGCAACGCCCACATTGCAATATCGATTTAATCTGGAACATTCGGTTGGCCAATTGGACTTTAGTGATTTTGCGGCCAGTGCTGATCTGGTTGAAGAACGCCAGATTTCAGGGAATGAGAAACTGCAACCGGATCAGAAAACTCGCTTAAGCGTTTCGCTGGACTATCGTTTTGCCGAAAAAGGCGCTTTCAGTTTTGAAATCTATCACAACTGGCATAAAGATGTATTAGAGCAAATCTTGCTGACTCCGGAAATTCAGGCTTTAGGGAATGCCGGGAGTGGTCAGTCATGGGGGGCTAAAATGACTAGCAATCTGCCGCTGGAACGTTGGATTCCGGGCGGGGCGCTGGAGTTAAATGCCGACTGGATGGACTCATCATTTGATGATCCGATAACCGGACAGACTCGTGTACTGACTGATTTTATTTCGCCAGATATTGTGATCGATTTTCGCCAGGATCTGAGTGTGTTGCGCTGGGGAATTGGGTATACGGCTTATAAGGTGTATCGAGATTATTATGCGGATGAATTTGATTATTTGAAAAACAAGCCGATGTGGTTTGCCTTTGCTGAAAAAAGCTTCGGACAAAATCTTACCTTACGTCTTGAAATCGAAAATGTGAATGATTTTCGACAGTACCGCGAACGTAAACGTTATTCAGGGAACCGGGCTGATTCGGCTTATTGGCTCGAAAAAACACAACGAGAGCGGGGGGAAACAATAAAATTACTGATTAGTGGAGAGTTCTAATGTAAATGCATAGCTGAAAGTTTCTCCAATAATGAGCTAATGTTGATAATTTGTACTAATTTGGGTGATGAAAGTGCTGATTTGCAAAGACCAAACACTGATATCACTCAACTTAATGTATTTTAGCGAATAATTGACTTGAGAAAAGGCAGACTTATATTCATACTAATCTACTGAGCCTTCATTAGTGGCTTTTATTTGAACGTCGTTATTCCAATGGCAGCATTTGAATGACGTCACAATTCGAATATAGCTATGTTTTGTGCGCGCTCAGCATGATTAATCCATAGTCCGTCAACACTCAATTCAATATGACTAGTAAGAAAGATATCAATAAATCGGTTAAAAAAGCGGAACAGATCTGTAGTAAAGTTGGTGTTAAACTGACCGCCAAAAGAAAGAATGTTTTGATTATTTTATTGCATTCAGGTGTACCGCTATCGGCTTATGAGCTGACCGACGAGTATAAAGAACACTTCAGTGAATCGATTCCTACCATGTCGATTTACCGAATGCTTGACTTTTTAGTGCAGGAAAACCTGGCTCATAAACTCAACTCTTCTAATAAGTATGTGTCTTGCTCACATATAGCCTGTGATCATCAACACGAAATTCCTCAGTTTTTAATTTGTGATGTATGTAACTCGGTGAGTGAAATTGGTGTCAAAAAAGAAATCATTAAAGCATTAAACCAAAGCGTTAAAAAGGTTGGTTTTATGCTTAATAGCCAACAACTTGAGTTACACGGAATGTGCGAAAACTGTCAAAAAGAGCGTCTGAATTAACTGATTGCTTAATGCGTGTCTGACTTTCAGTAATCTCTAGTCGAAATATATTATTAATACAGCCAATTAATTGTTGCCTAATTGGATATTTTCTGTAAAATGATATGATATATCATATGAGGTCATGTTGGGTTCATGGGTTATCTGGTGAATCAAATAGAGTCGTTTTTTATATGGTATATGTGCAGTGAAATGGGAAAACTGCTGTTTAATCAAGCGTAGTCAATACTTTTGAGTAAACGGCTGGCTAAAGTATTAAGTCAGTATTAAATCAGCATTGAATAAGTATTAAAGTGGTAAGTGGCCTACTAAAACAGGAGCATAACTTGAAGGATATTAGCGGTATTTTAGTATCAGTTGCTTGTATTTTGCATTGTTTATTCATGCCAGTTTTAATCGGATTTTTCTCATTCGCCGCATCACTGAGTATTTTTGTTTCAGAGTTTTTTCATGTTGTTATTCTCTTGATTGCTATAGGCGTTGCTGCCTATAGCTTTTTTTCTACCTACTTCCAACATCATTCACTAAAACCGATGACAGTCGGTGCAATCGGGCTGGTGTTTCTGCTAAGTGCATTGCTATTTAATCATTCTATAGAAATCCTATTTACAGTTGTTGGTTCGCTTTGTTTGTCTCTGGCACATTGGATTAATTTCAATTTAACAAATAATAAACCGCCAAGTAGTCGTTTATTTAATTAAATTAGCTTATCGAGTATGCTAACTTTATTAAAACTGGTAAGGTACATTGCTATTGAGTGCGATGAACCTCTGATACTTATCGAGTACTCAGAAATCGGTGCGACATTGTGCGTGTGAATACCCAAATGTGCCCAAATACCAAGGAAAAAGTGTTATTTAATTGAATATTAAATGTTCGATTTCAAATGGCTAGATATTTTCAAACAAGTGGACACTCAATCAATAGTGATCCTATCAATAGGCATTCAGACATTAGATAAGCAAGCATGAATCAAATAAAAAAATCTGATGGTATTCCAACCAATATTATTACTGGCTTTTTAGGTGTTGGCAAAACGACCGCAATAATGCACCTGTTAGCACAAAAAGATCCGACTGAAAATTGGGCCATATTAATTAACGAATTTGGTGAAGTCGGCATTGATGAAAAATTGATAGCAGGTCAGGGGCGTGAGTCTTCGGTATTTATGCGAGAAGTTCCTGGTGGCTGTATTTGCTGCGCTGCCGGTTTGCCCATGCAGGTGGCACTCAATCAGTTAATTGTACAAGCTCAGCCTGACCGAATTTTGATTGAACCTACCGGACTAGGCCACCCGACAGAAATTATTAAGCAATTAAGTGGAACAAATTACGCGTCCATTTTGCAGTTAAAAGCCACCATTACGCTAGTTGATGCAAGAAAACTCGTCGATAAGCGATACACCCAGCATGAAACTTTTAATCAACAGTTGGCAATAGCCGATATTTTAGTCGCTAATAAAGCTGATCAATATGCTGAAACCGATATTGAACGATTAAATCGATATATTATAGATAAAAACTGGTCAAAATCGCTGAAAATCGTTAAAAATGCAGCGATCGATTTAACCTGGCTCGAACAACCGAACGGCTATAGTGTGTCGCATGAATCTCCAGTAAAGCCTTCGGTCAATCAGAGTAAGCCAGATACACAAACTCACCACGCTAAGATGTCTCATCACAACACTCAGTCATTACCATCAAACGATAACGGGATAATTCACATACAAAATTCAGACGGTGAATTTGCCAGTTCGGGCTGGATTATTGAGCCATCATTTGTTTTTGATTTTACTGCGGTTAAAGCCTTAATCGACTCAATAGGTGCTGAGCGACTGAAAGCGGTGATGATTACCGAGCAAGGTATTATTGGCTTTAACAAGGTTAATAATGAGCTGACAATTATTGAACTGGACGAAGCCATGGACAGTCGACTAGAAATAATTGGAACAGAATCGGATAGCTGGCAGCAATTTGGCGAGCGGTTAAAAGGCTGCATTATTGCCGAATAAGTTGTGGTAATTGGCCCGAAATGAGATTTGCCATAGGAAATTAACCAATTTCTTAGTATACTTTTTTACCTCAATTATTTGATATGAACGGTCTTTTCCATTTGAATTTTAAAAATGGCAATGAGCCGGAAAAATAAAACTTTGTAGGTTTTTTATGATCGATCCAAAAAAAATAGATGATATTGCGGCCAAACTGAGTGAAGCCATTCCGCCAGGCGCAAAAGCCTTGCAACAGGATTTACAAGCGCAATTTAAACAGATTTTACAATCCATGATTGCGCGAATGGATTTAGTTACCCGCGAAGAGTTTGATGCGCAAACCAAAGTATTAGCAAAAACACGAGAAAAAATTGATGCGCTCGAAAAAGTTGTCGCTGATTTGGAAGATAAGCTGAAAAACACTTAACCAAAATTTTTAAGAAAAAGCGAATATCACGACGCTAAATAATTTGAATTAATTATAATCGTTATTCGCTTTGTGTCGTTAAATTTTTAACATCAAATTCACTTAACAATTCCATTCCATCTGGAATAATATGAATTTCATTAGGCATAGCTGAACTCCATATATAGTCAGTAGCTCTAATACTGATTGATAATGTGATAATGAATATTCCTAATACAAACCTATTTTTCATAACTGACTAATCCCTAAAAATTTTTTTTATTGATTTAACAATTATTGAACACACTAAAGCAATATTATTTGCAATATGCTTTAGTTTTATTTTGAAAACTATTCATTATGTCAAAATTTCACCTTAAAATTATTGACCGCAAAGTGCAAAAAGTTGCTAGTAAAAAGTGATTGTCTCGATTTGCTTCGATTCATTTTTTTAAATTTTAAATATTGTACTACTTGAGTTGATTGTTAGATTTATTTAAACTCAGATCTATAAAAGCAATGATGTAACCGTATTCTTTGTCTGTTAAATGCTCTAATTTATGTAGTTCAGTGGCGTATTCAAAAGACCATGAATCGCCACTAGGCGTTTTAGGTATCGATAGATCCAACGTCAACAAATGTTTATCGATAACTTGATGACCTTGCTTCTCTGCATTTTTGGCACAATAGCTTAGAACATATTCTACCGCATATTTATCGATAGATGGCGCACCACTATATTCAGTTTCACAACCGACTTTACGCTCGCCGTTACTTGTAATGTATTCTAACTTTCCCTGAGTTGTGCAAGCGATCAAGGTTGAGAAAAATACTAATATTAAGACTTTTTGCAATGTGAATCCCTTTTTTATAAATTTGACACTTAGTTAATCTGCAATGTATTTTTAGGGGGCTTGCGAACTAAAAATTCACAAATTTATTACATGTTTTCTACTACGCCAAATACTTGTGAAGATCATTAATATTACTGGTAGAGTAAATAAAAACAATAAATACCACCATACTCCTGCTCTGAGTAAAATGAGTAATAGCAAGAAACAACTGTTTGATATTAAAATCGCAATTATATTTTGCCTTGCAGCTTGGTAGTTAGCGAATGCAACTAGAGCAAAACCCAAAGCCATAATGCACATTATAGTTATACTGCCTGTGCTATGTTCTAATAACTGAGGCTCATCTAAGTTTGGAATATAATCAGGAAAAAGTATCATCACTACAGTTCCGATTGATAGAGAACTATAGACTCCAATTGAACACCAATAAATAAAACTACTTATAAGTACAAGATATTTCACTAGTTTAAGCTATCCATTTTCTAGGAGTAACGACTTAGCTTAGCCGCGCCCCTTCTTGGCAAAGGCTGGAGCGCATGGTAATGTGCTCATGGGTAAATAGAGTCTCTTGGCCCAACGTCCTCCAAGATCCAAAAAAAGCAATATAACCCACAATATACGTTAGCTTTATTTTAAAAAAACTTATCATGTCAAAAGTTTACCTTAAAATGGTTGTTTGAGTTTGATTAAATTAATATAAAATTATGTAAAAAATGACGGAGTTTTAAATTATTGGGCCGGTTTTACTTTGAATTTTGAGTTGATTTTTAGTGAAGCTATGAAACGGGACTGCCCGACTTACTCGCTTGAAGCAGAAAGTATTTTAAATACTGAGTTTTCTTTCGAGCTTGCAGAGGCAAACTAGATTCGCTGTATTGAGTTGATAAATGGAAACTCAGATATTAAAGATGATGTTGAAGCTTTAATAATTTCGATGTTTGAGGATAAAGAGCTTAGTAGCGAACCAATTGCTTATCTGATGTATTGCTTAAGATGGCCTGGAGTAAAAAAGTGGATGGAAGATAGTTTAAGAAACTCACCCAATGCAATTGCAACTGGCGCTCCAATGGAAAAGGTTATAGACGCTCATGATGATGATTGGGAAAATAAGGAGCTTTATAAATCAATTTAAGAATAAGTTCTGCAGCATGTCACTCAACCGAAATGAAATGGGACATCGATAACTTGTTTTTCTTGTTGTTTTGATTTGGTTAAGTTGATTTAAGAGTATGTAAGGCAAAGAGTAATAGGGGTTTAAATGGATTTGAGTATGGGATGTCCCGCTTCGATGTGCGAATTTTTTTTCTAACTTGGGTAAGTCGCTTAGGTTTTTGCTGACTATTCATGGTGAAACATCCTTGTTTTAGATTATTTTATGCCACTTGAATAAGTCGTTACGTTCAAGCGATTGCATGATACATTGTTTAATTATTTTTTAACTGATTGAAAATAAAGTTATATTCTTAAATGCGATTGTTGTTTATAAGCAATAAAGCAACCTTTCTGCACTTTGCTAATCGGTTAATTTAAGGTGAACTTTTGAAATAATTAATGAATTTCAAAATAAAGTGAATGTCTCTTGCAGATTATATTGCTTTGGTGCATTTAATAAGCGTTAAGACTACTATGAAAAAATTTGCATTTTTACTTTTGATCTTGCCTTCCCTTGTTAGAGCAACAGAGATTTGCAACGACTTGGAGAAGAAAATTGAGTCTGATATGCAAATAGCTGAATCAGATTTTACGAAAGAAACAGCACTCCGAGCACAAAAGGCAATTGGAGAGCTTATTGAAAGCGGAAAGTTTGAGTGGTTTCAGCCTTTAAATCTTCAGAAGTTCATTTATGGATACTTGCTAAAAAAACAGGCATTAAATGCAATTGAAACTCGCGGAAACGAAGATATAAAATCCTTGCATGCAGTAACAGAGTTTTGCAAATTTATTGTAGAGGATGCATTTTACTATGATTAGTCTTAACCAGACGCGGCAATCGACAATTAACAGCGCTACGCAAATTTGCGCCTGCGCTAGGCGTTAGCTTCACCAAGTCGAGCATCATGATCAAACTTAAAAATATAGAGGGTAAGGTAAGCTTAAGTATTGAGGTTGTGGGTTACCAATTTCCAGAGAGTGAAAAGGACGATTGGTGCTTGTTAAAAGTGCAAGTAGAGCAGGATAATGATTCAATAGAATTAATAGACCCTGCGATTGAAACAACAGAATTGGCACAGCTTTTACTTTGGGTTTCAAGCTTATCTGAGGGTCGCCTACCTCGGTATGCTCATCTTACATTTATAGAGCCATGCATAAGCTTTAATTTTTTGTCTTTTAAAGATGATATCGTAAGAATATCTATCACTCTAAGCCACGAGCTTAAGCCAAATTTTCCATTGATACAATTTGGTAACGAATCTAGCGAATGGTGTATAGTATTCGAGTTAAATGAAAACCAATTTACTAATATACGTAATGGTATCAAAAGTACACTTGAGCGGTATCCAATCCGTGGAAGCTAACAAAGTGGTCAACCGGACTCCGGTAAGCGTGGTTCGCTACGCTCGCTTTACCACGCTTACCTTCTCTCGGTTACCACGGCGTTAGCTGACAATCGAAAATTTAAGGAGTGTTTAAATGTATGATTTTGAGTGGGATGAGAATAAAAACAACATAAATCGTGCCAAACATAAAATTGACTTTATGGACACAATACAAGTCTTTTTTGATGATCGGCGAATAGGTAAGCTTGATCTTAGGCACGATTATGGTGAAAGCCAATATCAAGTAATCGGAATGTCAAATGAGAGGATGCTTTTCGTGGTTTACACTGAGAGGGCGGAGAATACTATCAGGGTTATATCAGCACGAAAAGCAAATAAGAAAGAGCGTGCAGCTTATGAGCGCGGAATATTTTAGAATTAGGAGATTATTCATGGCTATTAAGAAGATTACCGCTGAACAAGCAAAGAAGTTAAAGGGTAAAACTAACTGGCAAGAGGTTGACGAAATAACTGATGAAGAAATAGAGAGGGCGGCAAAAGATGATCCTGATTCTGCATTGCCAACAAATGAAGAGCTAGATGAATTTAAGCCCGTTAAAAACAAAAAGGACGAGAAATAGTTATGACTATTAAGAAAATTAGTGGTGCGAGCGCGCGGGGACGCAGGGGCGCGACTGACTGGAAGAAGGTTAAGTCTATGACTGACGATGAAATTAAAAAGTCCGCAATGATAGACCCTGACGCTAAGGAATTAAGAAATGATGAGCTGGCAAGGTTCCGAAGAAGTACCCGTTAAGTCCTGCCTAAAATCAGCTAACAAAAAGCTCAAGCGGACGCTGAAAAGCACGCCGCTTAGCTTGGCGTTGGTATGACTCCCTTTGTCAATTAAAACGTACTATTCCCCACCCTATTTTTTCAAAGTGCCGCTATCTAAAAGTTGGATGAATTCAATCACAGATTAAAGCCAGTAACTTTCGACGGTTCTCATGCTGGTATTCGTGGATTTTATCGCCAAGCGATTAACCTACCTTACTTATTTCGTCGTGGTGCCTGTCTTCAGTCTATGCTCGTGGGTCTAATTAATTTTCATCATCAGCCATCCTAACGCCCTCGGAGATTACACCACCTACCGTGGTTTAATCTGCAATTGAATCCAAAACTGTTAATCATGCTGGTACACGAGAGAGCCTATCTTTGGGATTAACCGGAGAGATCAACTAGGAAAGCAACTAGGAAAGGACATCCTCAGCTTAAAATAATATTTTTTGAAGTTAGGTATATGTATATATAAAAAAGCTTTTTTCCCGTATGAAAATGAATCAAAGTAACAGGTTTAGT
>NZ_JBFDAH010000012.1:0-137091 GCF_040719265.1 Aliikangiella maris | reverse complement strand
TGGCATTACTTAGAAGATCGTATAAAAAAGTTAGGAAAAATACCTCAACTATGTGAATTCATAGTAAACTCACCGTAAAGTCTAAATGCCCCCGCTTTTTGAGCAATTACTGGTTGAGTGAGGTTAAGCAATCGGAAAGGGAGTTATATATTGCAAAATAGACTTGACCCCTTTTTTAATGTTGTTTCAAATGAATAATTAGATATTGAGTTTGCTCTTTTCTTATCGTTATTACTTTTCTTTTACCTAGTATAGTGATTAAGGAATTAAAAAATATTGGTTGGGCAATATTCCTTAATACATTTTATACGTTAATATTTTTGGTTATAAAGTTGAAAGAATTATATTGCATTCTTTCTTTCCTATGTGAAGACGCTTTTATAAGTGAATAATGACTTTCTAACTAGTTCTACTAAAAATATTTCGATAGGTTATATTTATAATTAACACTGGTAAAACGAGAAGTTTATCACATCTTGAAAAACTAAATATAATAAAATAAGAGAGTTAAATGTAATAAACTCAAATGAAAAAAGTGATGTGATCATGAATGATTTAATTGAATATGGAAATAAATGTTTAGAAGAGCGCGATAACATTCCAAGCGCTCCGTTGTGGCATATGGGAAAAGTGGCTAAATTTGAGTCTAAGGAAAGCTTCGACTTATTGCAAAATACGGTAGATTATTTGGTTTGTAAAGCAAAGTTAAGGATGCCTTTTACTGACAATGAAAAAGAGTTTATGAAGGAACTTTTTGAGGCACTTTGGTGGGGAGGAAAATACCACGGGTTTTATGAGGCTGCTACACTTGCAAATCATTATGTTAATGGTAATGGCAACCCTGTTTCGCTTAATGCTACATTATATAAAAACTCTATAATCGTTAAAGATACCGCTAATGCGATGAGAAAATATATGCTTCAGTTAAAATCTAGTGGAAAGAATTTTACATTTATAAAATCATCTGACCCAGGTTTTCTTCATTCTGAATTTCCTAAAAAGCTTAAAAGAGGAAAAAGAAATTCCATTAAATATGGCCACATTTTGCACGACGGTGCACTATTAGCAGAGCAAGTGAATCTTCGACTAAAAAATGCTGATAATAGATTTCATTTAACTGTAAGAACCACAAAAGCAGGTAATTCCTATTGTTCAGTATGGCAGGTTAAAAGTGTTTATGATTTTGAACCTTTTGCTAAAAATGATATAACAGATATTCCCTTATCAGGCAAATATACTATTAAATTGCCAGATGGGCTTTCAAGGTATTTAGCAGAAATTAAGGTCGCGAAAGTGTTTAATTACGGTGCCATTTGGAGTGAGAGGTGGAAGTGAGTTTTAATAAAATGAAAAATATTTTTTGGATAGTTTTAACTATTTGCTTTCTTTCTTCCTGTAATTCAGCAGATGAGTGCTTTATTGCAGATAATATATTTTTTATTGAAAACAGCAAGTTGAAAGAAAATAATCGCTATTTAGTGATTAGAACTACAGGTTTTAACAAAAAAGAAACGTTTTATGAGTTATATACTCAGAAGCCAGATTTTGATCATTGCGGGCGTTCTAAAGTAGAACCTCATTTTGTTACTCATGCCGACACTACTGAAGGTCGACCTGAAAAATTAATTTATAAAAATGATAGATTAGATATTATTTATAGTAAAAGCACTGAATTATTCAAATCTAAAGAAATTGCTGTTATAACAGAGTAATTGTCACTTTAACCACTCTTTGTATTAATATTAGATTTACACAGAATTTTTTACAGGGTCGTAAAATGCTTTTATTATCTATAGCAATCCCTTTCAAGTTCATTAATGCATACTCAACCATAAATACAAGCAACACTGTAACAAACGCAAACTGTATTGCCACTTTCAAGTCACTTTCATTTTTATTCTCAAAGAAAGTTTTTGGTGACTTTAGAATACTAACCATATCCTCAGAATAAGTTAGCAACCTATCTTTCCCCCACTTTATGACTGTCTCAACACTACTCATATTTCCTCCTTAATAAAAACTCAATACTTGTCAATTACTAAGCCCCCAACGACTTATCATTATTAATATTTCTATCACTTTTTTCCGCAGGATGCGTCACCGAATGAATCTCCCTCAACTTCTCAACACTCACCTTAGTATAAATCTCTGTTGTCGATAACTCAGAGTGACCTAACATCGCTTGAATAAACCGAATATCACTCCCATTCTCTAACATATGCGTCGCCATTGCATGACGAAACAAATGACAAGAACCTTCAATATGAATACCCGCATTTTTCATGGTGTTTTTGACCAGCCACCCTAAGACACTCCCGGTATAAGCTTCACCATAATCGGTTAAGAAAAAGGAAGTTTCTTCTAACGCTAAACAAAGCTGCGGCCTGACATCATCCAAATACTTCACCAGCCATGTGATAGCACTTTGACCAATCGGTAACATTCGCTCTTTACTACCTTTACCTAATATCAATACGGTTTTTCTCTCCAGGTTCAGCTCATGGATTTTTAAGTTGCATAGCTCCATGCGTCTAATACCCGTACTGTACAATAATTCCAATATTGCTCTATCTCGAATACCTTGGGGTGTGCTGGTATCAGGTTGATGAATAATACTTTTGATTTGTTCAACACTTAAAATAGTTTTCGGTAATCGCTTCGGTGCTTTCGGCATTTGTATTTCTGAGGCGGGGTTATACAGCAAGTAATTTTGTTGCGTGAGCCACTTAAAGAAACCTTTCACTGATTGCAGTAATGACTTTTGTGTACTAAACGCAATAGGTTTACCATTATCTTTGCGGTAATAAAACAAATGACGCTGATAACGCTCTAATATGGGCTTAGTGACATCTTGTGGCTGTTGAATATCTCTTTGGTCACACCATTCAATAAAGGTTCTTAAGGCGTTATCTCGGCTCTTTTTAGTTTCAACTGAGTAGCCTTTGACTAATAACCAATCAAGGTAACGCACCAGATACGGATAGATACCATTGTGCTCTATGGGAATTTGTTGACGAGTAGATTGATTGTGATGTTTTGTTCTTAATACCATAAGTTTTTTAAGGTTAATAGGATGAATGTTAACTGTATTTTTTTATGAAGCCTGAAGTACTTTTTTAAGGGTTTCTTAACGCAATTCTTGCAAGCCCTTTGATGCTCTAACTTTTAAGCATTTTTCTTACCCCGATAACTACCCGATAAAGCCCCGATTTGAGGCCGATATGACCCCGACAGGTTAGCTGTTTACCCCGATAGGTTGCATCATAGGGATTGATTATCTAACTTGTGACTGTCGATTAAGTTCATCATAAAGGCGCTTCCTTTTTCACCTTCGCCGTTGTAAACAAGTTCATACACAAAGCTTTTACCTCTTCCCCCTTGGTGCACCATTAAGTATTCCATTTCGACCAATCATTTTAAATGAATGGTGAGTTGGGTTTGTCCCCAGCCAAAACGAGCACTTTAAAGATATTGCCAATAAATATTTCTTATCTAAAAAATTTACCTCATGTTACGAAACTGCTTCCAGTTTAAGTCAAATTGGCGTTTAGAAAAATACTTGGCGTTGAGCTGATGTTTTCGACAAAACTCGGCAGCACTTAATCCACTGTCTTGGTGTTGTTTAAATAAGTTGAGCCACTCTTGCTCTGTTCTGCGTTTCATTGCTAGTCTCCTGATTAATCAAATTGGAGACAGTTTAGAGTGGTTAAAATCTAAAGATAGGTGTGAATCCCTGGGCGCTTACACTTAAATACACTTTAATTTGATTTAAGTTATTTCTTAAAGTATTCCATAAAAAAAGGCTGCAATTGCAGCCTTTTTTATTCTACCAACTTAAACATAAATCATTAATTTAAGCTGCGCAAAAGTCCAATAATTTACTCAAAAGGATCGCGCTTGGTAATTGTTTCATTTCTATCTGGCCCGGTTGAAATAATATCAATCGGAATACCAATCAATGATTCAATTTTATTAATATAATTACGCGCATTTTCTGGCAACTCATCCCAGGTTTTAACCCCAAATGTTGACTCACTCCAGCCCGGCATTTCAATATATTCGGGTTTTACTCGGGCAAAACCCTCAGCACCAACCGGAGTTGTGTTTATTTGGCCTTTTTCGGGGCAGGTATAAGCAGTACAAATTTTAACAGTTTCCAGACCATCGAGAACATCAAGTTTGGTTAAACAGATGCCTGTCACACTGTTCACCTGAATAGCTCGCTTCAGCGCAACGGCATCAAGCCACCCACAGCGTCGTTGGCGTCCGGTTGTCGCACCAAACTCATGTCCTTTAGTACCCAGGTGCTTACCAATATCATCGAACAACTCAGTAGGGAAAGGCCCACCTCCAACTCGCGTGGTGTAAGCTTTGGTAATGCCCAGTACATAATCAAGATATAACGGACCAAATCCTGAGCCGGTTGCGGTTCCGCCAGCGGTTGTGTTAGATGAAGTCACATAAGGGAAAGTTCCGTGATCGACATCCAGTAAGGTACCTTGTGCGCCTTCAAATAAGAGTGACTCTCCATTTTGGCGAGCTTGATGCAGCATTTCGGGGATATCCGTCACTAAATCGCGCAACATCTCAGCATATCCTAGACAAGCCTGATAAACCGTATCGAGCTGAATTTCTGGCTGCTTAAAATATTGGATCAGTACAAAATTATGATATTCAAGTACTTCGGTGAGTTTTTCTTTCAGTCGCTCTGGATAGAATAAATCATCGACACGTAGCCCGCGTCGTGCGACTTTATCTTCATAAGCAGGACCGATTCCGCGTCCAGTTGTGCCTATTTTTTTATCGCCCGTCTTAGCCGCTTCACGCGCCTGATCTAATGCAATGTGATAAGGTAATATTAAAGTACATGCAGCACTGATTCTAAGCCTTTCTCTAACAGGGACACCTTTAGACTCAAGCATTTGCATCTCTTCTGCCAATGCTTCAGGCGAAAGTACCACACCATTTCCAATAAGACACTTTACATCATCGCGCAAAATGCCAGAGGGAATTAAATGTAAGACGGTTTTTTCACCATTAATAACGAGTGTGTGCCCCGCGTTATGTCCGCCCTGATAGCGAACAACCGCGCTTGCCCGGTCAGTTAAAAGGTCGACAATTTTGCCTTTTCCTTCGTCACCCCACTGGGTGCCTAGTACAACGACATTTTTTGACATAATCTTAATTACTTTTTCGATACATTTATCGGGAAACCGCGCATTGTACTCTGATTGATAAAAAATTTCTGCTTTTTTTGGTTATTTTCTAGAACTTTTGGCGCTATATGTTTTTTGCTTTAGGTAACAATCAGTTAGCGGTTAACTGTATTTTGCTGAACAGATAAATTCAATTTTTGTTTAACGCAAAACAGTTAACAGTAATAATCCTGTCATCATTACCACTAATCCCATAATGCGAATATTTTTGTTCGACAGACTGGCAATTTTAGTCACTATATCGCGCCAACCTTGTGGTGTTAAAAAAGGAATCATTCCTTCTAAAATTAAAGCAATCGCCAATGCTATCCAAAGCTCATTAACCATTCTCTCTTCACAACCTTTCGTTATTTAATCAATATTTTTTATTTTAATATCACAACTTTATTGCTTCGTTTTTTTTGAATTCGCCTAATTCATTTATCAAACTCTAATCATTGCCATATTGCTATATTGCCATTAAGCCAATAAAAAAGGCAGTCTGAGACTGCCTTTTTAGTATCGCTTTATTTCAATTTTTTATTTACTACCGTCAGAATTTTTTAAATATTTAAAAAATTCGCTATCGGGCTTAACAACAATGACATCCCCTTTATTATTAAATGACTCTTTATAAGCATCCAGACTTCTGATAAAAGCATAAAATTGAGGGTTTTTATTATAAGTTAGCGCGTAAATTCGAGCCGCCTCAGCATCACCTTCACCGCGAATTGTTCGCGAGGTTTCATCGGCTTCAGCTTTTATCTTTTTAACCGTAGCGTCGGTGGTTGCGCGGATAATGTTACCTTCTTTTTTACCTTTACTGCGACGTTCTTCGGCAGTAGCTTTACGTTCAGAAATAATCTGCTCATAAACATTAGGTAGTACATCGTTTGTGTAATTAACTTTCTTAACCCGTATATCAACCACTTCAATACCATAATCAGGCACTTTAGTATTCACATCATTACTAATTGCAACCATAAGCTGTTCGCGTTGACCAGCGACCGCTTCAATCAAAGTTCGTTGACCGAATTGATCACGTAACCCACTATCAACTAGTCTTTCAAGTACACTTTCAGCTTCTGAAAAACGACCTTGCGTTCTTAAGTAAAACTGCGAGAAATCTTTAACTCGCCATTGAACATAAGTATCAACATCCAAGAACTGTTTGTCAGAAGTTGTAAATACATTTGGTGCACCATCCATTGTTTGAATACGCGCATCAAGCGAGATAATTTTTTCAACAAAAGGAATTTTAAAATGCAAACCCGGTTCAAAAGTTGTCGGTTTTTCGGCTTCGTCTCTTAAGACTTTTCCAAAACGTAATTTAAGTGCACGTTCTGTTTCAAGAATAACGTAAAATGAATCCCCTAATAAAATAACCGAAAACAGAATAGCAAAAGCAATTAATGGACTTTTCATTTTTGGCTTCCCTCAACACGTTTATTCATTAGTTTATCAAGTGGTATATACATCATGTTATTACCACCTTCGACATCAACCATTACTTTCGTGGTTCGTGACATCACTTCTTCTAGTGTTTCAATATACAGACGCTGACGAGTTACCTCTGGAGCTGCAGTATATTGTGGCAGAAGTTTTTCAAAGCGAGCGACTTCACCACGAGCTTTCGCTAATACTTCTGTTTTATATGCGCTGGCCTGTTGACGTATTTTTTCGGCTTCGGCTTCGGCTAAAGGCAGCTCTCTATTACTGTAAGCTTGCGCATCTTGCACTTCACGTTTGGCATCTTGCTCAGCTCGGTTTACTTCTTCGAAAGCATCATTAACTTGTTGAGGAGGCAACGCTCTTTCAAGCGTAACAGTTTCAATTTTAATACCACTTTTATAGTTATCAAGAATTTGTACTAGCTCTTGCTCTAATTGACTTCGAATACGCTCTTTTTCCGAGGTTAGTACTGCATCCACATTATTATCACCCAGTACTTGTCTTAGCGCACTTTCAGATGCCTGTAATAGCGCCTGTTTAGGAGCGCCCAAGTTGAACAAATAATCTTCTGGATCGATGATACGATATTGCAGACCAATTTCTACATCAACAATATTTATGTCTTTGGTTAACATTCGTCCATCAACGCGTGCCTGCAACAATTCGTTGGTGTTCACTTTATAGATACGATCAATTCCCCATAATCGCCAACCTAAACCTGGTCCAACGGTCGTATGGTATTTTCCAAATCGCAGAATGACGCCGCTTTCAGCTTCATTTACGGTATAAATTCCGGCTACACTCCACAATAAACCTAGTATAACGAGGATGCCGGCCAAAATACTGCCGCCACTCTTTGATGTTCCTGTACCGCCGCGTTTTCCACCACCAAAAAATCCACCAATTTTCTTAAATATTTCATCAAGGTCTGGTGGACCATCTTGTTTATTGCGATTCCCCCAAGGATCTTTATTACCATTATTGTTACCTGGTTCGTTCCAAGGCATGTCTATCTCCAGTTTTGATTTTGAAGTATTATCATCCACTCACCAGTCGATTTGAAGATGATGTAAATTAAATTTGACTAAATTCCTGTTTATTAGGTTAATGAATATGCGTCAGGCTAGTCATTCCATTACGTTTTCTAATCGGTAACACAAAGCAAGGTCAAAGCAACTTGTCGCCTGCCTTTAACATCATTTACCTTTGATTTAAATGATCATTATACGTCGGATATTCTAAGTAGGAGCATTAATAGATGCAAATTTTGTGCTGCACCTTGCGACTTAATTACCCTTTGTTTAATTAATTAACAATTTTTCGATGCGGCCTTGAGTTTTACGGCACAATCTTCGCCAGTCATCTTGATTAATACAAATATCTAGCAAAAAGCTCGCATCTTCAGCAATTGATTCTGCTTCTATCACATTCAAATCAAACAGTTCACTTCGAATAGCAAAATCTTGTGGCAAAACTTGTAATTTCAAGCGCATCCACTGAATATTTAGCTGATGGCTAATAGTTTGCCTCAGTAACTCCATTCCTTCACCGGTTTTGGCAGAGCACCATACGCGATCGGGCTCTCCATCAATTCCCGGCTCAATTTTAGGCTCAACCGCTTCAAGATTATCAATTTTATTTAGCACTTCAATTGTTTTAATATCACCAGAACCTATCGATTCTAAAACCTGATAAACTTGCTCTATATTATCGTCTTTGCGCTCATCAGATACATCAATTAAATGTAAGAGAATATCTGCCTGGCGGCTTTCTTGTAATGTGGCTTTAAAAGCAGCCACCAAATCATGTGGCAAGTGGCGAATAAATCCAACCGTGTCAGACAAAATAATATCTTGACCAGGAACCAGCTGAATTTTGCGATGGGTCGGATCAAGGGTAGCAAACAGCTGATCTGCCGCATACACCTCACTGGCAGTTAATCGATTAAATAAAGTAGATTTCCCCGCGTTAGTATAACCAACCAAAGCAACTGTCGGAATATTACTCCGCTTACGCGAGCGACGACTTTGCTCTCGCTGTTTTTCAACTTTTTCCAAGCGTTTTTGAATGGTCTTGATTCGTTCACGCAACAATCGTCTATCAGTTTCAAGCTGCGTTTCACCTGGACCACGTAAGCCAATCCCTCCTTTTTGACGCTCAAGGTGGGTCCAACCTCGTACCAATCGAGTTGATAAATGATTTAACTGGGCCAGTTCTACCTGTAATTTACCTTCGTGACTTTGCGCGCGTTGAGCGAATATGTCCAGAATCAAACCAGTTCGGTCAATAACGCGGCATTCAACCAGTTTTTCAAGATTGCGTTCTTGGGCAGGAGAAAGGGTGTGATTAAATAACACCACATCGGCTTGTTTGTCTTTGACCTGTTGCGCAATTTCATCGGCTTTACCTGTACCAATAAAATACCTTGGATGTGGGCTATTACGACTACCGCCAATAATGTCTTTAACTTGTAACCCCGCAGAAACAGCCAAGTCTACAAATTCGTCTTTATCTTCCTTGTTTTGGGTATCTGGAAAATCTATGTGAACCAGTATGGCATGTTCGCCACCAGCGTGTCTTTCAAACAAAGAATAATCTCTTTAATCAATAAAACCTGAATAACTAAAATGGGGTCTGAAAACGATACGATCGAATTTCAAGTAAAAATCGAATAATAAACAGACAACAGCAAAACACCAATCAGGATTAGCTCCAGATTGGTGTTAAATGACTTGCCAAAAATTCAAAGAACCCGGTAAATACGAGAATAAATTTCGTACAACTCCCATTGCCCTTACGAATAACGCTTTTATACGTTACCTACATTGTCGTTGTTACCCGAATCTACCGGTGCACTATCGTTAATTTCTGCTTCCCCAGAATGAGGAAGTTTAACATTTCGCGCGGGTACGACAGTTGAAATAGCATGTTTATAAACCATTTGACTCACTGTGTTCTTTAATAGAACAACAAACTGATCAAATGATTCAATTTGCCCCTGCAACTTAATACCGTTTACCAGGAAAATCGAAACTGGAATCCGCTCTCTACGAAGCGCATTTAAATAAGGGTCTTGTAATGATTGCCCTTTTGACATATCTGTCTCCTTATTTTTTTTATGTGAGACTAAGGTAAGCCTCTGTAATTATTGTTCTTGAAAAGCCTGCAGACTGAGAGCAATACTTTCACAAAAACCTTCCGCGCAAAACTTTACTAAACAAACCAATTATCAACTGATAATTAGTTTTTGTTCTGTAGAGCAATTGCACATCCGTCTAGTCGCTAATTTTAGCATTGATTGAATATATGTGCTAAACAATATATTAATTTTCAATAAACACTAAACTAACATCCCCTTAGTAAGGCCTACAATCATTTAGTTCAACCCTACCATATAAAAATCTTATTATTCTTATCAATTATCAACACGGGTTCATTGATAACCTGCCACTAAAAAATATCAGTCAGGTTCTAGCAATGATTCACTGCTTTGCACACAACGAATAACGCCGTAACTATATTCCCCATTCATTAGTGCATAAGCTTCACTGATTTTCCCTGAAGTATTTTCATCTAATGTGCGCAATGTTTGCGCAATGAGCTGATATTCTTCTGTTGTCAGTGACAAAACCTCTAAAGGCTCAACTTTTCCGGCTGCTATAGCTTGAGCAATATGCCCGTAAATCGTATCGTCTTTTAAATCACGCTGACTGGCAATTTGTTGTATATTTTTGCCTTGGGAATATAGAAGTAAAGTTTCATTAACGCTATCACTAAAAGATAAGTCAACAATTTCTGGTAATGAATGGCTATGAATAATCTCAACGAATACTTTTCCATACAGGTCTAATTTTTTTTCACCAACCCCCGCAATCAATCTCATTTGTTCGATATTCGCTGGCCGATGTTCAACCATTTCAAGCAAAGTTGAGTCATGAAATATGACATAGGACGGTACACCTTTTTCATCAGCCAATCGTTTGCGTAGTGACTTTAATGCTTGTAATAAAGGCAAATGAATTGATGCTAACCCTGAATGATTTGTTAACTGCTTTTTGGCTGACAACTTTTTATTTGACGACGTATTCTGACTTACATAACGCGCAAACAGTGTTTTTTCACCACGCAATACTGCTCGACACTTTTCCGCCAGCCTGACTCGATTGAACATTTCATATTCAATCTGAATATAACCTTCGACCAATAATTGTCGAAATAGACTTTGCCACTGAGAAAAAGAATAATCTTGACCAACACCAAATGTCGATATTTGATGGTGTTTATTCTGTTTTATTCGTTCATTGTTTTTACCGAGTAACACATCAATAATATAACTAACACCAAAGCGTTGCCCAGTTCGATAAACACATGAAAGTGCTTTTTGTGCTGCTTCAGTAGCATCCCATGTTTTAGGTGGGTGCAAACAGTTATCACAATTTCCACATGGTTGTTCGAGCTGTTCACCAAAATAAGCCAACAGCGCCTGTCGACGACAAGTGGTCAGTTCACATAAACCAAGCATGGCATCCAGCTTTTGCTGAGAGATGCGCTGGTAATTTTCTGCTGTGTCATTTTGTCGCACCAGTTGACGTAAAAACACGACATCCTGTAATTGATAAGACATCCATACAGTTGCCGGTTTACCATCGCGTCCGGCTCGACCAGTTTCCTGATAATAAGCTTCAATACTTTTTGGTAAGTTTAAATGCGCAACAAATCGCACATCAGGCTTGTCAATACCCATACCAAAAGCAATAGTAGCGACAATTATAATACCTTGTTCCCGTAAAAAGCGCTGTTGATTCTGTTGGCGTACATCAGTGGATAACCCGGCATGATAAGGTAAAGCAACTCGGCCTTTTGTTGTCAACCAATCAGCGACTTGCTCCACTTTTTTACGAGAAAAACAATAAATAATTCCAGCATCTTCTGAAAATGAACACTCAATAAAGCGCCACAACTGCTCGCGAGCCTGATGACTTTGTTGAATGTGGTACTGTATATTTTTTCTATCAAAACTATTGATAAATTGTATCGCATTATTCAACGCAAGCTGCTGCTTGATTTCGTGTCGCGTGGCCTGATCGGCAGTTGCCGTTAAAGCAATGCGAGGGATATTTGGAAAACGCTGTGTCAGTAGATAAAGCTGCTGGTATTCAGGTCGAAAGTCATGCCCCCATTGAGAGACACAATGCGCTTCATCAATGGCAAATAAGCTGATAGGCACTTGGCTGAGTAAGTCCAACATGTCATCGGTTAATAAGCGCTCAGGGGCTATATACAACAGATCAAGTTGCCCATTCAATAACTGCTGTTTAATGGATTGAATAGCCCCAGCAGTAAGCGTGGAATTCAAATAGGCGGCTTCAACGCCATTTAGCTTCAAGGCATCCACCTGATCTTGCATCAGCGCAATTAAAGGTGAAACGACAATACCTGTGCCATCGCGTAAAATAGCTGGAATCTGATAGCACAGAGATTTTCCACCACCGGTAGGCATTAACGCTAAAACATCTTGACCGGCAAGTAGTGCCTGAATAATGTTTTCTTGATTGAGTCTGAATGCTTGATAGCCAAATAAATCTTTGAGTAGTTTTTTTGCTTGTTGAATATCCATTTATTTATGCGTCTTTTTATTCCCAGAGCACAGCAAGGAATTTATTTTACTTCGCCAAAATTGTACTTGGGAGAGGAAATCTCTTAAATAACTTTAAGAGATTTCCGGTTTATTATTTTTCAGTGAGGCCAATGATGTTTTGTCCAGGTTAGAATTTGTTGTCTGGCCGCAGCTAGTTCAGTATCAACCAATGGGTCAAACCATTGTACTTCTGACCAACTTCGTAGCCAGGTATACTGACGTTTTGCCAACTGTCGTGTTGCTATAATTCCCCGTTCCGTTGCCTCAGTTAACGTCAATTCTCCAGCCAAATATTGCCATAATTGCCGATACCCAACGCTCTTTATCGCGGGTAAATCAGCTGACAAATCGGGCCGCTCATAAAGCTGCGTCACTTCTTGCAAAAATCCCTGAGCCATCATTTGTTCGAATCTGAGCGCGATGCGCCGATGTAGTTGACTGCGATCCCCCGGGGCAAGGGCAATCGACAATAACGGATTTGGTAACACATTATCTTGTTGTTCGGCGTGCCATTGTGACAATGGCTTTTGTGTAATGAAAAAAACTTCTAATGCTCGCAGAATTCGCTGTGTATCGGTGGGGTGCAAACGTTTAGCAGTTACCGCATCACATTGCATTAGTTGCTGATGCAATGCTTCAATCCCCTGACGGTGTAATTGTTGTTGCAAGTGCTCGCGCATGGATGCATCAGCCTCTGGTAGTTGTGCCAGACCATCACGCAGTGCTTTAAAATACAGCATAGTGCCCCCGGTCAATAAAGGGGTTTTGCCTCGTTGGTGGATTTCGTTAATCAACTTTTTAGCATCATGAACAAAGTTTGCAGCCGAATAACTAATCGCAGGGTCAACAAAATCAATGAGGTGATGAGGCGCTCTAGCCAACTCATCAAGTGTAGGTTTTGCGCTACCTATATTCAGTTGTCGATAAACCATCGCCGAATCAACACTGACAATTTCAAACAAATCGGTCTGATACAAGTCAATCGCTAATGCGGTCTTACCACTGGCAGTGGGCCCCATTAAAAACACAATCGGTAAATGGGGATATAATAATTGTGGCAATACTTGTTGCTCCATCGCTTTATTATGTTGATTAATTTCCGTATTCACGAAAATAATCCTCGAATATCGGCCAGCGCCAATTTTTTAATTATTGGCTTGTCACTATTTTCAAGATGAGCAAAATCTGCTGGGGTATTTTGTACCGACTCGCTCAATTGACAATCTTCTAATAATTGTTTAACCAGATCTGTTGGTAAATTATCATAAGTCAGTTGCACCAGTTGCTGTAGATTCTCATCGACAGCTTTCGATAGTTGTAATTGCAGTAACCAAGTAGATAATCGAGATACTAAGACGGATGTTTCAACAAACTTTAACCAGTTAGGAATTTTTCGCAATACGATTTGTCGCTCAAGATTGATGTTAAAATCAAATCCAATTTCTTCTAATAATTGGTGAACTGCACAATCTTCCAGCAAGTCATCGTTTAATGGCAAACTTTGCGGAAAAAGCAGAGTAACAGTTTCTATAGCATTATCTTTTTTTTGGTTTTCTCGAACAACCCAGAGCAATAATTGGCGCGCATTAACAATCCATAAATTATCTGGCTGTTTATAAATCCAATAGTCCGCTTGAAGATGCCACAAGGCAAAGTCTGAACTTGAAGCTTGCAATCCTTGTACTGGTGTTGACTGAATATCTTTTTTTCTATCAAATTGCTGAGTTGCCCCAAGTTGCATTGATGGTGTTGTTTTTTCAGCTTCGTTTATGGTGTCGTTTTCAGCTAATGAAGCAGGTTTAGTCGCCGGCTTATGCGTTACTAGTGTTGAAAAGTATTGGTCCAAATAGCTTTTAACCGTTTCGCTAACAGCGGCTTTTTGCGCTTTATGTGCAGGTGAACGATAAGCAGATGCCGTATGATTATTTCGCCATGACGAATGACCAGCCAGATTTGAGGCGGTACTTTTCATCGATAATTCACGTTTTTTATCATCTGATTTAATTAGCTTTTCAGCATCTTCAATTGGACTTGCGTTAGATTGGTTTAAATTTATTTGTCTGTTGTCGTCTTGATCATCCGCTTGCGCTAATAAGCCTAATGACTGATTATCATCGACTAATGCATCACGTACGCTTTTTGCTAATAAATCATGTACCAGGCGCTGCTCACTAAATCGCACTTCGTGTTTAGTTGGATGAACATTGACATCAACCTGAGCGGGGTCAACGGTTAGGTAAATGACATACGTTGCCATACGCCCGGCAGGCAATAGCCCTTCATAGGCTTGTCGAATAGCATGATTGAGAGTCTTATCTTTAACCGGCCTGCGGTTGATAAAGACATATTGAATATCAGATTCACTACGGTGATATCCAGGGCGCCCAATCCACCCTTCAACCATTAAAACATCGTGCTGACAACTAAACCGTATCGCATTATCAATAAAAGGCTTACCACAAATAGCCGCTATTCTCAGCGCTTGTTGACTGGGCTCACCACAAGCAGGAATGCGCTTTATAACTTTTAAATTGTGCTTTAACATAAACGCAATTTGAAAGTTTGCCAGAGCATGAGATTTAACAACTTCTTCAATATGATTAAATTCTGTTTTTTCTGTACGCAAAAATTTCTGCCGAGCAGGTGTATTAAAAAACAAATCGGCCACTTCAATACGAGTACCAGGCGCTGCCGCCGCAGGTAAAATTTCAACGGCCATGTCTCGTCCTTGTGCTATCGCTTGCCATGCCTGTTCGCTGCCATGTTGACGAGATGTTAATGTGAGTCTGGAAACTGCGCTGATACTTGCCAGTGCTTCACCACGAAAGCCCAGCGAGCGAATATTGGCTAAATCTTCGGTAGTACTGATTTTACTGGTGGCATGCCGAGTTAAGGCGAGCATTAAGTCGGCTTTATTAATGCCGCAGCCATTGTCAATAATACGAATTAAACGAGCACCACCTCGCTCAATATCGACTTCAATACGACTGGCTCCAGCATCAATACAGTTTTCGACTAATTCTTTAACAACACTGGCAGGCCTTTCGACAACTTCACCGGCAGCGATCTGGTTAGCCAGTCTGTTATCCAGCAATAAAATTCGTTTTTCCTGAGTCAAATCAGGCTCCAGGAATGGCCAGCGTTTGACCTATTCTCAGTTGGTTAGATTTAAGATTATTATGCAATTTTAATTGCTGAGTGGTAACGCCAAAAAGCTGAGCAATTTCAGAGAGCGTATCACCACGTTTGACTTCATAAGACTGCGTTTTCGCCATTGCGGCATACAAACTGCCATCGGGAGGAAAGCTCTTAAAATATTTTTTAACCCCAATTAAAATTGAGTCTGCAATCTTTCGTTGTTGCTTTTTAGTTTTTAGCGTTTTTTCTTCTTGAGGATTAGAAATAAAAGCCATTTCTACCAGCATTGCTGGAATATCAGGCATTCTCAATACAATAAAAGCCGCTTTACGTAACGTTTTACCATGCATTTTTTGCATTCTTACCGATAACTCTTTTCGCACTCGCTCGGCAGCATTTATACTGGCTCCCACAGAATAATGCATAGACAGATCAAGCAATACCTGCGCGACTAAAGGATCTTTATTCGAAAGGCTTTCGACCCCTCCCAATAAATCAGAACTTTTCTCTCGTTTCTCCAGCCACTTACCCATTTCAGAGTTTGCCCCTTTAGCTGACAGCACCCAAACTGAAGCGCCTCGGACTCTTGGATCGGTGAATCCATCAGCATGGAGCGAAATAAATAAATCTGCTTTTTGTTCGCGCGCTAACTGTGTTCTTTTTTCTAAACCAACATAATAATCTGAGCTACGCGTCAAAAAGGCCTTAAGCCCTTTTTCCTGATTGATTTTTCTAGCCAGAATTTTAGCAACCGCCAATGTAATATTTTTTTCCTTAGTTTTTTTCGGACCAATTGCACCTGGGTCTTCGCCACCATGACCGGCATCAATAGCAATAATGATGTCACGGTTTCTTTCTTTAATCGCCGACTCAGCAGTTTTAACAACCGCTTTTTTTGCCGACTTATCTTTTAAATCAATAACCAGCCGATGGCCATAATCCTGGAAAGGTTTGAGAGTAAAATCCTGAGAAGTCACCCCTTTTTCTAAATCGAGGACTATTCTCAATTTGTTTTCTTGCTGACTGGAACGAATATTTTTTACCCGTTTTTTGGGAACATCTATATCACTAACTTCGGTTTTTAATTCACCATTATCAATATCAACAACTAATCGATAAGGATTATCGAGGGTAAAAACCTGATAGTTAACCGATTCGCTGACATCAAAAACCAGGCGAGTTTTTTCTGGATCCTGCCAAAAGCGAATACCTTTAACTTCACCTGCTAATAATTTTAAATGGCCACTAAGAATAATAGCCAGACAGATATAAATTTTTGCGATTAACGAAAACCCTTTTGCTCTCATGATTTCAACTTTACTACATATTTGAACAGCTAATTCGCTTCCTTCGACAGGACAAAATCAACTTTTAGGTGAATATTTGAATAATGGTTTCAATATTATTTTAGTCATATTACCGAATTATTTTAAACTCAGCCTGAATATTTGCTATTAAATTTTGTTGCCAACCCGTGGTCTGTTGATTCTGATTATCCTTGATTAACTGTGGAAACTCCATTCCAATTCCTCGGGATTCAGCAACATAGTCTAATTGGATTGTCAGATCTGGCTGAGGTAAAAGCCCTGCGCCTCGCTCTGGCCACTCAATTAAACAAATAGCCTGTTCTGCCAGATAGTCTCGAATACCTATATATTCCAGCTCTTCCGGATCCCCCAGACGATACAGATCGAAGTGATATATTTTTTGATTCGCAATCTGGTAGGGCTCAACCAGAGTATAAGTTGGACTTTTAGTGCTTCCCTGATGCCCTAATGTTCTGAGCAAACCTCTCACGAGTGTTGTTTTACCTGCCCCCAATCCCCCCATTAAATAAATCAGTGCTTGAGAAGGACAAGACTTGGCAATTAGAGCCCCAGCTTTAAGGGTTGCGGCTTCATCGGACAAATAATATTGGATATTAGTATTCACGGTAACTTAACTGACTCTTTATACTTCTTGGTGTTGAACATTTTTGCATTATCGACATTATTTGATTCTAAACGTCACATGATTCTAAACGTCACATAGTTCTAGACGTTATATCATTCTGAACGTATTACGCATTATATGACACTTTTCATACTTCGCACTTTGTTGCAGTATTTTGGCTTTATTTCCATTAATTCGGCTTTATTTTATCAACATGGATTCACCAGAGGAGGCAAATAATCGATCAGATCACTGGCTAGTAGCCCCCGATATTTCTGCTCGGTTCCGGCAGCATAGTCAGCAGCTTCGCCATGAATACAGACCCCCATGACTGCCGCGTCGAACAACGCATACTGTTGTGCTAATAACCCGCCGATAATGCCAGAAAGGACATCACCCATACCACCCGATGCCATGCCCGGATTTCCCACTGGACAAACAGTCTGGCGTCCAAATGCATCACTAATAATGGTCCCCGCACCTTTAAGTACACAAACACCGCCATAGCGTTGCGCTATCATTGCACTGGCGGCATAACGATCCTGGTGGATTTCCTGGGTTGTCATATCCAGTAATCGCGCAGCTTCTCCCGGATGAGGCGTCAAAATGCGATGATTGTCAAAGGTTGGTTCGCGAGCGAGAATATTCAAGGCGTCGGCGTCAAAGACTTTTGCAATATTCAGGTAATCAGAGTGGCTTAATCCAAGAATTCGTCTCAGCCAGGTTCGCCCCCACAAAGATTGCCCTAAACCAGGACCAATAACCAAGGCAGAAATTAAAGCTGACGACCGTTCATCAGCATCTTCGGCTTGTCCGCTGGTTGGAAGCTCAAGTGGAACTTTAGCGGTCACTTGGTTAGCCAGATTATCCACCGCCGATAAATGGACATTTTTAGCCATAATTTCAGGGACCCGTGAAACAATCACCTCTGCCCCGGCTTCGACCCAGGCCGAAGTCAGTCCACTACCGACTCTGGCTGCTGCGTTAGCGGCTAATAATGCAGCACCAATCATTCCATTAGCGCCGCCAATTACCCGGCAGTATCCAAAGTGCCCTTTATGACTGGTGTGTTCACGACGATATAAACGTGAGCAAATAGCAGCATAATCTTTAGCGGTTATCTGCGAAGTAATACCTTGCCAGCTCGACTCGCCAATTTGTAAATCGGCAAGTACTACTTCACCTCGAAAATCAGCGGCATCTCCGGTATAGAGTCCTTTTTTGGGCGCAATATAAGTGACCGTTTTATCAGCAATAATCGATGGGTTTCCACTGACCCCAGTATCAGCTTGTAAACCGGAAGGAATATCAATCGCCAACACCGGCATTGTTGCCTGATTTATTTTGTCAATTATTTGTGCATAAGGTTCTCTTACAGCGCCTTGAAGACCGGTGCCAAGCATTGCATCAACCAGCAAATCAAAAGCAGATAAATCCTCTGGCAACTCAGTTATCAGATTCAAATAGGTATATAACGGAGATTGTTCTAAAGCTAGCCAGGCAAGATAAGCATCATTTTTGAATTGAGCAGTCGAATTTAAATTTAACAAGGTTACTTTAATCCCTTTAGCCAAAACTAAATCCAGTGCCAGTCGAGCAACGATGAGTCCATCGCCTCCATTATTTCCTTTACCAACAACTATCAACCAGTTTTTTGCATCGGGCCAGGTTGTTAAAATTGATTCGAACGCACTAAGCCCTGCGCGCTCCATTAATGGATAAGTTCCTTGAGGATCGATATTCGCGTAATTACTTTCGACTAACTTGATTTGCTCAGCGCTGTATAAATGGCAATCCGCGGCAACATAATAAGATTTATTGAATGGATTGGGCCAATTGCTCTTGTTCATCTTTTTAATTTACTCTGCATTCAAATCAAACATGGTTTCCCGATAATAGACCAATTCAGCGATGGATTCGCGAATATCATCCAGAGCAAGATGCTTATTTTCTTTTATAAATCCGGGCAAAATTTCCGGTTTCCAGCGTTTTGCCAACTCTTTAAGCGTACTGACGTCGAGGTTACGGTAATGAAAATAATCATGCAGTTCAGGCATATAACGCACCAGAAAACGCCTATCCTGGCCTATTGTATTGCCGCACATCGGTGACTTGCCAGCAGGCACCCATTGTTTTAAGAACGCCAAGGTTTGCTGCTCGGCTTGTTGCTCAGAAACTTCACTTTGTAAAACTCGCTCAGTCAACCCCGATTGTCCGTGATGAGCGGTACACCATTCATCCATTGAATCAAGTAATGTTTTGGGCTGGGAAACCGCCAAAACAGGCCCTTCAGCCAATATATTCAGGTCTTTATCGGTGACGATGGTCGCAATCTCAATAATTCGCTCTTGATTAGGATCAAGCCCGGTCATCTCTAAGTCGATCCAAATCAGATGGCTGGCATTTTGCACATTCACTCTCCACAATACTGAAAGTTAAAATTAAATTTGTCGTTATTTAGTATATAATGTTTGCCAAATTAAGCCCATTATCAATTTTTTTGGCAACTTATTCATTTGATAGCTTATTGATTGATGAGCATTATACTTTAGATTCTTGTTTTTTAGACTTTCGAGATTTTAAATTCTCATTGTTTTAACATGCAGTGATGTGAGATTAAGGTTATTTGAGATTGTTGCTGCAAGAATTGTTGCGATAAGAATTCTTGCGACAAAGTTGTTGCAACAAAGAAAAACCACCAAAGCAAACGGTAGCTTAAAACACAATCTAAATTTCTGGCTTTTATTCATTAAAAAAACCTTTTTGGAGGCGGCTTTTGGCCAAACGGGATAAACTGACACAGCGGCAAAAACGTCAGGTTGCTCACAAACAAAGACAACGTATTCAGCAACAAACGGCTCCTCTCGCAGAACACCAACTCGGACAACTATCGGAATCACTTGAAGGTCTGGTCATCAGCCGGTTCGGAGAACAGGCAGATATTATGAATCTGTGCGACCAAAAGGTATTTCGCTGTTATTTGCGACAAAACCTTGGTTCGATTGTTTCTGGTGACAAAGTCGTATTCCGGTTGGCCGAAAACGAACAAGGGATTGTTGAAGCTCGTCACTCACGTGATAGCGTGTTTGAACGACCTTCAGCACATCAGGGTTTAAAAGCAGTAGTGGCCAATATTAATCAGGTTTTTATTGTAGCCGCACCATTACCTGATTTTTCAGCCGCCCTACTGGATCGTTATCTGGTTGCCATTGAAGATGCCAACAATCAATGCGATATCCCGTTAAAAATTATTATTCTGCTCAATAAGTGGGATCTGCAATCAGAAATCATCGATCAGTCTATTGAAGAGCAACTCACTATTTATCGGCAGTTAGATTACCCAATCATTAAGGTCAGCACTAAAACAGGACTAGGCATTGATTTATTAAAACAGCATGCGGTTCATCAGCAAAGTATTCTGGTGGGTCAATCAGGCGTAGGCAAATCATCTATTATCAATCACTTATTCCCACAGCAAGAATCACTGGTTAACCAGGTTTCACAAAATTCGCGTCTTGGTCAACATACCACCACAACTTCTCAGCTATTTCTGGTAAAAGAAATGACAACAACTGAAAATTCGGTGGATGGATTTATTATAGATTCGCCCGGTATCAGAGAATTTGGTTTATGGCATATGGATAGTCATAAAGTTGCCGCCGGATTTAAAGAATTTTTACCGTTTATTGGCGCCTGTAAATTTAGAGATTGCCAACATATTAACGAACCAGGATGCGCTATTCTTCAAGCGGTAGACACCAAGCAAATAGCCCTTCAGCGCTGGCAAAACTACTGCAAAATTGTATCTTCACCAGCATCATAGTCAAAGGATTTAACAAACACTTCTACCTTATGTTCCGCTAATGGTTTTGCAAAATAAAAACCCTGAGCAACATGATAATGCATGTGTTGAACTTTAATAAGCTGCTCTCTGGTTTCAATTCCTTCAGCAACGATATGAATATTTAAATTGCTGGCTAACAATCCAATTGATTCAACGATAGCTTCATTTTGGCGCGAATCATTAATGACTTGAATAAATGAACGATCCAGTTTAATTGCATCAAACGGAAATTTATGTAGATAACTTAGCGAAGAGTACCCGGTACCAAAGTCATCCAGATAAACTTTTATATTCATTGCTTTCAATTCACGCACAAAATTTAATGCGGCTTTGTAGTCTTCAATGAGAATACTTTCAGTAATTTCTATATTGAGCTTTTCTGGATCGACTAAATAGCGTTGCAAATTTTTACGAATAACACTATCCAAGGTTCTCGCCAACACCTGCACCGAAGACACATTCACATTAATATACAAATCAGCCAATAGGGGAGCTTGCTTAAATCGACTCAACATCTGACAAGCCATTTCAACAACAGCTTCCCCAATCTCAACAATTAACCCGGTTTCTTCAGCAACAGGAATAAACTCAACAGGACTCACTAACCCGTTAACCGGGTGGTGCCAACGTACCAAAGCTTCGAAACCTTCAATCTTGCGAGAGTCAAGATTCACTAAGGGCTGATACACCAAATACAGCTGGTGATTGTCAACCGCATCACGTAAATCCCGCTCCATTTTCATTCGTTGGGTCACCAACATTTTTATGGTGGCATCAAAAAAGCAATAACGATTTTTACCTTGATTTTTCGCTTGATACATTGCGGCATCGGCATCACTCATAATCGTTTCTGCTGAGTTTTCACCGAGTGAGGCCAGTCGAACGCCTATACTGGCACTGGAAATTAACGAGTGTTTAGCAACAACAATGGGCTTTTTTAGCTCTTTTAAAATTCTTGAACATAAGTTCAATGCCACGCTATCACGTTGAATATCATACATTAAAATACAAAACTCATCGCCACCAAGACGAGCAATCAAATCATTTGCACGTAAACTTGTTTGGAGTTTTTTAGCCACTTCAATTAAAAACAAATCGCCAATATGATGACCCAGACTATCATTAATGACTTTAAATCGATCCAAATCTAAAAATAATAACGCCAGTTTTTTATCCGCTTTGTCAGGTTGATTGATCATGCGGTTCAGGTTTTTTATCAGATTCAAGCGATTAGGTAATCCGGTCAAAGCATCGTGTAAAGATTCATGCGCCAGTTTTTGCTCGACAACTTTGCGTCTTTCAATCGTATCTTCAAGCTCAGATGTTCGCTCACGTACTCTTTTTTCCAGCAACTCATGCGCCGCTCTTAAAGAATCAGCATCTTTTTTGCGTAAAATTGCAGTTGCAACCTGATGACCAATTGTTAGCAAAACATTTTGGTCATCATGGGTGTATAATTGATCCGGCTCATAACTTTGAATGGCTAACACACCAAACACATGCTGTTTATCTTTTAAAGGTACACCCAGCCAGCTATAGCATTCCCCCGTCCCGGCAATACCCTCTTCTTCTCGGGGTGACAAGTGTGCTCTGCCAGAAATAATGACTTTCTCGGTAACCCCTTTACAATACTCTCCTTGATTAAATAAGCGGCGTATTGGGGTTTTATCAAATTGATCGACAAAATAAGGAAACTCCAGATATTTTCGATCTTCCGTTAAAATAGCAATGTACTCATTTTTGGCATACATTACTTGCCCAATAATCTCATGCACATGTGCATAAAAATCGTCAAGACTTTCGGTAGTACTGACCAGTTCAGTAATTTGAAAAAGTGCCGATTGAATTTGCTGACTTTTTTTGCGTTCCAAAACTTCAGTTGCCAAAGCAGCATTCATTCGATGTAAATCTCGCGTACGCTCATCGACTCGCTTTTCTAGTGCAGTGTTCGCATCAATAAGAACTTTTTCTGATAGTCGACTCTTAAATACTAATGCAATTTGCCTGGCTACAAATTGCAAAATCCCTTTTTCTTTTTCACCATATTTAATGTCAGGCCGATAACTTTGCACAACAATCCCACCTAAAATTTGATTATCAAAAACCAGTGGAACGCCTAGCCAGTCATAAGCTAAGTGTCCGATTGAGTCTACGATATTTTTGGCAACCAGATTTCGAATACACTCACCAGATAGATGCTGAACTTTACCTGTGCGCAACATATAACCAGTTATCGTTCGGCGTAACTCCTGCTCGGACAGATTTTTAATCGTTGTTGCGATGGCTTCTTGATTATGCTCATCAGCAATATAAATAAAACTCATCGAACTTTGATCTTGTCGATAAAGCGCAACAAAAAAGTTTTCGGCATACATCAATTGTTTAATGATTAGATGGAGTTGTGAGGCGTACTCTTCCATTGAAGAAGTTTTGACTGAGCACTCGGTAATATGAAATAAAGCCGATTCAAGCGGCGTTAAAGCCAGTCCCTCACTAACGGGACCAACAGATTTATCTGGAGGTTGACGACTAGACTTACTCAATGCCTAATACCTGTCGCTCTATTTCCTCTGCCACACTTTGTTTGAGCACAATGATGGCTATTCTGCGATTAATGGGATTATATGGCTGTGTTTTATCAAACAAAATGGACGAAGCAAATCCTTCAACTCGCGCCACTTTAGTTTCTTTGATGCCGCCATAAAGTAGTTCGCGCCGAGCCGAATTGGCGCGGTCAGCAGACAGCTCCCAGTTACCATAATCATCTTTAGCAATATAAGGCGTTGCATCTGTATGACCGGTAATACTCAGTTTGTTAGGTACTTTTTTCAGCACCTCAGCCAGCCGGTGTAAAATAGTTTTGGAGTAGTACTTAGGCTCGGCACTGCCACTGTCAAACATTGGGCGTTTATCTTTATCAACAATTTGAATGCGCAATCCACTTTGAATAATATCGACCATAATTTGATCTTTAAACAGCTTAAATGCCTCACTGGTCTCAATTAAAGATTCCAGATTTTCTTTCAACAGCTCAAGTTGAGCAATTTCTTGTTCTTCAACTATTTTTGCGGCATCTTCTTCAGTGACCTTTGTGTCAACTTCACGCACTTCTGGCTTGACATGCTCCAATGAAATTACGCCTGAATTCACACCTTTATCATCAACAATCGCTTGCGTACTTCCCGTACTTTGCTTTTTACCAGCAGGATCAAGAAAATATCCAGAAATAGCGCGTTTTTGAGGTTCAGAAGTATTACCCATTAACCAAAGTAACAAAAAGAAAGCCATCATAGCCGTCGCAAAATCGGCAAATGCGACTTTCCAACTACCTCCATGCGCTTGATGACGACCGCGTTTTATGCGCTTGATAATAATTGGTTTACTTTTTTCAAACTCTTCAGCCATGATCGTTTTTTGAAAACTCCAGGGAAAACAAACTTAACTAACGGATCCCTTTGACACACTCTTCCAGCTCATAAAAGTCCGGGCGGACATCCGCAAAGAGCGTTTTACGCCCAAACTCAACAGCAACTTGTGGAGGCATACCATTAATTGAAGCCAGAATGCAGGTTTTCATGCATTCATAAAATTTAGCTTCCTCCAGAACCTTATGCTCCAATGCCTGTGATAGAGGAGCAACAAAACCATAAGCCAAGAGAATACCTAAAAATGTTCCGACCAATGCCGCTGCGACATGCAGCCCCAGTTGCTCAGGTGCCCCCCCTAAAAATTGCATCGTTATGACAATGCCCAACACCGCCGCCACTATTCCAAACCCAGGCAGTGCATCCGCAACCTTTCCCAATGCATGCGAAGGTGCCAGTTTTTCCGAAAGCTGTGTTTCCAACTCAATATCCATCAGATTCTCAAGCTCATAAGCGGTCATATCACCAATAACCATCAAGCGCAGATAATCACAAATAAACGCTAATGCTTCTTTATCTCGGGTAATCAAAGGAAAACGAGTAAAAATTTCGCTATCATCCGGGTCATCAATATGGCGTTCAATCGCTATCAACCCTTCACGCCTAATCACATTAAATATCTGAAAAAACAATGACAATAATTCCAGATAAAACGCTTTAGTATGTAAGTGTCTAAACAGTAAGGGTAGTTGCTTAAAGGTGGCCTTACTGACTTTGCCTGGATTAGCAATAATAAATGCGCCGAGCGCAGCGCCTCCAATAATCAGTAACTCAAAAGGTTGCCAAAGCGCAGCAATCTCTCCGTGAGACAAAACATACCCACCTAGAACAGCAGACAATACAATGATTACCCCAATCAATACTGTCATATTACTTTCTCGATCATTATAAGTTTCACTAATAAACTATAGTTAAAAATCAATTAACTCGCTTAAAACCTGACAAGTAATCACAAACTGGGTAAAATGCGCGCTTTTCGTCACCTGAAAGCCTTTATGTCGATCATCGAACAATTGCAAGTTACCGCTCAATATCTCATTCCTCAACATACCGTGTCAGTATTGGCAGGCAAGCTTGCCGAAAGCCAGACACCGTGGTTTAAAAACTGGTTTATTCAGCGATTTGCCAAGGCTTATCAAATTGATATGTCGATTGCGGTCGAACCCGAACTTACTCAGTATGCAAGCTTTAATGAATTTTTCACACGCCCCATTCGGCCCGAAACTCGACCGATTGATGCAGATATAAATAGTTTTTGTTCACCAGTTGATGGTTGTATGAGCCAGTTTGGACCAATTGAAAGCGGTCGCCTGATTCAAGCAAAAAATCATCATTTTACAACGCTGGAAGTATTAGGTGGTGATGAATCTCAAGCCGCGCATTTTGCTGAGGGAGAGTTTTGCACGATTTATCTGGCCCCCAAGGATTATCACCGAATTCATATGCCTTGTGACGGTAAACTGGTGAAAATGTCCCACATTCCAGGTCGATTGTTTTCGGTCAATCCACTAACAGCAAACAATGTGCCACACTTATTTGCACGTAATGAACGAGTGGTCAGTTATTTTGAGACTGATTTTGGCTTAATGGCCATGATCGCTGTTGGTGCAACGATAGTCGGCAGTATTGAAACAGTTTGGCAAGGAACCATAACCCCACCGACCGCCAAAAGTGTTACTCATTGGGACTACGCAGAACAAAATATTCACCTTGAAAAAGGAGCTGAAATGGGCCGCTTTAAGCTAGGTTCAACAGTCATCCTATTGATGCAAAAAGCTTCATGGCAATGGGCAGAAAAAATTGGTTTACAACAAGATATTCGCTTGGGTGAGAAGTTGATAACTCGTAAGCCTGACTAGTTTTTCTAATACCATTAGTGGTAATTTGCACAAGATAAATCGCTCATCACAGAATCAGTACCAATTTTAAATGAACAGAATTTACGTTAAGTAAGGTTGATATTAATTCTGCAAATTATCTTTTAACAAAACTCATTGGTAAAACTTGTTTAATGTCTTTGGCACCAGACTTTAGCATTAACAAGCGATCAAAACCTAATGCAACACCACAGCAGTCTGGCAAACCCTGTTCTAAGGCTTTAATCAATTCAAAATCGATTGTCATCGGCAGATAGCCAAGCTGTTGTCTGATTTGATTTTCTTGCTCAAAACGCAATAACTGCTCATTGGGATCACTAAGTTCATAAAATCCGTTAGCCAGTTCCAGACCTCCACTATAGGCCTCAAAACGACAGGCCACTTCACCGTAACGTGTGTATCTCTTACGCGCAAGGGCAGCCTGTGAGGCTGGAAAATCAGTTACCAAGGTCACTTTATCGGCAGGAAAAAGTGGTTCAATTTGTGTCGCAAATAATAAACTTAAATAATTATCAAATAGCATGTTTTGCGGTAAATCACCGAGCAAACGGTTAGCTTTAACCTCAAGTTCCGCTAAACTCAAATTAAACGGATCAATGGCCAGATATTGGATGAAAGCTTGTCTGTAACTCAGTATTTGATGGGCTAGCGGCCCCACTACCAACTGAATAATGTGCAAAACTTCGCTCATTAGCGCCTCAAGCGAGAAACTGCAGCGATACCATTCCAACATAGTAAATTCATTGCTATGACTGGGGCTATCTTCATCGGCTCGGAATACTTTTCCTAACTGAAAAATATCACCACTCCCCGCACATAACAGCTTTTTCATCGCATATTCGGGAGAAGTTTGTAAATAGCCCTGGGATTGTGCACGCGGGTTAATCACTTGCATTGCAGACATGTAGGGGTCGGTTACCGAGTAATCAGCGAGTAATGGCGTATCAACTTCAAGCACAGACTGATGCTTAAAATAATCACGAATTTGCCTGAGAGCAGTTGCTCGTTGCAGTAAAATATTGTTCACTGGTGCTGGAGATTGCATTCTAGGTGTATATTTCGAATTGATGATTGTTATTAAAACAGGCTGAATGAGTATTTGCCGAATTGTTCGATTTTAAATCTATGCAAAAGGTATATTTCAACAGGCCTCTTATGACAACTTTCTCATGCAAGGCATCGATTTCGTTCAACGAGACTGAGCAGGCTATCAACGAGTAAACAATATCGCATTGCCAAAGCCATTATCTAGGTGCGGGGCATCAAGCCCCAATCACCAATCAAGTTGCTCTGTATGATTGAGCCTTCAATTTATGCGCGAGAGGCATACTCACCAGAACGCGTATCAACTTTAATTTTATCGCCAATTTGAACAAATAAGGGGACACGAACTACCGCACCAGATTCGAGAGTAGCCGGTTTACCGCCGCTGCCAGAAGTATCTCCTTTAAGTCCAGGATCGGTTTCAACTACTTCTTGAACCACAAAATTGGGTGGTGTAATTGAAATTGGTGTGCCATTAAACAATGTAATTGAACATGACTCTTGCTCTTTTAGCCATTTGGCATTTTCACCAACAGCTTTTTCATCCGCAGCGAATTGCTCAAATGAACTAGGATCCATAAAGTGCCAGTATTCACCATCGGTATAGAGATACTCCATGTCAGTTTCCATAACATCAGCCACATCAAACGACTCACCAGACTTGAATGTTTTTTCAACAATTCGACCAGTCAGCAGGTAGTGAACTTTGGTTTTTGCAAAAGCCTGACCTTTTCCGGGTCTGACAAAATTATTTTCAACGATCGATACCGGCTCGCCATCCAGCATAAATTTCATTCCGGGTCGAAAATCGTTAGTTGTGTAACTCGCCATGAAAAATTCTCTCTATGTTTAAACACTAATGGGGTAAAATACCCGCCATGAAAAATACGACGCCAATAATACCCGTTTCCGAGCCTGAATGTCAGGTAAAATCATGGAAAAACCTGCTAAAAAACGCCATTACCACGACTGACGCACTATTAGCAGCAGTCGATCTGCAAGCAAACCAACTGGGCTATGAAATAACTGAGGATTCGGGTTTTAGTCTGCGAGTACCACAACCCTACATCGATAAAATCAAATCGGGCGATCCACTCGACCCTTTATTGCTGCAAGTACTTACCCAAAAGCAAGAGTTAGAGGAAGTAACAGGTTATAATCGGGATCCATTGCAAGAAAATAACAATCAGACACCCGGACTGCTCCACAAATACCAAGGACGAGTATTACTGATTTTGGCTTCAGCTTGTGCAGTTAATTGTCGTTACTGCTTCCGACGTCACTTTCCTTATCAGGATCAAATGGCCAGCGGCGATCAACTTTCTCAATCACTTCAATATATTGCAGCAGATACCAGTATTAGTGAAGTGATTTTAAGTGGTGGTGATCCGCTTATGGTAAGCGACAGAGCATTAGTTTCACTATTTGATCGTCTAGACGCCATTCCTCACTTAAAAAGAGTAAGGATTCACTCTCGTTTACCGGTAGTCATTCCTCAAAGATTAACGCCCACATTCGTTGACAGACTTAGTAGCAGTCGTCTGACAACCTCAATGGTTTTGCATATTAATCATGCAAATGAAATTGATAAATTACTGATTGAGCACCTGGCGCCACTGCGGCTTGCCGGTATTCAACTACTCAACCAGAGCGTTTTGCTCAAACAAGTTAATGATAATTTACCAACCTTGAAAGCACTGAGTGAGTCACTATTTGATGCGGGCATTTTACCCTACTATTTGCATTTACTGGATAAAGTAGCTGGTGCAGCTCACTTTGATGTTTCAACCCAGCAGGCGGTGGCATTAATTCAATCATTGAGAGAACAGCTCCCAGGATATCTAATTCCAAGACTTGCAGTTGAAGAAGCCGGCAAACCGTCAAAAACAGTCATCGCTTGAGTAGTTCGAGAAGTTAAAGCGGTTGGATTGAAATTCACTCAAATGACGAGAATGCCATTACTTGATATTTTAGTATTAATCAGAGTTTTAACATAAAGTTGCATTTTTTAATATCAAGTTGAATTAAGAAATCTCTATTATTATTGAGTTAGTATAAACAATTAGAGTAAAAAATTAACAATGCTCGCTAAGTCAATGACTTTTCAGCAATATCTATTCTATTATACTAAACTGACTTTAGGGTTGTATCAGTTTCGAAGCCAATCATCTTCGAGCTAATTCTCAAGCATTTACTGATACCAACCCCTTTAAAATGGGCAAAAGACCATTTTTGTCTAAATAAAAAATGGTTTTCGCGAGTTAATGTTTTAGAATTCAGAAAATATCATGTATTGTAGATATATTTTCAGAATTAAATTCAGGTTGTTTAGGAAGTAAAGCATGAAGCAAGGCAGCTCTGGATTAACCCTTAGGGAACTCCAGGCATACCACAAGACGGCTTTTGAGCTGACGCCCAAAAAAGTTGCTAACTGGGCGCAAAATCTGCCCATGGCAAATGTTGGGGAGAGCTCAACCAGTGTCTACCGTTTGCTGGTCGATACCAATCAGTCGATTATTGATGCGGACAAACGCCTGCAGATTTTATCATTGATTGAGCCAGTTGCCGGCAAATTAATCAGCTCGCTGGAGAAACAATTTCACAGCAATCATATTGCGCTGACGGACCGTCAAAAAAAAATCGCTGCATTAATTCAAGCCATCCACACAGAACTGGCTATTGGTTTTCATACCATTATTGAAACCATTGTCACTCAAGAGTTTAAACGAGCCAATAAAAAACCTCTAACTACCGCTTTAGTACACGCACTGCATTACCATGCTTTAGTGATGCTTCGATGTTTTCAGTTATATACAGTAATCCCACGCAGAATCTGGAAAGAAGTTTATTGCTTATACCAGATTGCCGCCAAAAATGAATTAGAGCACCTAAAAGTAACCATGGAGTATTTGCAGAGCGAGCAAACTATATTTGACTCCACTTTACGAATTTTATTGTTAAGTGTGGCTAACCCTTATCAACTCCATCAACGTGAAATCGAGTTACTCTGGCTATTACTCCCGGAACTAACAGCGCATGTTTCACTAAAATCTCATGCCTATAATAAACAACATTACGTAATCGATATTGCCGCCGCACTGCCACCAATTCATAAATCGTTGCACAAGTCGACAGAAAAAAAGAATTGTTTAAAACTGACCGTATCTACGGCTATCGACCATCTCAACGCAATGCTGGCTAATATTGACCACCATGGACAACAAAATACTCGCAAAATAATGTTGCTGCGCCACTTAATACAAACCTGGAATCACGGCACTCACCGCGCATTTGCCAGAACACCTTGTGAAGAAAATATCGAAATTTGTATTGGGCTTGGCGCGACACATTATCTATTGATGGA
The DNA here is from genome assembly GCF_040719265.1 of Aliikangiella maris. Classification (NCBI taxonomy): domain Bacteria; kingdom Pseudomonadati; phylum Pseudomonadota; class Gammaproteobacteria; order Oceanospirillales; family Pleioneaceae; genus Aliikangiella; species Aliikangiella maris. The sequence goes on along the minus strand of NZ_JBFDAH010000012.1, from coordinate 106,182 downwards.
AAAAAATAAAAGTTCAAATGGCTTGTCGATAAATGACACCATCTCAAAAATGGAAGGCAGCTTAAAAGATGCACAACTATTAGATGTTGCCACACGCGAAGACTACCAATTTCAGCCAGGTGCTAACTATTTAAGCTCATCTGGCGTTCCTAAAGATGATGTATGGGACAAACTCTACCAGACAGACAAAGCTAGTTTTAAGCCGGTATTCCATCCACAAATGCGCTCTCGCGATACCATTGTGAGAGACAATTATAAGTTCCAAACCGTCAGCTTGCTGAATATGAGCCCTAATGGCTATTGCATTCAAATACCCGCAAACGAATTGCCTAAACATGCACAAACAGGCGAGATAATTGGATTTCTGGAGTTTGATCACCATCAACGTGAGCACTGGAGCGTTGGTGTGGTGCGCTGGGTCAGAAGGCATGCCAAAGGTGCATTAGTACAAATGGGTATCCAACTGCTCGCTCCCGGTGTAACAGCAATAAATATTAAGCGACGAAATTCAAAGAAAGAAGCAACTGACTTTTATCGTGGTTTATTACTGCCTGAATTAACCGGCATTGGTCAACCCGCCACCATCTTAACCAATCCGTTATACTTTTCATCCGACAATAAGGTTCGAATTGTTGAACCGGCACAAAGTTACAACGCCAGGCTACTCAAAGAAATCGCCACCACCACTAGCTATAGTCAATTTGCATTTGAAAAAACCGGTGAAATTTCTGGGTTAGCCGCAGAAACCAAAAACCCTTCGCTTTTTCCTGGTTCAGGAAAAGACGATGATATTGATGAAATCTGGGACATTTTTTAATCCGCTTGTTAAATAAAAATTTGCCTCAACAATGTCAAATTGCTTTAACCTATCGGAGATAATTTGAATTTGTTCACTTTTGAAAACTCGGAATCTCGGATACAATTAACCTAGAGACCGAGTCAGAATAACAAGCCAGGATAAACGCCACCGATGACTGCAAATATTCAGACAATACATTTGCTCCTGTTAGAACCTTCGTCAAATCAAGCGGAAGTTATTATCAACTCTTTGCGCAATCGCGGTTTTGCGGTTAGAGCCACTCAGGTTTTAACCACCGAAGAACTCGCGCAAGCTCTGGAAAAAGGCGTTTCTGATTTATTATTAGCCAATCTGGCCCACACTTCACTGCCAGCCAAACAGGCAATTGAGCAAATAGTGACTTATGGCCGCGATATTCCCTGCATTGTTATGATGGAAAGTCATGATGATAAAATCCTGACCGATGCGATGGGTTATGGTGCAGTCGATGGTGTTTCAGCGAATAACCTGCAATTGCTATGTCTTAAAGTTGAGCGCGAACTCAATAGTCTGCAAACCCGTCGCAAAAAAACACAGGCTGAACTTGCTTTAAAAGCAACAGAAAAGCGTTGCACCTTACTACTCGATAACTCTCAAGATGCCATTGCCTATGTTCATGATGGTATGCACGTTTATGCCAATAATGCCTATCTTGAATTATTTGGATTCAACGATCATGATGAGCTGATGTGTGTGCCCGCTTTGGATATGATTGCCAGAGAAAGCCAGGATGAATTTCGCCAATATTTAAAAACCATGGCAGCCACCAGCGACAATCAAAGCTTCACCTTCTCAGGTGTAAAGTCAGACATGAGTGAATTTGAAGCGATAATGACTTTATCAACCGCAAATTATGATGAAGAAGTGTGCACCCAATTGCTCATTCGCCCAGCAGCTGACAATGCCGAATTAGAAGAAAAACTCAAAGAATTGAGCGCTCAGGATACACTGACCGACTTATTTAATCGAAATTATTTAAATGAGCAATTGCACCTTGCAATCGAAACAGCTAACGAAAAAGGTGACATCTTTAACGTGCTTTATATTGAATATGATCAATATTCCAAAATACTCAGTGAATACGGTATAGCGGGCGTTGATCAAATCACCATTGATTGCGCCAAGTGGCTCTCGGAGCAAGTTCCTGATGAATTTAAACTGGCTCGAGTTGGCGATCATGCTTTTTGCTTTATCATGCCAAATAATTCACGTATTAAAGCCCGTGAAATGGCGGATAAACTTTGTCGGTCAATCAGTCAAGAACTATTTGATGTTGAAGGTCACACCATAAAAATAACCTTCAGTATTGGTATTTGCCCAATTGGCGAAGGCAGCGATGATGCAGCCCAAATTCTTTCTGATGCACACAGCGCGTGTAACCGCGTTGAAAGTAATGGTGTGAAGGTTTTCAATAAAGCCATTCGAGATGCCGGAAACGAGCAAGATATTAAATTACTGGAAAAAGTACAAGACGCCATTGATACTGGACGTGTTCAACTATTGTTTCAGCCGATTGTTAAGTTACATGGAGAAGAAAAAGCTATCTATCAGGTACAATTACGGCTGAAAGATGAGAACGGCAAAGTTATGGATTCAAGCAAAGTTTTTCCGTTAGCTAAAGCGGCTGGACTTGGAGAAAAACTCGATCGCTGGATAATCAAGCAGTCACTAAAATCAATACTCGTACAAAAAGTTGCCAATAATACACAGCTGATAATCAATTTAAGTAGTGTCTCGTTAATCGATCAAACTTTGGTTAGTTTTATTGAAAAAGCGGTTGCTGCCAGTCAATTACCGCGTTCAAGTATTATTTTCCAAATTGAAGAAAGCGATGCGGCTAATCACTTGAAGCGAGTTATCACTTTATGTGGCGAGCTTCGACAAAAAGGTTACACCTTATGTTTATCTGGCTTTGGTAATAACCCTGAACAACGCACGCTAATCGAACAACTCGATGTAGATTTTGTAAAAATAACAGAGAACAAAGCCAAAGATATTCCAAAAAATTCAGAGGTTGAAGAAGAAGTTATTCAATTGCTCGATGAAATTCATGCCCGAGACAAGCATAGCATTATTCCAATGGTAGAAGAGGCCGCCATGTTAGCTGCACTTTGGCCGATGAATGTAAAATATATTCAAGGATTTTATCTACAACGTCCAAGTGAAAAAATGGACTACGACTTCTCAGCCAGCGGTTTTTAAATTTAATGTAAATTAACACAAGTTATTTCATTTGCGCTGCAATTTTTGCAGCGCGCATTATCAATCACAGCAAAAGTGAAGTCATGCCGTCTTCAATTTTCACTTTGTCGAATTGATAGTATCAACGATTAACATTGATCAAATAGAAACTGAATCACTTGTAATACACTGCTATTTCCAATTAAAGGCCAGTGCCAACCAATTTAAATGGGTTTGGTTCATGCGGCCACTAGCGGCTTGTTGTACTTTTGGTTTTGCCCGATAAGCTAAATTAAATCCAGCCTTGGCCATCATTTTTAAATCATTCGCGCCATCACCAATAGCCATTGCCTGCTCTGGTAAAATATTTAACTGTTCACATAATTCAACTAAAAACTCAGCTTTTGCTTGCGCATCGACAATGTTACCAAGGACTTTACCTGTCAGTTGTTTTTTTTCAATTTCCAATAAATTAGCCTTTACAGCATAGAGCTTTTCTTGCTGTTTTAATTGTTCGACAAAAGGCATAAATCCACCAGAAACAATCGCAACCCGACAGTTATTTTCTTGTGCCACTTTCACTAACTGACTGACTCCTGGTGATAACGGCAAATTCGCTTTTAGTTGATGAATCGCGTTATCACCTAATCCTTGTAAACACGCCACTCTGGCTATCAGGCTTTGTGCAAAGTCCATTTCACCACGCATCGCCTTTTCGGTAACATCCGTCACCTTATCGGCAACGCCATGCAAGCGCGCCAGCTCATCTATCACTTCAATTTCAATAAAAGTAGAATCCATATCAAACAGCAACAGGCGCGGCGCTTGACGATTCTGCGCTGGCCATAACACATAATCAAAGACAGAATCCAGAATGTTTTTTTCAACCCAAAGTTTAAGTGTCTCAGGTTGCGCAAACACGTGCCAGCAGCATTGCTGTTGCGAACCACTTACTTTAATCAAAAGCGGCTGCTCACAGTTAGATGCCATGCGACCAATTAACTGTTGCTGTGATTGAAAATCAGTTGCGGAAAACAAACTAAGTTGACTCAAGTTTTCATCGAAAGTCGTTTGTTTTTGCCAGCGATTTTCTGTTATTTGGTAAACTTGGTTAAACTCAGGGAGGTAGGTATTTTCTGAAGACATCGTAAACAGTCCTCCAAAATTGAATAGCAATATTTTATTCTACCCTGATTTTTATGTGCCCCCTATCAAATATGTGAAAAAATCATCACTTTCACTTTTACACACGCTTTTTTAACTTGCTACAATGTCCTAATGACGACGAAAAAGCAAAAATATAATAAGCCACCTTCTCTACTTGGTGGCCTGTTCAGCCTGACGCTATTACTTACCGGTTTAATTCTGGTTTCTGGCTGGCTGATAATTAATTACCAAATAGAACAACTGGTTGCACAACGCACCAGTGAGTATGCCCATAGTATTGCTCAAATTGCAGCCAACTCTGCAGCCGATCCCTTAATGTCAGATGACAAGATTCAGCTAAAACTGCTGGTTGAAAACGTGGCTAAAGATCCCTACATCAGAAGTGCCACCGTATTTGCTGAAGATGGGCAAGTTGTCGCGCAGTATCCCGAAAATCTATTGCAGCCGATTAGCATTGATGACACATCAACCGAGCCGAGTATTACAACTACATCAGATGCCACCAGCCCTCAAAGTTCAGATAATAGCGAATCATTCAATGGCATCGATAACGCTCAAGAAATTACGAACTTATCCTCTAATTCAACATCAGCAGAAGAAGAATTACTCACAGAGCCCGCGGAAACCTCAGAGACAACAAAAAGGTCAGAGCAACAACTATTGGCAGAGGCAACCAGCGCTTACCTACAATCGCAAACAGATATTCCTTTTGTTGAGAAAATTACTTACCAGCAAGTCACTGCGGGCTGGTTTAAAATTACACTCAATCGTCAATTACTCGAAAGTAACTTTCGTGAAGCATTAACCCGATCACAGCAGATTATTCTGGCAATAGCAGTTGTCTTATTCTGTTTATTATTGTTATTAACGCTTAAGTATACCCGCCGTATCAAACAATTGACTCAGTATTGCCACCGACTCATTCAGATTAATGCGCCGCTTTTGCCTAACAATACGCAGCAATGGCTAGATGCAGTTAAAGCACTGGCAAATAATCATATTCATACTACTCAAGAAAAAATTATATTACCCGAAGCAAATCCCCAATGGTTAACCAGCAGAAGGGCCAAAGGTACATTGTTTTGTTTTTGTCAGTTCTCAATGGTTGAGCAAAACAACGAGCAAACCGCTAAAGCAATATCTTTAGGCGAACAATACTTAAAAGCAGCAATTCAAACTCACGGCTTACAGTCTCAAGGGAATATCCTCTCAGGTTGTCTCATTCCGTTTTTAGACGCAAAAGATAATGATGAAGCACTGGAAGAAGCCATTAATTTGGTCTATTTGATAAAAGAGCTGTTTGCCAGTATCGATGTAGAAATTAAACTACGTGCATTTATTGGCAAAGCGACAATTCTGGTATTGGAAAATGAACGAGCCGTCATTTCAGGTATTTCTTTATCTAACCGAATGCTTGAAAAAATCAATAAACTCTCTCCGCAGGTTGCCTACGGTGACATCATTTGCCTGGGCGTCGAGCAGCAGTCACTTAATCCGTTAGGGCAATTTGTTGAAAAACCACTCCCCAAAGAAGCAACGCCTTCGGTGTTTTACACTTTGCTGAGTGTCGATGAGTCGGTAAAACAGCAGACAGCGCGTCAACTCAACTATATCATCTCTAATTATTGCGCAAGCTGACTGGTAATTTTATAAATAATTGCTATTTTTTAATGTAGATAACGGTAAAAGCAAAATTACTTTGCGAGTTCAAAATTTAGGGCGGTAACACTCACTCAATGGCAATTTCTGTACTGATATGTGATGACTCCAGAATGGCAAGGAACCAGCTCGCACGCTGCTTACCTGAAGACTGGGACATCGAATTACACTTTGCTGAAGATGGCCGCCACTGCCTTGAAGTTGTCAGCGATATTCACCCAGATCTCATCTTTTTAGATCTCAATATGCCAGAGATGGATGGCTATGAAACCCTGGAAGAGTTTAGAGAGCAAGAAATTGACTGTGATGTGATTGTGGTATCGGGTGATATTCAACCTGATGCGCAAACTCGCGTGTTAGGACTAGGCGCAATTGATTTTATTAAAAAACCAATTAGTCGCGAAAAAATGATTCAGACATTAAGTTATCACGACCTTTATCATTCTCAAATAACAACACCGATTGAACCAGAAAGAGTCAAACTCGACAACCTAAATGATCACACCAACTTTATTGATGCCTGCCAAGAAATAGCCAATATTGCCATGGGCAGAGCCGGTGACTCACTGGCGCGATTTTTAGATGTTTTTGTTGAGCTGCCTGTTCCTATCGTCAATGAAATTGAACTCAACGAATTAATTATGGCATTACAGTTTGCCGAGCGAGAATCCACTGTGTCTTCAGTCTGTCAGGGCTTTATTGGTCCTGGCATTGCTGGCGAGGCACTTTTAATATTTAACGATTCGAGCTTTAAGAATATCGCAGAGCTAATGAAATATCATGGCCACATTGATGATAATATCGAACTTGAACTGTTGATGGATATTGCCAATATTTTGTTAGGTGCCTGCCTACAAGGCATTTCTGATCAATTGGATATTAGCCTTAGCCAAGGCCACCCGGTAGTACTTGGGCAACATATAAAAATTCCGGATCTTATTAATCATAATAAGCGCTGGAAAAAAACACTCGCTATAGAAATCAGTTACAGTATTGAAAATAAAGCAATCGATTGTGATTTATTAATTCTGTTAACCGAAGATTGTATCGATACACTAAGACAGCGCATTAGCTATATTATTTAAACTATCAACCTTATCTGGTATTCATGGAAACCAACATAGAACAACTTCGAGAATTTCACTGGATGGCCGATATGCTGCAAAATATCGATGCCGGCCTACTTGTCCTCAATCGTGAAAATGAAGTACAGGTATGGAATGCCTTTATGGAAAACCACAGTGGCATTTTGGCTCACAAAGTCAAAGGCAGAAACATCTTTGAGTTGTTTCCTGAAATTCCAGTGGACTGGTTTCAGCATAAAGTCGAATCGGTGTTTCAATTACACAGCCGGGCTTTCAGTATTTGGGAGCAGCGTCCTTATATTTTCAAATTCAGAAACTATCGCCCAATTACCGGTACCGCTGAGCATATGTACCAGAATATTTCAGTATTTCCGCTAACCTCCTCTTCTGGCGAGGTAACCAACATTTGTATCATTGTTTATGATGTTACTGATATCGCTACCAGTAAGCTGGCCCTTGAAAACGCCAACCAGCAACTGGAATTTCTCAGTCGGACTGACCGGCTCACGAATCTCAATAACCGTGGTTACTGGCAAGAAAGACAAGAGGAAGAGTTTGCCAAATATCAGCGCTATCGAGAAAGCTGCACACTGGTTATATTTGATATCGACCATTTTAAAAAGGTCAATGACACCTATGGACACCAGGCTGGTGACGAAGTAATTCGCGCTTGTGCGCAAACCTTACAAAAGGTTACCCGCGATATCGATGTTTGTGGTCGTTACGGCGGTGAGGAGTTTGTAGTCATGTTGACCAATACGAATATCAATGGCGCATTAAAATTCGCCGAGCGCTTACGCATGGCTATCGAAAAGCAAAGCATTACCTACGAATTACGTGTTATTCAGTTTACTATCAGTCTGGGTATTTGCGAATTATCAAAAAATATTGACTCACCAAAAGAATGGATTGAATTGGCCGATCAGGCACTCTACGCATCAAAAGAAAACGGACGAAATCAAACATCTATTAAAAACAAAACAGATGAACGCTAATCAATAGTCACCGTTGAGGGTGTAATGAACCGCATCCTCAAGATCTTCAAAGTCATATTCAGATAATCCTGAGAATTCCAGTACACGCGGGCTAATTTTTTCCCATTCGAAATCAACATCAGACTGCGCCAGTTTTTCGGGCAAATTCACTATATGTTCCGCCATTTTGAGCACACACAACAAGGTTTTCAAAGTAGGACTTTCAATAGAGCTATCATCTAGCACACGGGCAACCGAATGATGATTTTTGACCGCCAGACAGAGTACTTTAGGTAAATTCCAAACTCGGGCAATCCGATACCCGGCAGCCGCATGGTGTACACCAAAATTAGCAAATTCTTCACTGGTAATACGTCCATCTTCACGGCTATAGGCAAACTCCATCACTTGCTGGTAGTTACTATAGCGGGCGGCCATTACCGGTACTCCGCAGTTATGAAACAACCCCAGCGTATAGGCTTCATCTGCCATTGAAAGATTTAATTGACGACAAATCGTTGAAGCGACGCAAGCGACTGAAACCGAGCTTTGCCAAAAAAGCTGCATATCTAATCGAGAAGTAATATCGGACATCGATTTACGCAGTAACAAAGTTTTCAAAATGCTGGTGACTCTATCGACACCAAGCATGACTACGGCCTGAGGGATTGAGCCAATTTTATTAACTAAGCCGAATACGGGCGAATTGACAATTTTGATAATTGCAGCACTGACGCCAGGATCAATCGATATTACATCAGCAATTTTATCTAAATCTGCACCACATCTTTCCAGTTGTTCAATCAGCCCCGGTTGGGGAGGTATATAGATTCCTTCTAAAACCTGTTTGTCACTTATCGAAGAGTTCAATTGCAATAACCTACTACACATTTAGCCTACTAACCACAAGCCCTCATAAAAATATAGCGCAATTTTTTAACAAGGGCTGGCTTTTGGTAAAATTCCAGTTATTCAATTTGTAATGCGTCGACTTTCTGGAATCCTCTAGGCAATTTATTGCCTCGACGCCCACGTTCACCGCGATAATGTTCTAAATCGGATGGTTTTAAGCGCAAATAGCGCTTACCAGAGTAAACCAAGAGCGATTGCTCCGTTGTCACAACAGCAATGCTTACTACAAACTCCTCACGTGCCTGCAATTTTGCGGCTGGGATACCGATAATTTTATTACCTTTTCCCTTAGCCAATTGCGGCAAATCAGTCAGAGGAAAGACTAGCATTCGCCCTTCATTTGAAACAGCAACACACAACTGATTATTATAATCCTCCACGGCCTGTGGCAATAAAACCCGAGCACCTTTAGGTAAAGTTAACAAGGCTTTACCATTTTTAATGCGTGTCACAAAATCAGCAAATTGTGCAACAAATCCATACCCTGCATCGCTGGCAATCAAGAAGGTTTGTTCATCGCTGCCCATCAATGTACCAATAAAGGTTGCCCCTGCAACCGGATTAAGCTTACCGGTCAGCGGCTCCCCCTGGCCTCTGGCCGAAGGTAAGGTATGCGCAGGTAAAGCGTAACTTCGTCCAGTCGAATCAAGAAAAACAGCATTTTGATTGCTTTTACCTTTAGCTGCGGCGCAAAAATCATCGCCGGCTTTGTAATTTAGCGCTGTTGGATCAACATCGTGACCTTTAGCACAACGAACCCATCCCATTTTCGACAACACAACCGTTACCGCTTCACTTGGCATTAAGTCTGTCTCACTCAGCGCTTTGGCATCTTGTCGCTCGACAATTGGCGAACGTCGTTCATCACCAAACTCTTTAGCGGTATTTTTTATTTCTTTTTTTACTAAAGATTTTAAACGCGTTTTCGAGCCAAGTGTTTTTTCCAGGTCAGCTTTTTCTTTTGCCAGTTCATCCTGCTCACCTTTAATTTTCATTTCTTCCAGTTTCGCCAAATGCCGCAGCTTTAATTCCAGAATGGCTTCTGCTTGTACATCTGTCAGCGAAAACCTTTCCATTAAGACAGGTTTGGGCTTTTCTTCTTCACGAATAATTTTAATGACTTCGTCAATATTCAAATAAGCGATCAATAAACCATCTAAAATATGTAAACGATCATTGACTTTTTGCAATCGATGCTGCAAACGAGAACGGGTTGTTTCTGTACGAAACTCCAACCATTCAAGCAAAAAATTAACCAGACTTTTAACTTGCGGGCGACCATCAATGCCAATCACATTCATATTAACGCGGTAGCTTTTTTCTAAATCAGTCGTCGCGAACAAATGATTCATCACACCTTCAACATCAACCCGATTAGAGCGTGGCACAATTACCAGACGAGTCGGATTTTCATGGTCAGACTCATCACGTAAATCAGCAATCATCGGCAACTTTTTAGCCTGCATTTGTGAAGCAATCTGTTCAAGAACTTTTGCTCCCGATACTTGATGAGGCAACGCATGGACCACAATTTCGCCCTCTTCGCTACGATAAACTGCGCGCATTTTGATACTGCCGCGCCCCGTTTCATAAACCCGTTTAATTTCAGCCTTTGGCGTAATAATTTCAGCATGGGTTGGAAAATCAGGTCCAGGCACAATCGACATTATTTCATCAATGTCTGCTTTGGGGTTGTCTAATAAATGAATACTGGCTTGCGCGATTTCATTGAGATTGTGCGGCGGAATATCGGTTGCCATACCAACAGCGATTCCAGTGGTACCGTTAAGTAACAAATTAGGCAGTCTTGCCGGTAAAACTTTAGGCTCTTTCAAAGTACCATCAAAGTTTGGCACCCACTCTACTGTTCCTTGCCCCAACTCTGACAATAAGACAGCCGAGTATTTCGACAAACGCGACTCGGTATAACGCATTGCTGCAAATGACTTAGGATCATCGGGAGCCCCCCAGTTGCCTTGGCCGTCAATCAAAGGGTACCGATAAGAAAATGGCTGCGCCATCAATACCATGGCTTCATAACATGCACTATCGCCATGCGGATGAAATTTACCTAATACATCCCCGACCGTTCGAGCCGACTTTTTATACTTGGCACTCGCTTTTAAGCCCAACTCGCTCATCGCGTAAATGATTCGTCTTTGTACCGGTTTCAGGCCATCACCAATATGCGGTAACGCTCTATCCATAATGACGTACATGGAATAATTCAGATATGCCTGTTCGGTAAATTCAGAGAGAGTTTGTTGTTCTACACCGTCAAAATTTAATTCCATAGTTCTTTATTAGCTACTCAAAATATTGGTTTTAATTGGACTGGACCGTTAGCTATAGTTGTATTTAACAGAATCAGTCTCGTTGGATTTAAATTTAATTAATTAAACTTAAAGCATTTTATCAAGTGCTAAAGTTAATCAATTTCTGCCAGATTGCCTTTTTCTTCCAGCCAACTTTTACGATCACCAGAACGTTTTTTGGCTAACAGCATATCCATCACTTCATTGGTTGATTCGTGAGAGTCAATTGTCAGCTGCACCAATCGACGGGTTTCTGTTGCCATGGTTGTTTCGCGTAATTGCTTAGGATTCATTTCACCCAATCCTTTAAAACGTTGCACATTCACATTACCTCGTTTTTTCTCAGCCTTAATTCGGTCCAAAACACCGACTTTTTCAGCTTCATCGAGCGCATAGTAAACTTCTTTACCGATATCAATCCGGTATAGCGGCGGCATAGCAACATACACATGACCAGCTTCAACCAACGCGGTAAAATGGCGTACAAACAATGCACATAATAGTGTCGCAATGTGTAAACCGTCGGAGTCTGCATCAGCCAGAATACAAATTTTTCCATATCTTAAATTCGATAAATCAGTCGATCCAGGATCAAGTCCTAGTGCAACCGAAATGTCGTGTACTTCTTGAGAGGCAAGAATTTCACCCGAGTCTACTTCCCAAGTGTTCAAGATTTTTCCGCGTAGCGGCATGATTGCCTGAAACTCTTTATCACGCGCCTGCTTCGCCGATCCCCCCGCAGAATCACCCTCTACCAAAAACAGTTCACTGGCCATTGAATCCTGACCAACACAATCAGCCAATTTACCCGGTAAAGCTGGCCCACTCGTCACCTTTTTACGTACAACTTTTTTATTAGAACGCAAACGTTTATGTGCGTTGGCAATCGTAATCTCAGCCAGCCTATCGCCATAGTTTGGATTTTGATTTAACCATAACGAGAAGGCGTCTTTGACAATGCCAGAAACAAAGGCGGCTGACTGGCGCGATGACAATCGCTCTTTCGTTTGGCCAGAAAACTGTGGATCCTGCATTTTTACCGACAAGACAAATGACAACCCATGCCACAAATCATCTGCCGTTAATTTTACTCCTCGAGGCAGACTATTACGAAACTCACAAAACTCTTTCATCGCATCTAACAGGCCGTTTCTCAGGCCGTTAACATGGGTGCCACCCAAAGGTGTTGGAATCAGATTGACATAGCTCTCATTTAAAACCTCACCACCCTCCGGCAACCAAAACAGTGCCCAGTCAACCGCTTCGGTATCACCAGAAAAATTACCACAAAACGGCTCCTCTGGCAGGCATTCCACATCAACACTGGCGCCTTTTAAATAATCTCGCAACCCATCTTCATAGAGCCACTGTGTTTTTTCGCCATTCGTTTCGACCAGCGTTACACTCAAGCCAGGACATAATACAGCTTTAGCACGCAACAAATACTTAAGTTTGGCAACAGAATATTTTGGTGTATCGAAATATTGTGGATCCGGCCAAAATTTAACCGTTGTACCCGTATTTCGTTTGCCAACTTCACCAATCTCTTTTAGTGACTCACATACATCACCATTGGCAAAACTGATAGCAAACTGTTTGCCATCACGTTTGACATAAACTTCAACCCGAGATGAAAGCGCATTAACCACAGAAATACCAACGCCATGCAACCCACCAGAAAACTGATAGTTTTTATTAGAAAACTTACCGCCAGCATGTAGCTTGGTCAAAATCAATTCGACGCCACTAATACCTTCTTCAGGATGAATATCGACAGGCATACCACGACCATCATCCTGAACTTCGAGCGCCCCATCTTCATGCAGAATTACCTGTAAATTTTTACAATGGCCGGCTAATGCTTCGTCGACACTGTTATCGATAACTTCCTGGGCCAAATGATTTGGTCTGGCGGTATCGGTATACATTCCAGGACGTTTTTTAACAGGATCTAATCCACTGAGAACTTCTATTGAATCGGAATTATAAGAACTAGACATCGAATTCCTAAGCTTAAGTTAAGGTTGATCGGAGTAATTTGTTAACGGTGTATAATCGCGTCATTTAATTTTAAACGCAACACCTGTTGTTAAAATATTGAAAATACTGGTGATTATTTATTCAGCAACAACAAATAAACACCAGTCTGATGAGTGATACTTTTGCCCAGATAAGCTAGTAGCCTTTAATAGAATAGTCAACTTCAAATTCGACATTATTGATTCGGTGAACAACCGACTCAATACGTCCATCGGCATAAAGATTCAGATATCGATAGCCTGGCGCTTCGACACCAGCACTGAAATCAATCGATCCCGGCTCAAACTGAACACAACTAGAAGGTGTAGCAATCCATTGAACTCCATTAATTGAACGTTGAAACTCCTGGTGGATATGCCCCCACAACACCCCTTTGACCTGGTTGTGGCGAGCAATTAACGCAGCTAACTCATCGGCGTTATGCAAACCAATTTGATCCAGCCACTCACATCCCACATCCACGGGTTGATGATGTAGACAAATAAGGGCATGTTTTTCGGGGTAACGTTTTAACGCACGCGCCAAAAATGCCATCTGATAATTAGACAAGTGACCGTGCACCTTGCCTTTTACCGACGAATCCAGCATTAAGATTTGCCAGTCACCAATTAAAATCTGTTTTGCAGGAAAAACACTACTGTTGCTTAAGTACATTTCCATGGTATCGGAGTCGTCATGATTACCAGCAAGCCAAAAAGTCGCCAGTTGCATCGACTTAAAATAATCAGCTAAATATTTATAAGCTTGTGGAGATGCATCTTGTGATAAGTCACCTGTGGCAAGCAGGGCATCTGGACGCCATTCTTCGCGCTTAAGGCGATCGCAGACAGCTTCAAAACTATCGCGAGTATTCAAACCTAGCAGGCATCCCTCAGGATCAGCAAAAATATGGCAATCGGTAATTTGTGCCAAACGCACAACATCTGTTTGCGCTGGCTGTATCTCATAAGGGAGCATATCGATTTTATCAGCCATGATAAGGTTGTTCTCCTTGTGGTTGGGTGGTGTTGTGCACTTTCTTTTCAAAGCAGGCTTTCAGGCACTCCCCGACAAATTGATTAACTTGGCGTTTTTCATCAACATTTTTTCGTTGTGCATTTGCAGGGTATATTGCGGCCATAGCTGACGGTCCAGAACCTTCCATAACTTCCATCATTTTAACATCATGATACAGTCGAACAATTAGTGACAGTTCACGTTCAATACCGATTTCAGGTGTATTTATGGTAAGTTTAGTCGTTGTTGTATAAGGAGCCAAATCAGTTATTGTAAATACCAATTGAATTGCGGAAGTCTTCACAATAAAACGTTTTTCACAAACCTTGCTTGCCGATACGCCAGAGTAAGGTTGATTTGCCAATTCTCGGGGCTTATTACAAGCAGTCCCCACTGCTGAGTTTAAAGCACGCTGTTTACCAGACAGAGTTAACTCAGGTATTAATTGATTTAACAACCAGTAATTTATTTCGCACTGCGACAGCATCGCTGTTAAATCAGGCTTATATTGTTCACGTAGCTTATTTTTATTGCTAACGATTAAAGACTCACTCATCCACATTCCAAAACACCAAATACTGCAAGTGTCAGTTACTACATTTCGTTCAAATGACCAGAAACAGCTCAATTAACACAAACAACCTGACTTTTTGTCGGTTAACGGGTTGATTAAACTACTAAGATTATCTCAATAATCTTGTCGTTGTTTTAGTTTAGGTAACTTTTTCTAGTTTTTGTGTTCAATCTCACTATTTTCCCAAATATTTTCTCGGTTTGACCAATTTAATTTGAGCCATTGAATGGCAATTAGCATCATTGCATTATTAAATTCGCCACGGTCAAGACGTTGAAATGCTTCGTCAATAGAAATATTCACAATTCGAATATCTTCATTCTCATCATCTAAACCACCTAATTCCGGCAAAGTTGTGCTATCAATTTCTCCCAGATACAGACATACCGTTTCAGTACAACCACCAGGACTCACCAAATATTTATAAATTTGACGCAGTCGCTTAATCTCACATCCGGCTTCTTCAATTGATTCTCGGCGCACAACATTCCCTGGTGTTTCACCAGTCTCAATAATGCCCGCCACTGGCTCAGTTATCCAAGGATAAGCTTCTGTTTCCATGGCGCCAGGCCTAAATTGCTCTACCAATGCCAATCGTTCTTTCAGTGGATCAAGCAGCAACACGGCTGCGGCATGACCACGCTCAAATAATTCTCGTTGAAATGGTTCACTCCAACCACCGGCAAATAATTGCTGCCGAATAGTATACCGGTTGATTTTAAAATAACCGTTAAACCCGTTTTCAGTCTTTAAAATCTCATATTTTAGTTGCTCGGTATTTTTCATTCGTTGAAACTCGTAACAAGTAATTGAATATTTAATAGGATTTTTATAGCAGATCATTGCTAATATTAAGCTGTGTAGTACAAAATAACCAGAATCAATCACACTGAGAGTTGGCAGTAAATGAATATTGAAAAAGCGCGATTCAATATGATTGAACAGCAAATCAAACCCTGGAAAGTTTTTGATAAAAAACTGCTGGGGGCAATGGCAACGATTCCTCGCGAGCAGTTTGTCCCCGAAGAACATCGTAATTTAGCTTATGCCGATGTTGCAATACCTTTAGGGCATAACCAGTCAATGCTTGCACCACGCGAGTTGGCCCGCATGATCCAGGCTTTAACTCTGGAAGGACAAGAAAAAGTTTTGGAAATTGGCTGCGGTCATGGCTATGCCAGCGCCATACTTGGAAAACTGGCAAAACATGTCTATAGCGTCGATATCATCAGTGAATTCGTTGAGTTTTCACAACAAAAAGTAGGCGCGCTGGCGGTTGAAAATGTCACATTTGAAGAGTTTGATGCAACCGAAGGCTGGCTGGCACATGCGCCATACGATGCAATACTTATCACATCAGCAATGGAAAAACTGCCTGATGTAATGAAAAAAAACCTGTCTCACACCGGCAGAATTGCCGCAATTCTTGGCGATCATTTGGCACAAAATGCTTGTTTATGCAAACTGACAGACAATAAAGAGTGGGATATCGAGATTTTATTTCCAGTTGCAGCGCAACCCATGATAAACGCTGAGCGAGCTAACCGCTTTATCTTTTAACAACACGTTATTTCGCCGGTGAATACTCACTATCTGTAAAATTCATTTACAAATCAAATGATTTACTAATAACTTAAAGCTAAAATTTGGCAACGCAGGTGAGTTACAATGCTAACACACCTAAGTTCTGGCTCGCACAGATAATCGGGAAACTTGGAATATTGACAGGGCATTTCAGTTGGAGACTTTACCCTGATATTCATTGGTATTCTCACGCATAAGAAATTACCGCGTGACCAGGGGAAACTCTAATTTATTTTGACGACTTGCAGGTAAAAAAATGAATAAACCAACCAAAACGGCATTGAGCATTTGTCTACTTTTATCATCAGCGAGTGCTTGGGCTGATAATTTACTCGATATCTATAATCTGGCGAAAGACAATGATCCGGTCTTTCTGGCCAGTGAAGCAGGACGAAAAGCCTCTAATGAGCGCGTCAATCAAAGTCTGGCGGGCTTATTACCCCAATTAACTGCCAGTGCAGGATATGAACTGGCTGATAATGAGTCAACACGAACAACCAAAGGTATTTTTACGCCAATCGGCGACCCCAATAATCCTCAAAATATTGACGTTACTCAAAATAGTGAATCAGAAACTGATGGATATAGCTGGCGTATTCAGCTCAATCAAGAAATCTATAACCACACAACCTGGTTAACACTCTCTCGTTCTGAAAAAGAAGCACTGCGCTCAAATGTACAACACGAAGGTGCCCGGCATGAACTCATTATTCGAGTCGCTGAAGCTTATTTTAATGTATTAGCGGCAAAAGACAGCGTCGCCTTTTCAAAAGCAGAAACCGAAGCCGTATCGAAAGAACTGGCGCAAACCAAACAACGATTTGAAGTAGGTCTGATCGCAATGACCGATGTGCATGAAGCCCAATCTCGTCATGATAGAGCGGTTGCCAATCAGATCAGCGCACAAAACGCACTCGATAACGCACACGAAGCATTGCAACAAATAACCGGTCAATATCATTATGGTTTGCTATCGCTAAAATCTGATATCCCACTCAAAAATCCAGTACCCAGTGATATTAAAGCTTGGGTTAAAGAGTCAGAGTCAAATAACATATCAATTAAAGCATCAAAAATTGCTTTGGAAATTGCCAAGAAGAACATCGACATTTCACAATCAGGTCATTATCCGACAGTTGGACTTCAGGCAACTTACTCCGATTCTGATAGAGATACCACATCTCCAGCTTTTCCGCGTGAAAATGATGCTGGAGAGCTTATCGGTTTTGTTGATGCCACAACCAATTCTACTAATCCATCAACAACCATATCGCTTAACGTCAACATACCACTTTATTCAGGCGGCCAAACCAGCTCACGAACGAAAGAGTCACAAAGCTTATATGTACAAGCCTCGCATAATCTCGAAGCCGACCACCGACGCGCAGTTAGTGAAACCCGTAACGCCTATTTGGGTGTCGTTGCCGCAGTCAGTTCGGTCAACGCCCTGAAACAGGCTGTCATTTCGTCACAAAGTGCGCTGGAAGCCACTCAAGCCGGCTTTGAAGTGGGTACACGAACAATTGTTGATGTATTACTACAAACTCAACAACTCTTTGATGCTAAGCGACAACATGCGCGCGCACGATATGACTACATATTAAACACGCTAAAATTAAAGCAAGCAGCAGGTTTGCTCGATGAAAAAGATCTTGGACTGGTTAACAAAATGTTAAGATAATCCTTATAAAACAGCGCTTTAAATAAAAGCGCTGTTTATTTTTCTGGCTATTTGCAGACAAACCCCGCTGATTCACCTATAATTCTCTCCTATTAGATTCACCCCAGATTAAGAAGTCGATGGCTGCCAACAAGAAGAAAACGCCAGAAAATACTATCGTGCAAAATCGCAAAGCGAAGCATGACTATTTTATCGACCAGACCTACGAGGCAGGCTTGTCTTTGGAAGGCTGGGAGGTCAAAGCCATGCGCGAGAAAAAAGCCAACCTGACCGATGCTTATATTTACCTGCAAAATGGTGAAGCGTTTCTACAAGGTTGCCATATTTCGCCTTTAATTACAGCCTCGACTCATATTAAACCAACACCAACCCGCAACAGAAAATTACTTTTACATCGGGCAGAACTCAATAAACTTTTCGATGCTCAGCAAAAAGACGGTTACACCGTTGTTCCACTATCGCTTTACTGGATTAGAAACCGCATTAAATTAAAAATTGGTACGGCCAAAGGTAAAAAGTTGCATGATAAACGCGCAACTGAAAGAGCGAAGGAATGGGATCGTGATAAACAACGGTTAATGAAAAATAATTTTAACTAACCTTCACAATTTATGATGGCATTGCATAAAAAACTCGCGTTTTTATTAATTAGTATATCGTTACTGGCCAGTTGCCAGTGGCTGCCTACGAAAAAAACTCCACCGTCAGCAAATGACCCGCTAGAACATGCAACAACGCAAAATCAAGCTGTTGAAAAAGCCATTAAACTACTGGAACACGGTGATTTTCATGCCGCGAGTAGTCATCTAAAACAGGTATTAAACGTTAATCGGAATCACTCAACAGCGCAACTTTTATGGGATCAGTTAACTCAAACGCCACAACAACTTTTTAATACTGCTCGCTTAACCAATTACAAAATTAAACCTGGCGACAGTCTTGGAAAAATTGCAGAATCCTGGCTAGGCAATTCTTTATATTTTGTGACTCTAGCGAAAATAAATAAAATCACCAACCCGATGAAGTTGATGCCTGGGCAGTTAATTCAAGTTCCGGTAACACCAACCAGCAAACTCTATCAACAAGAACAGTTACGTGCCAAAGCCAATATCAATCTACTCAAAAAATATTTAGCTCAAAGCAACTATTATAAAGGCTTAGAAAAAGCCAACCGATTGTTTATCACCGAACAACACCACGCTGAACTGTATAAAATACAACAACAATTAATGCAAGCTATGGCGCAAAAGGCGGTTTCCCTTAGTGAACGCAGTAAAATGTTAGAAAAATTAAGTCAGCTGGCACAATCGAGTCGTAACACTGAGCAGCAAAAAATCTATCGACACTTTATAGAAAACCATACCATCGCCTTATATACCGATGAATTTGTACTGTTAGTTAACGATGAAAGTTATCTTGAAGCAGCAGAAAAGTTAATTCAAATAAAAGCTTTAAAATCACCAGCATCCCTATCACAAAGTGGTTACATGGAAAGTCAATTACTTGATAAATTACATGAACAAGCGGTGGTATTTTACCGTAACCACAAACTAAAAGAAGCAATGACTCGCTGGAATTTAATTTTACAAATTCAGCCTAATAATGAATTAGCTCAAAAGTATACCCAGCGGTCACAAAAATTATTAAAAAAACTCAATCAGTTTTAAGCCAGTGGGTAAAAAGGTAGTAGAAATCGAGTGGAAAAAATTAATCGACATGCATTAGTAATGTTTTCAGCAGAACAGATGTTTAGACTGGTTGATGATATCGCATCCTATCCCGAATTTGTTCCTTATTGTCAACAAGCCGAAATTATTTCTCGTACAGAAAATGAAGTCACTGCGCGTCTTGAAATTGCTAAAAGAGGTATTGCTAAATCTTTTTCTACTAAAAACACCTTGGTTCCTTTTCGGTCCATTCAAATGCAATTAATTGATGGTCCATTTGAATCATTTTCTGGGCATTGGCAATTTAACCCTTTAACAGAAGAAGCCTGTAAAATAGCGCTAAGCTTGGAATTTGAGTTTTCGAATAAATTGGCATCAATGGCATTTGCCGCCATATTTAACCAACTGACCCACTCAATGGTAAATGCCTTTACCGAAAGGGCTGTTCAGGTTTATGGAAAAAACTAATGTCTGCCGAAATGTCCAATCAAACAATAATCAATATTGAACTAATCTTTGCTCTACCTGATGAACAACAGCTACTAACTCAACAGGTCCCCGTAGGTACAACAGTGGAACAAGCAATTGTTCAATCTGGTATCTTGCAAAAGTATCCACAGATTGACCTGACAAAAAACAAAGTAGGCCTATTTAGTCAGGCCTGTAAACTCACCGATGAACTACGTGAAGGTGATAGAATTGAAATCTATCGTCCTTTGATTGCAGATCCTAAAGAGGCCAGAAAAAAGAAAGCTGTTAAGCAAAAAGAAAGTCTGCAAAAGGACAACCCCAAGCCTTCTTAAGTTGAATATTTAAGCCGTGACGATTAGTTACCGGCCCTCATCAGGACTATAAAACTGCTTTGACGGGACGAATAATTAAGCCACTTGAACTGACCAAAAGCTGATATTGCTGTGCTTGTTGGGCACTAACAAAGCTAGCAGAACCATGCTCAACATCCACTAAGAATGAAAGTGATTGATAATTTTTTCGCCATTCAGCCAGTCCCCCTCCGGCATGACTATTAAGAGCAAACACGGTTCGGGGTTTATTCTGCTCTTGCTGAATATCTTGATACCGACCGCTCACCCGCTCTAAACGATAAGCGGTATGTAGCCCCAGAATATTTGCCCAAGGTTTCCATTTCAAAATATAAGCGTCGACTAATAATTCATCACCATTTAATAGATAAACCTGCTGTGTTCCATCAAGAAACAACAATCGCGCATAGTAAGTTTGCTCACTGGTGGGGGTCACTTCGATGTTGGCGACCAGTTCTTCCTGAGTTAATGCCTGATATCCCTGAGTACCTAACATAAATAAAGTGATGCTGCCGGTAATCATCAGCAACATGAACAATACGGTAAGTTGTCGACAAAAAGCAAACAGCTTTAACTTGCGCAGACTTAATATTAGCGCCAACAAACTATACAGCGACAATAAGCCCGCTAAAATGGCAACAATAATAAAAGGCTCTATAAATTCAATAAATGTCATAAATTCTAGTTCTTGTGATTATGTGGCGCTTATCTAACTAATAATCGTTTTTCTAATTTAACATTAATCTTTATCTAACTCTGAAACGATATCAAGCTCGACCGTCTCCGCCACCTGACTGTCGGGTTGGTTAGAAATCTTTTTAAGTGAAACCTGTTTAATAGAACGACCTTTAGTTTTACTTGCTGTGTCAAACCTACCTTCTAAGAAATTTGCTAATCGATTAAATGCCGCAAATAATTGTCCAGCCTCATCATTTCGATCACTGATTAATCTAGCATCCACTCGTCCCAAAGCCATTTTATTTAATGCCTGAGTAACTCGCTGATAATCTCTGGAGGTTCGTCGAGCCAATACCAGTGTAATTATAAAAACCACAAATAACGTGATCATCATCACAATTAACATCGTTACTAACGTGCTCTTAGCGGCAGTAAACATTGAGTCAGCGCTAAAAGAAATATATAAATAGCCCAGTGATTTATTATCATATTTGATAGGCATCTCGACATCGAATAAGATATTTTTATTTTCCAGTTCGCGTTGATAAATTAAAATATCTTCTAAAGTATGTTCATGAGACCGATCATTCGGTGGCTTAAAAGCAGTACCGATAATATCCTTTTGAGTAGAAGCTAAAACGGTATTATTTTTATTCATCACCGCAACGCTTTTGACTTGATCATTTTTATTGGTTTCATTGACCAATGCATTCAATCCAACCAAATCATCAAGTAGTACAGAGTCGGCACTTTTATAAGCAATCATTCGAGCAATTGAACGGCCATAGTCAAAAGTAATTCCCGAAAGTGCTTGATACTGCATGTAGTAAACTATTGCCAACCCTAAACACATTGCAACAAATACAACACCTGCCATTGTTGCCGTCCAGCGGAAACGCAATGAAACATATTCATTATTTTGTTGCTGTTTTTTCTCTCCAAGCTTACCTTGAATAGTGCGCAATTCATTAGAGATTTGTCCCGCACTTTGGTAACGCTTGTTTGGCTGCTTTTGCAGCAATTTGCGCATAAAATCTTGTAAATCATCCTTAACTTTTTCTTCTACCACATAAATACGTGGTGGTTTATTTTTAATAATTTGTTTAAATAACTGCCCAAGATCATCACCAATAAAAGGTGGTAATCCCATTAACATGCGATAAATTAAAACCCCGAATGAATAAAGGTCTGAGCGGTTATCGGTGGGTTGCCCCAAAACCTGTTCTGGCGCCATATATTCGGGCGTACCAATAACTTTGTCTGAGCCCTTACCAACACTGTTTAAACTATCATCGAGTTGAGCAATACCAAAGTCAGTCAACTTGACGGTCTTTTTATCTTTCAACACAACAATATTGCCCGGCTTGATATCACGGTGAACAACACCTTGACGGTGTGCATAATCCAGTGCGCGTGCCAGTTGCACCGACATTGCTAAAACGGTACGTAAATTGAGCTTGCCTTGGGCCTTAAGGATTTGTTCCAGCGTCGCGCCTTCGAGTAACTCCATACCAATATAAGGTTTATTATCGGCAATGCCTACATCATAGATAGTAACAATACCCGGATGGGTGAGTTGTGCAGCCAATCTGGCTTCTTTAATAAACGCTTGACGATAATCTTCATCTTGCGCTAACTCTTCGCGCAAAACTTTAATGGCTAAAAACCGATCGAGCTGGGGATCATAAGCTTTATAAACAAATGCCGTCGCACCGCGACCAACTTCATTTAAGATGCGATAACGACCAACATTTTTAGGTAGCTCCTGTGTATCAGTCATTTTATTAACTGTTAGCGGAGGCTTTATGGGATTACTCGACATAACATTTATAAAAGATAAAACAGCAGACCGGCAAAGGCTAATGTGAGTAAAATTGCAGCCAGGTAAACCGCTCTGTTTTTAGAGGTACTTTTACTGGAGTCTCCTTCTTCAATTAACATAAAGACAAATTCAGTTGCAGCAAATGCAACTCGATCACCAGGAACCAAATATTTTTCGGCAACCTTTTCGCCATTCACAAAAGTACCATTAGAAGATAACAGATTTAATACTTTGCAATAAGTTCCTTCGCGAATGATATGTGCATGCATCGAAGAGACACTATTATCTGTTAAACGGATATCACTGTTTGGCCGTCGCCCAACTTCCATTTTATCTTTATTGAGTATGATTCTCATACCACTGACATTCTCACTGACCCCAATCAGGGCCGGAATGTCAGCTTCATCGGTCTGGGTTTGCGCAATTTCCTGAGCAATCATTTTGTTGACATCAGACAGCTCGAACATTTGCGTCCCTTGTGGTCCAACCGCTGACTCCTGAGATGGCTTGCCTTGTTCTTGTTGATTAGTCATTGAGTCCTCATTAGCTGCCATTATTATTGAATTTTAAGCAACATTTTTATCTTTTCAAACAGGGAGGGCTTTTTAACAATTGGTGAATCTATCAGTACGACGCTGATATTATCCCGCCCTCCAGCACTTTTGGCTGCCTCGATAAGTGCATTAATTTTATCCAACTTATCAGTATGAGTTTTTAAAATCCTAGCGATTTCCTGATCGCTAAGTTCGTCACTTAACCCATCGCTGCACAGTAATATTTGTTGATTGGCTTGCCATACATCCTGGTTGACATCAATTTTTATCTGTTCAATTTCAACTGACCCCAAACATTGAGTAATCATATGCCGTTGTGGATGCTTTTGCGCTTCTTCAACTGAAATTAACCCCGACTTAACCAAACGTACAATCAGCGAGTGATCTTCAGTCAACTGAGTTAATCTCGACCGGCAATGATCCCATAAATAAGCGCGACTATCCCCGACCCAAGCCACAAAATATTCATTTTGCTTACAAGTTAAAGCAACGACTGTTGTGCCCATACCTTGTTGATTAACTTTATCATTACTGGCCGCAAGAATGTTGCTATGAGCCAGCTCTATCGCTCTCACCAAATCTCCAGACCCCATAAATTCACGGGCAATCGTCTCTGCCGCAATTTGGCTGGCAATTTCACCGCAAGCATGTCCCCCCATGCCATCGGCAACCAGCCAGAGATTATTACTACAAAATAAAGAGTCTTCATTCAATTCGCGAACACAGCCAACATCAGTTGCATAGGCATATTTTATTTTTATTTCAGTATTTTCCATTGAAAGCTTGAATTAAGGCAATTAATTCATATATTTAGTGTATTATTATTTCATCTATACCGCTAAGTGTGGCATAATTTATCGGTTGTTTCGAGTATTAAATCCCAATGTTTTAAGGCTTTATCTTGGGGGCGACATTGGCTTCGACGAGGATTACAAAACTCAAGGTGCATGCCGAGGTGTCAGCGAACCTCGTACCCACTAGCTGAAAAAAAATAGTTGCAAACGACGACAACTACGCTTTAGCCGCTTAATAGGCTAACTGTTGCTTCTGAGCGTCACCGGTAGGAAGTTTAACAGTCATATACGGAGACTCGCGTGTAAGGGTGTTTGCCCCCCAAGCGCTAAACTTAAGCAAACTCGCCTAAAACATCCTGTCAGTCGGATCAGTTTCGGGTTAATTTAAAGACTAGACTAAGCATGTAGTACCACGAGCAGCGGATTCGCGGACGGGGGTTCGATTCCCCCCGCCTCCACCATTTTTTTAAGCCCTAATGAGCCCTTACTGGCCTTTAGGGCTTTTTATTAACCCGCAAATTGAGTATGGAAAAAATAAACGAGCCAATTTCAAGTTGATCACTCTATTGGCAAATGCCCCGTCTTGACCAAAATGACTGTCACCTCATGAACATAAGGGTGATGCTGGCTCATGTGAGGGTTGCGAATCCATGTTTGCTCCGGATACATGCCATGCTCATCTCTAAATGTTCCCGAGAGAACCAGAATTTCTTCTCCACCAAAGTGTCGGTGTGGCTCAAACACTTCCCCCGCTGGCCACTTAACCAAAGCGACATGTTCACCTTCAAAACGGTGCAAGGACATTACGTCTAGGCTACCTATACCCTGTTGCCAAGGAGATGTTTTTGTATCGACCCGAACTCGAATTGAATCTTTCTGATCGAATTGATTCAGTTTTACGAAAATAGTGCAGCCCTCTTTACTAAAAGGGGCGTGAACACTTCCTGGTGGATTACGAATATAAGTGCCCGGTCCGAAGTCGCCTGTTTCGTCCGAAAACACTCCCTCTAGCACATAGATTTCTTCACCCAAGGGATGTACATGCTCTGAAAAACTGGCGCCCGCTTCGTACCTCACAATACTTGTTGTATGCCCAGACTCTTTCGCCTCTCTTTCAAGTGGTTTGCGTAACACACCTGAAATTGGGCTTTCAGTCCAATTCATAGCTGCGGTTTCGATTACCAAGCGTCGAGAAAAATCCATATTGATCATTCTTCCCCCTCCTTATGCTTACCTAATAAAAAAACAAAAAACGGAACAATATAAGTAAGTGCAGCGGGCAACCAGCGAAAGGGCTGATCAGCAAAAATAGCATTAAATTGATTGATGATTAACAATATCGTTCCCACAATGAGAGCCACCTTAGCAGCCTTAAAACCGTGATTCCTAACTAGCTCTTGCAATTGAAATTTCATGGCTTACCTTTAATAAAATTTTCCGCCAGATAGCGCAAGTTCAACATCAGAGTTCAATAGAAATCCTAGCAACCTCTTCTCCTTCAACCCTAGCCGGAACCGCGCAGCACAATAAAACCTCTCCATCATCCACCCCCTCGGGATGTGCCGTTTCATAAGCGACTTTGCCTGACCTCAGTTTTACTTTGCATGCACCACATTGCCCGCTTCTACAACCAAAGTCAGGAGTAAACCCATGAGCTTCTGCAAATTCCAATAAGTTGCCATCTCCTTTCGACCAGGCCTGTTCAACTTTAGAACTGGAAAACTCAACAATAGCTTGATCGGCAACTGGTTGTGATACGGCGCTTTTCGCTGTCCCATCAGCACTTCGTTTCAATGACGCAGGGCCAAATGCTTCGGCATTAATACGAGAATCGCTGACACCTAACGAGCGCAACAAATCATAGCTTGCCTGCATAAATCCGGCCGGACCACAAAGATAACAATCGTATTCATCCAGTGGCAATATTGCTTGAAGCAGGTCTTTTGAAATATGACCGACGTGCTGAAAGTCTTTTCCGGGTTTTAAATCTGGACTGACTTCACTTAATGCCCAATAGGCTTGTATCTGATTTTGAGACGCCTCAGCAACCTTATTAAATTCGTCAAAGAATGCCCTGTGTTGATGACTGCGCGCGGCACCAATGAAGGTGATCGAGCGTATTTTTCGTGTTCGAAGCCCCTCACTCAATGCATGTCGCGCCATCGAGATCATCGGCGTAATGCCGACACCACCAGCAAGAAGCAGAGCCGGACGATCACTCTCTGGCTCATATTGAAATGCACCCGTGGGGGCTTTTGCGAGTATCGTATCTCCTACATTTATGCCTGAATGTAAGTAACTGGAAAAAGTCCCTTTAGGTCGTTTACCATCCAGTGAATCTTCGCGCTTTACACTGATTCGATACTGATGATCAGCAGGCGCACTCGACAAGGTGTAAGTACGTATTTGTTCTTTACCTTCAAGTTCAGCCTTCAGGGTAAGAAATTGCCCAGGGATAAACTTTAGTGCCTGATGTCCCACAGCAGAGAGATAAAAGGATTTGATGACACTGCTTTCCCGAACAATCTTTTCAACTTTGTAAGGCCGCCATTCGTCTTTAAGTCTCGCTGCATCTTCCGACGCTTTGGCTTCTTGCCAAGTACCTGTCAAAGAGGTGTTAGGAGAAAACGCCTGCAATTTCCATCTAAGTGGAAGTGCGTATTTGAGTTTTCGCCCATGATCAAGGTGGAATCTCCATAGCCGCTCTGCACCGTCAAAATACTTTATCTCAGGCGACTCCCACAGAATCTCTACGGTACCTGTCAGTGTAAGAAGATCACCCTTTTCAAAATCGAGAAAGAGTAATCCTGCCTTACCGTTTTCAATGAAGTTTCCAAAGGTATTGTAATGGTTGTTACCTAAGTAATCTGGAATGGTCAGCGTCTTGTCATCATCCACCCGGACAAAACCTGGCCGACCTCCTCGATGAGAAACATCTGCACCTTCGCTGGCTTCTCCGCTACCATTGGCAAGGTAGCTAGCCACAAAAAAGGTATCACTATTTGAGATCAGCGCCTGCGCATCCTGATCAAGCAATGTTATTTCTTGAACTTCTGGCTTGGGCATTGAACCAGCATCCAGCCACTCCAATTCACGAGTTTGAATATATTGTGGACAGTTGCCAAACGCTTGATCTACCTTCACCTCGAACCCCTGTTCCGTTTTACGCTCAATGTGTGCCGCTAATCGGTTCCTCCGCCGTGTTGGCAATTCTATTCCGAGTAAACCGAGTCGAGTCATAGGCTCAATGGCTTCCTGGAGAGGGTCGCCTTCTACAGGCAGGGCATTAATCGATAGCGAGCGTTCATTTTTCGAGTGCATAAAACCAGGTGAATTGAACAAGATGGAAGCCCACGGCCAACCTTCACCATCGGCATGCCCGACAAGGACAAACGGCAACTGATTATAGAACTCTCGATGCTGATCTGGCATAAAGTCTCGAATAACCTTTCTCCCAAAACGTTCCATTTTTTCCCTGACGCCCATGCGAGCCTGGATTTTTTGTTCGCCCGAATGAAAGGGTGAAGGTTTAATATACAGTATTGAGTTTGTCATAAGGTAATCCTCTCTACGCAGAATTTAACTGAATATGCACTTAACTGACCAAGCATATGTACAAGATTGTTATTGGGCCGAGCATCGGGGAACTACGCCTTAGCCCGACCCTTTGTGCAGTATTGGGTAAACCGTTTATCGGATAGGATTTATGTGAAAAGTGGAGCACCCACCATCACAATGCCTATGACGCCGGCAAACCATGCAAGCGTACGAATCCAAGGTACTCCAAGTGTATAGACCACCGCATGCACAATGCGACTCACCAGAAAAATCTGAGCACCCAAGGCACTGAGGTCATTATTTAATCCTAGCCCGTGCACTGCTAGCACAATGGGGGCAAATATCGCGATCGCTTCAATCAGGTTTCGAATGGCTCGATTCAGCCTATCATTCCAACCTGACCAAGGCGCAATATCGTGTTGATTTCCAGCAGCAACCGGAAGCCCTAAGAGTATAACGTTGCGAGTACCCTGAATTAGGGTCAACGCGAGTAAAAGTCCACCAGCAGCAGCAAGCATTTGAATTTCAGTGATCATAATTTCATCTCCTAATCGTTTCGATATTTTGATTGTCTTACTGATTGAGGCCAACGGCGGTTCTTTGCATTGGCACGAATCCTTCAAGCGCTTCAAATCTATTCAACCACGCGACGATATTCGGGTAAGACTCAAGTGACACATCACCTTCGGGTGCATGAGCGATATACGCATAGTTGGCAACGTCAGCAATAGTCGGCGTGCTACCCACTAACCAATCCTGCTCCGAAAGATGTGCATCAAGTAGCTCAAAAGTATGGTGTGCGATAGCTTTGGCGTTTTCATGATCCAAGCCAGCACCAAACACGTTAACCAGTCTTGCGGCTGCCGGACCAAAGGCGATCTTTCCTGCCGCTAGAGATAAGAAGCGTTGAACATCTGCGGCTGCCTTTGCGTCTTGAGGTAACCATTGGTGGTTAGCGTCGTACTTACTGGCCAAATAAACCAAGATGGCATTCGAATCTGAAATCGTGACATCTCCATCCTCGATTACCGGGACCTGACCAAAGCGATTCTTTTTCAAGAAGTCCGCTTGTTTGTGTGCGCCGTTTGCCAAATCCACATTCACTAATTCGGTCGGTAGACCAAGTAGTGACAAGAGCACCTCTACGCGATGTGAGTGACCAGAAAGTGGATGACGATGTAATTTGATTGTTGACATGTTTTAGCTCCTAAATGAGTTTGCGATTAAAAAGTTTTTACTTAAGTTTCTGTTGCAAGCGGCTTACTTTGCTTAGGCAATCTATTCTGCTGTTCAAGCTTTAAAAGGTCCTCAAACCCTCCTATGGCACGATCATCAACAAAAATTTGAGGAAAGGTTCGGGCTTGAGTGCGTCTACGTAACTCCTGGAATTTTTCCGGGTGTATGTAAGTGTCGTACTCGCTGTAATCCAAACCTTTGCTTTCAAGAAGGCGCTTAGCATGTGTGCAATAGCCACATCCTGGCCTTGTATAGATTTCAATTTTTCTCATATATCTGACCTCTTGTTGTTTCAGCACTCAACTTGTTGCTTACTGCTGATGAAAGTCAGTATCCAAAAAATCGACTTTAGGAAAAACAGCCTTGCTGTTGAATAATTATCAATGATATATTGACAATCATGGATACATTAGATGGATTAAAGACCATTGTAGCCGTGGTTGAAACCGGCTCTTTTACCGCAGCAAGCGACCGACTAGGGCTTTCGAAAGCCTTGGTCAGTAAATATGTCGGAGAGGTGGAAAAACAATTGGGGGTGAGGCTATTTAACCGGTCTACCCGTCGATTAGCGCTAACCGAAGCCGGGCAAAATTATTATGAAAACGCACTTCCCCTGATTGATAGCTTTAATGCACTTATCGACGATGTCACAGGAGAACAGAGATCACCAAGGGGGTTGCTTAGGGTTAGCGCCCCGCAAACCTTTGGCGAAATGAAGCTATCTCCTGCCCTCCCCCGTTTTCTCGATGAACATAAAGAGATGCAGGTCGACCTGCTTTTGGGTGACAAGGCGGTTGATATGCTTGAAGAAGGAATTGATGTCCGTATTCTGATCGGTGGCGTTGATGAT
Source organism: Aliikangiella maris (assembly GCF_040719265.1). NCBI lineage: Bacteria > Pseudomonadati > Pseudomonadota > Gammaproteobacteria > Oceanospirillales > Pleioneaceae > Aliikangiella > Aliikangiella maris. The sequence goes on along the minus strand of NZ_JBFDAH010000012.1, from coordinate 76,196 downwards.
TCCAGCATGGTGGCAAGATCCATCAACACCTTGCCTTTGATTCTATGTGCGTCACCCTCTTATTTAAAATCAAAAAAAGCACCAGATTCTCCAAGCGATCTGAAAAATCACACTTGCATCATCGACAGTAATTTCCGTATTGGTAAAAAGTGGCCTTTTATCTCATCAAACGGCGAAACGGCATCCATTGATGTGATGTCTCGCGCTTCAGCAAATAGCCCGAGAGCCGTGAAGGAAATGACGTTAGCGCATGGAGGCATTGGTATGATTCCTCGATTTATTGTCGAAGAAGAATTGAAGAGTGGCACGTTGACTCAAGTATTACCCAATTACAGAACACTTGAATTTGGTCTATTCGCCATCTACCCCCATAGGAAGTACCTATCGAAAAAAGTACGCAGTTTCATTGATTTTTTAATGGATGAATTCGGATAGTTAGCGTTCGGCTATAAAAGTAAACTCACACTCAAAATAGGCTATACCTATAAACAAGTTTTGTTCGGTTGTGTCAACCGAGTTTCTGCTAGCTTCTGAAAAGCAGGGTTCCGAAGCTCCTGCGTAAGCATAAACCCGCACTAGCTTACTAAAGCAATTGTGGAACTAATTCAGTTCCTATTATGGGAACCAAACCGGCGTCCCATTCCACCACCATCTTGTAAATAGCCCTAATGAGCCCTCACCAGCCATTAGGGCTTTTTATTAACCCGCAACTTTACTATCAGGAAGTTAGGGCTGATGCGGGCAATTGCGTACTATCCAACCTTTAAACAGCTTCAATCGTACTCCTTCTCAAGCAACTGGCCTCATACTCCAGTACATCTTCTCGCCTGTACCTAACTTGGCCGCCCAGTTTCACATAAATCGGGCCTATACCCTCTGAATGCCAGCGCTCCAGTGTCGCTTCGCTTACTTGCCAACGATTACATAGCTCTCTTTGCGTCATAAGTGCTTGATATTCATTCATATTGATTCTCCTGTATATTTTAGTTGAACAAGTCCCATTTTGGGACTATCATTAAATTTATGAGAATCATTGCCCTATCGACACTAAAAACTTTCTGGGAAGAAAGCTCAGAGTACATAGATGCTAAAGAACCTACGCTAGCCTGGTACCGCCATGCGTTAGCGGCTGACTGGAGCGCACCTGCCGATGTTAAGCAGGATTTCAGAAATGCCAGTATCCTCAAAGATGGTCGAGTGGTTTTCAATATTGCGGGTAACAAGTACCGTTTGGTCGTGTGGATCAACTATGTCTATCGCGTGGTCTATATCCGGTTCATCGGTACCCATGCGCAATACGACAAAATTGATGTACAAAATATTTAATTGCCGGAGGAAACATTATGGACATCAAACCGATTAAAACTGATGCCGACTACCGAGCGGCATTGCAAGAAATTGAAAGCCTGATGATGGCTGGCCCTGACACACCCGAAGGTGAAAAGCTGGATGTCATGGTCACGCTTATCGAAGCTTATGAGGCCAAGCATTTCCCTATGGAACTGCCTGACCCTGTTGAAGCCATCAAGTTTGAGATGGAGCGCAAAGGTTTAACAGTGAAAGACCTCGAGCCCATGATAGGTAAAAGCAACCGAGTCTATGAAATTCTCAATCACAAACGCTCGCTCACGCTAAAAATGATCTGGAAGCTGCATGAGGGCTTGGGTATTCCAGCTGAGTCTCTGATCAAACCACCACAAGCACATGCGTAAACATGAGGGTTTCCAGAGCATTGCCAAGATTGACTCTCGGCTTGTTGCGCTTGAGAAGGAGAAAAAGCAGCTTCTAGCCCTCAGAGAGCAACTCCAGCAACCTTCACCGAATACATCTGACTCGACCCTATATTCACCAGAACAAAAGATTGCTATTTTTAGAGGGTTGTTTAGAGGCCGAAACGATATTTTTGCAAACCGCTGGCAAAACAAGCAAGGTCGCAGTGGTTACTCTGTTGCCTGCAATAATGAGTGGGTACAAGGCATCTGTCACAAGCCGCGCATCAAATGTCAGGATTGCAATCACCGTCAGTTCACTGAGTTAAATGACCAGATCATTTATCGCCACTTAGCAGGGCAACAAGTGGTTGGCCTCTATCCTTTAATGCACGATAACACTTGCTACTTTCTTGCGGCCGATTTTGATAAAGGCCAATGGCAAGAAGAAATAAAAGCAATGTCGAAGGCTTGCCGTAAATTTGAAATACCACATACCATTGAGATTTCACGCTCCGGCAACGGCGCGCACCTTTGGATTTTCTTCAACGAGAAAGTCCCCGCCAAAGAAGCCCGGTTATTGGGATTTAGCCTGCTCGACAAAGCGATGGAGTGATTTTGAAAACAAGAGCATCCGAACCTATCGTTTGATTCCTATGATCGCCTTTTCCCCAACCAGGATATTTTACCCGAAGGCGGATTTGGAAATTTAATCGCTCTACCACTTCAGAAGGAACCGCGATTGTCTGGCAATAGCTCCTTTGTCGATAACGAACTTAATGTCATCCAAGACCAATGGCAGCACCTGGCTAATATCGAGTCTATTTCACACGGTAGACTGACAAAGCTATTGACACAGATTTCACCAAACTCAGCGCTATTTAAAGAACAAGAGGTTATAGAGAATCGTCCACCCTGGGAGATGACCGCCAAGGCAAAACCTCTGTTATTGGAAAACCCACCAGAAAAGATAACCATCACTCTCGCAAATCATGTTTATTTTGATTTAAGTGAGCTACCAACTGCGTTAGCCGCAAGGTTAAGGCGACTCGCGAGCTTTTCCAACCCTGTTTTCTTTAAAACACAGGCATTACGATTTTCAACTCATGGCATACCGCGATTTATCTCCTGCGCTCGTATTGAGCAAGGCTACTTGGCAATACCCCGCGGCTGCTTAGACGAAGCTCTAGAGTTATTAACCGAGAATCAGATTGAAGTTCAATTAGACGATCAACGTGACCCCGGAACTAAGCTTAAAGCCACCAAGTCACTCGTCAAGCTCAGAAAGAATCAGCAAGCAGCAGTGCGCGCAATGAGTAAGCACGATGCTGGTATTCTGCATGCGCCGACTGCATTTGGTAAAACAGTTACCGCTATTGGCATGATTACTAAACGCAAAGCCAATACGCTAATTTTGGTTCACAGTAGACAACTGCTCGACCAATGGAAAGAACGATTAAAATCGTTTTTACCTGATGTCGATGTAGGCATCATCGGCGGTGGCAAGAAAAAACCAACGGGCATCATCGACATCGCAACCTACCAAAGCCTCATTAACAAAAAAGACAATACGGTATCAGAGCTTGTTCAAGATTATGGACATGTGATCGTTGATGAGTGCCATCACGTTTCAGCACCGCGCTTTGAAATGGTGTTAAATGAAGTTCGAGCCAAATATGTACTCGGCTTGACAGCCACTCCCGAACGACAGGACGGCCACCAGAAAATCATCTTTATGGCCGCAGGGCCTATTCGTCACAAGGTCAAAAGCACAACAAAAGAAAAATTTGAGCAACAAGTCGTTGTTCATCAGCTTTATGACACCCCGCCAAGGGAGTTAGTCCACTCAGAAGAACGCCCAAAAATCTCTGACGCTTATCGATGGATCATGGAAAATGATCAACGAACACAACGAATCATCAGCGATGTTCTCGCCTGTACCTGACTTGGCCGCCCAGTTTCACATAAATCGGGCCTATACCCTCTGAACGCCAGCGCTCCAGTGTCGCTTCGCTTACTTGCCAACGATGGCGGCTGCCTATTATTTGCTGGCTAAAGACAATGCACCAAAGGCACTAGTTGAGCAAAAAGATACTGTATATTTAGGTAGATTATCTGAACAAGAAAGAAAAGATGCCGAGCAAATTGTTAAAGAGCTCAAAAGTCAATTGCGCTTACTCTAAGCCTTTATTCTTTGTATCCGTTTGTTTGTATACATTTCTTTGAATATTATCAAATAGTGGTTTGTCTGAATAATTATTAAGTGTCGGAGAATCAACAAAAGACCGTAAAACGTATTACCACAACCAAATCATAAGTTTTAAAACACTTAAAGGTTTTGACTTAAAAAATGATAACTAAGTCACACTAATCAAACCTAAAAATTTAGTCAAAACTTAAGTCAAATTAATTATTAATTTACATCCTTTTATCCCTAAATATTTAATCTTTGAAAATCAGAAAGATAGAGAAATATCTCAAACTGGCATGTATCGTGCTTTAAGAAGATTAATTAATTAATATTTGCTGTGGAGATGTATGATGTCAAGCAAAACAAAGCCATGGGTAAGAGCAAGATTGATACTCGCTTTATTAATCGTCATTTTGGTCTCAATCGGATGGGCAAACCGCCCAGCTAAAGAGGTCAATGATGTACTAAGCGAAGCACCACTAGTCGTGTCGGTGGCTAAAACCACTATCGAAACAGAGACTTCACCGGTTGTATCGAATGAAGAACTACCGAAAAGCTTCATTATTCAAGGAAAAGAAATAGCGATAATGGAGCAAATGGTTGTGGATGTTGGTGGCGAGGTAACCGATAAACTTGAGATCATCAATGCCATTGGTGCTGCGTTAACACGTGAGCAACATGATCGACTTGCCGTAGACAGCGAACTTAAAATTTTTGTTGACCAATCAGTTAAGACCAGCAGCGTTTATGATGGCATTACCCATATTTCTCGTCAAACAGGTGCAGCCATGTTGCATCAATATGGCATTAATGGTGATGGGATCACGATTGCCTTTGTAGATAGTGGAATATCAGTTGGCCCCTACAGTGAGGGTTATTTAAAGCAAAATGCTTTTGGTTATGGCCGTATTTTGGCTCAGTATGACGCTACAGCCGATGTTCAATACGCCCCCTATACTGACTTAGATTCACATGGTCACGGTAGCCATGTTGCAGGCGTCGCAGCCAGCAGTGTACGTGATATGTATGGCGACTATAATGGTATTGCACCCGCAGCAAACATTGTCGCGGTGAGAGCCATGGGTAGCTCAGGTATTGGTACTTATATCCACGCAATTCGCGGGCTTAACTGGATACTCAACAATAAGACTCGTTACAACATCAAAGTACTCAATTTATCTTTTGGTGCTAAACCACGTTCGCACTATTGGTTAGATCCACTCAATCAGGCAGTAATGAAAATTTGGCAATCAGGGATTGTCGTGGTCACATCGGCCGGGAATAAAGGACCAGATCCAATGTCAATTACTGTTCCAGGTAATGTCCCTTATATCATTACCGTAGGCGCACTGACAGACCATTACACACCCTACGATTATAGAGATGACCGAATGACAAGCTTTTCTTCTGCAGGTCCGACTCATGATGGCTTTGTAAAACCTGATGTTGTGGCTTGGGGTGGACATGTTTTAGGCAAAATGATCGACCATCACTACAATACCTTGAAAACCAACCATCCTGAATCTTACCGAGGTTTCAATTATTTTGAAGTGTCAGGCACTTCGCAGGCAGCCGCAGTGGTAACTGGTACGGTAGCTTTAATGCTTCAAATGGATCCAGGATTAAGCCCCGATGATGTTAAATGTCGCTTGATGTCTACCGCACGAACAGCAGTTGATGCAAATGGTAAAATTGCCTACAGTCCCTTTAGACAGGGCGCCGGAAGCATTGATGCCTGGAGAGCAGTAGTCAGTACAGAGCATGGGTGTGCCAATAAGGGGTTAGATATTAATGCTGATCTAGCCAATATCAAGCACTTTCAGGGTCCAACAAAGGTTGATGAAGACAATCAGTTTTATCTCGAAATGCCAAATGGAACCATCTGGAAAGAAGGTCTTACCTGGAATGAAGGGCTAACCTGGAACGAAGGAATTACCTGGAATGAAGGAATCACCTGGAACGAAGGCTTTACCTGGAATGAAGGACTGACCTGGAACGAAGGCTTTACTTGGAACGAAGGCTTCACCTGGAATGAAGGATTTACCTGGAATGAAGGGTTCACTTGGAACGAAGGACAGATAAAAAATGAATCAACGGTCAATGTTGAATCAGCTAACTGGGTTCCTCACGAATAATGACAAATTCAATAAAGCCCATTTTATTGGGCTTTATTGATATCCGACTCATTAACGACTTAATTTTAAATATTCGATTAGCTAGTCTCGTTCAAATAGAACATTTAGTTTGAATAGACTATCTTGTTTAAATACAGTTCGAGTTTAAGAAAGGATTAAGTATCTTGTTGATTAACAAAAAAATAGGACAACTTATTGTTCTTTTATTTTTGATACCAATTGTTGCGACTGCACAGCAACCCAATATTCGTTTTCAACAGATCACGTTAGAGCAAGGCTTATCTCAAGAAGCAGTCCTGACTATTTTTCAAGATAGCGATGGCTTTATGTGGTTTGGCACTCAAGAAGGGTTAAATCGCTATGACGGTTACTCTTTTAAAGTTTTTACAAAAGACGAATCAAATCCACATTCAATTGGCTCCGACATGATTTTTGCCCTAGCAGAAGATCACTTAGGAGAGCTTTGGATTGGTACAGAATATGGTGGACTCAATCGTTTTGATAAAACCACACAAAAGTTTGAACATTTTACCCATAATCCTGATGACTCAACAAGCATTAGTAACAACACGGTACGAGCAATTTTTAACGATATTAACGGAAAACTTTGGATAGGAACTGATGGTGGTTTAAATTTGTTTGATCACCAAAGCCAACAATTCGAGCGCTTTATTCACGACCCATTAAACGATAATAGCATCAGCAGTAACAAGATTCGAACACTGGTAGGTGACCGTCATGGCTATCTTTGGATTGGAACCGATGGTGGCGGCGTCGATCGCTTTGATCCACTCACAAAATCCTTTCGTCACTATCAACATGACGATAATAATCCTTTCAGTATTGTTAGTAACCGAATTAAATCATCATATGCAGATAGCCAAGGCAATCTTTGGTTTGGTAGTTACGACCAAGGCGTCAGTCTACTAACAAAAGACCGAAAAAAATTTATTCACTTTACTCATAGCGACAAAATAGCTAATAGTATTGGCAATAATTATATTAGAAATATAAAAGAAGATGACGAGGGAAATATTTGGTTTGCAACAGACAAAGGTTTATCACGTTGGCAAGCCAGCACAAGTGAGATGATCACTTTATTAAACGATCCATTAGATAAATATAGCATTGGTTCTAACAAAGTAACGAGCTTGTATTTTGACAATGGTGGAATTTTTTGGGTCGGAACATATAATGGTTTAAACAAATGGAATAGTGCAACCGCAGCCTTCAGACATTTGAGACACCAACCGAATTTATCAATAAGCTTAAGTAACAATGGTGTCAATGCTATTACTCAATCAACTGATGGAAATATCTGGATTGGTACCTATGGTGGTCTCAATAGGTTAAACAACGACGGTATTATTGCGTTTCATGCTCAGCCGGATGATAAAAACTCATTGAGTGAAGAACGGGTTATGTCGTTGTATAGTGACCAAAATAATCATTTATGGATCGGCACGCGCAATAGCGGTTTTGACCAATTCGATCCAGCCAATAACACCTTCATTAATTACCGTCATGATGCCAAAAATCCCAATAGTGTAAGCAGCAACGCAGTAACTACTATTAAACCCCATACAGACGGACGACTATGGATTGGAACTTTTGGTGGTGGCTTAAATTTGTTTGCCCCTAATAGTAATAAGTTCACCCATTTTGTCAGTGACGCTAACAATCAAAAAAGTCTGAGCAATAATAATATTGTCTGTTTAACCGACGAAGACGATGATCGATTGTGGGTAGGCACCTATGGCGGAGGATTAAATTTATTTGATCCGGCTTCAAATACATCAACAATTTACAAAAATGAAGCAGGCCAATTTGACTCTATTAGCAGCAATAATATTTTAGCTCTTTATAAGGATAAAAATAAAAATTTATGGATAGGTACACAAGGTGGTGGACTCAACAAGCTATCATTTTTAGATCGAATTAATGGCAAGTTAAAATTCACACGCTACAATCGGCATAATGGCCTGCCGAGCAATACGATTTACGGAATTTTAGAAGATAGCAATGGAAACTTATGGTTGAGTAGCAATCGTGGATTAACCAAGTTTAATCCAGACACAGGCAAAGTGCTTAATTTTGATTCTTCTCACGGCTTACAAGGTAATGAGTTTAATGCCGGTGCATCGTATAAAGACCAACAAGATAATTTCTACTTTGGCGGGACTAATGGTTTGACCATTTTTAATCCAGAGAAAATCAAAACAAACTCACATGTACCACCAGTAGTTTTGACAAAATTTTTAAAAATGAACGAGACACACCTGGAAAATTCGGGATTGCGTAATTTGAACGGAATAAAAATTCGCTATCAAGATTATTTTGTTGCCTTTGAGTTTGCCGGTCTTGATTTTGCGGAGCCAAGTAACAATCGGTATCGTTATATATTAGAAGGTTTTGACAAACATTGGATCGAAGCAGGTTCATTACGCAGAGCAACTTATACTAACCTTCCTGCTGGCCAATATACATTTAAAGTAAAGGCGGCAAATAATGATGGCGTTTGGAATGAACAAGGCGTTAGTTTAGTGGTCTCGGTACAACCACCAATGTGGAAATCCTGGTGGGCATATTTAATTTATACCTTAGCATTTATTGGCTTCATTTATATTCTAATCAAAATATATCTAAATAAACTTAAAAAGGAAGCAATATATCGAACAAAGCTAGAAGCTGAGGTGCAAAATAGAACTCGTGAATTACAAAATGTTAATCAGCAATTGCTCAATACCAGTGTCACTGATCAGCTAACCGGTCTACATAATCGTCGTTATCTGGATGATATTATCGATAAAGAAGTCGCCGATATTGATCGAGAATATTATAGTGAAAATGGACACATCGTTAATGATCAGCAAACAGGTCCTCGATTATTCTTCCTTATGTTTGATTTAGATGGTTTTAAACCCATTAATGATACTTACGGACATTCAGCTGGCGACAAAGTAATCGTTGATGTCAGCCTTTTACTCAAAGCTGCATGTCGCCGATCTGACACACTTATTCGTTGGGGAGGAGATGAGTTTTTAATGATGGGAAAAGTGAATAACACTCATGAAGTGAGCGCTATGGCAGAACGTTTGCGAAAAAGTATTCAAGAGTCTGCATTTGATATAGGTTTAAAACAAAAGTTACATTTATCATGTTCGATTGGATTTTCTTTTTATCCATTTTCCACAGCCTTTCCAAAGTCAGTAAACTGGGAGCAAGTGCAAGTAATTGCCGATAAAGCCTTATATCGTTCCAAAGAATTAGGGCGAAATTACTGGGTTGGCATATTAGACACCCCTGTTCGCCCACCCATTTCATTTATGTCAATGCTAACGCAAGACTTACATAAGGTCATTGAACTTGGCTTTGTTAAACTGATTGAACAATCAAGTGTAACGACTAATTCGGATGATTCAAATTGCACTCAGTAGAATGCCATAAGCCAAAACAGCTTAAAACGGCACTAGTCTGTCAAAATGATTTAACTGAAAGAGAGTTGACTTGTGACATGCTGCGGCAATATGGCATGATGGCGCTTGATGCAGAAAATGCTCAACAGGCCCTTAATTTAATCCATCAATATAACCCCGATATTATTTTGCTTGATGTCGACTTTCATGTTTCGATAAAGTGGCTGGATAATCGTAATCAAACACTCTCAACCGCCTTCGAGTTTTGTCAATATTTATCTCAGCAAAGCGTATTTAAAAATATTCCTGTAGTTATGTTAGCCGCCACTCAAACGATTAACGAACTCCGCATGGCCTATCAAAGTGGTGCTAGCGAATTAGCCTCAAAACCAATAAACCTGCCAATATTGCTTGAACGATTAAATCATTTTTTAATAACCCAAGAGAGCAACCGCAAAAGTAAAAAACAATTAAATTACTTAACTCAATTTGATCCGTTAACTGGCCTGATAAATCGCTCTCACCTGATTGAAAAGATTGAGTATTCGCTCTTAAATACACTTAAAATCAATCGTATTTCGGCAGTACTGGTTATTGACATCGATAATTTCAAGCGAATCAATAATGTTCATGGCCACAATTTTGGAGACAAAATCTTAAAAGTAATCAGCAAACGATTACGCAAAAGTATTTGCAAAAAGACATCATCAATTCACAACTTTTCAGGTATCAACTCATCCACTGAACTTGCTCGACTTGGGGGAGATGAGTTCACTCTATTTATTGATAACATTGACTCTGTGAGTACGGTAATTACATTAGCCAAACAACAGATTGAATCGATCAATGCGCCAATAATACTTAATGGAGAGCAAGTTGTTATGACAGCCAGTGTTGGCATTGCGATTTATTCGAATGATAAAGAAGAGGTCTATGATTTACTTCGTAATGCAGAAAAAGCAATGTATGCAGCTAAAAATAATGGTGGCAATACATACCGGCTGTACAACGAAGAAATGAATGCTTCGGCAAAAACGCAATTTCGCCTAGAGAATGAGTTAAGAAATGCGATTGAACAACAGCAATTACAATTGCACTATCAACCCCAAATAGACGCTGTGTCGGGTAAGGTTGTGAGTCTAGAAGCTCTGCTACGTTGGCATCATCCAGAACTGGGTTGGATTGATCCGGGAGTTTTTATTTCAATAGCAGAATCCTGCGGTCTAATTATCAGTATTGGTGACTGGGTGCTTAAAAATGCTTGCGAACAAGCACGCAGTTGGCTAGAAAAAGATGATTCACTTGAACGAATTGCGGTAAATGTTTCAACTTATCAGTTTCAACAACCTGACTTCTTTAGCAAAACATTAAGCATTTTAAAAGAGGTCAATTTGCCAGCACATTATTTGGAACTTGAGTTAACCGAAAGCATTATAATGAGTGATGCAAAGGAAAATATCAGTAAGTTAAAATGCTTTAAGGATGTTGGTGTAAGCTTGGCCATTGATGATTTTGGTACAGGTTATTCTTCCTTAAGCTATCTAAATAATCTTCCCATTGATACCTTAAAGATTGATCGTTCTTTTATTGCGAATATCACCAAAAAAAATAAAGAGTGTGTAATTGTCGGCACAATCTTAGCTTTGGCTAAACAGCTAAACTTAAAAGTAATAGCAGAAGGTGTTGAAAACCTAAATCAGGTAAACTTTCTTAAACATAATTTTTGTACTATATTACAAGGTTTTTATTATAGTCGAGCTATACCTGCTCATGAAGTAGATAAAATGTTAGCTTTAGAAAAAGTACAGACCAACATAAATTATCCTGCTAACAAAGTCACAATGCTTAATGGTTATGCGCGGACAAAACTCATTAAAACGCTAACTGACTAGCTTCTTTTTCCACTTATAAAAAGTCGGCTCACTCATCCCCATGAGCGCAGCTGAAAGCGTAATATTCCCATTCATTTCGTGTAAAACAATTTGTAGCAATTCAAGCTTTAATTTCTTAATTGTATCGTTCCCAAGAAAAAAATCACCATTTACAATGGGGCCAAGCGTCTCTATAACATGCTGCCAACCTTTCTCTCGATATTGCTCTTTTTCACTGGATATTTTATTAGCTCTTCGGCGCGCAGTACTATGTGGCAAACCGAGCCGCATTGCAACTTGATGAGTGTTTTTTTGACTTGCATGATAAGTCATTATTAATAAATCATCTTCTAACCAACGACCAATGGGAGAATTTTCTGATTTTGACTGTTGAACAATTTCTCGAACAAATTGTGCCATTGTCAGATTAAATTGTTTGAGAAAATTTTCATGTTGCTCTACGACTGAATAATCATTTTTTTCTAAATCGACATAAGCTTGTTCAGGGAGGCTTGTATTAATGCAGTTCGACATTAACGTTTGGCTGCTTCTAATACTGCTTTCCTGTTGGTTAATGCCTAATTCACTAAATTCGATATGCGATGACTCACACAGTAATGTCGCTTGAATTAGACAGTTTTCGAGTTCCCTTATATTACCTGGCCAAGTGTATTGCATCATTTTATCCAACGTGTCGGGCAGCAATGTCTTTGGTGACTCATCATGCAGTACCGCTGATTTTTTTAAAAAGTGTTTCGCCAGTAGAGGAATATCTTCAATTCTTTCTCTTAGTGGCGGTGGCTGCAATACAACGACATTAAGGCGGTAAAATAAATCTTGACGAAAGCGCCCTTGATTGACTTCGTGCTGTAAATCTCGGTTTGTCACTGCAATTATTTTCACATCCACTTGATTACTTTGCGTACCACCAACAGGCGTATATTGTTTTTCTTGTACAAAACGTAGTAATTTTGCCTGCACTCTCAGAGGGAGCTCACCTATTTCATCCAACATTAATGTGCCTCCGTCAGCATCAAAAATTCGTCCTTTAGAGTTTCGCTCAGCCCCGGTGAAAGCCCCCTTAACATAACCAAATAACTCTGACTCAATTAAAGTTTCTGGAATAGCACCACAGTCAACAATAACCAAAGGTCGATCGCTACGATTCCCTTTTTGATGAATGGCATGAACAAGCCTTTCTTTACCGGTTCCACTTTCACCGATAATTAACGTCGTCGTATCGGATTTTGCACTCCGATAAGCTTGCTTCATTAAATCTTGCATAACTTTAGAGTGATAAAGAATTTCGCTACTGTTCAACGTTTGTTTTAGTAGATTAAGTTCAGCTTGCAACTGCTCTTTTTGATTGAACAGTTGCAAGTTCAATTTTTGTTTTAAAATTTCTCTTGTATATGCGCGCCCTAGCTGCTTGACCAATGCAGTTAACAAGAGCAAGCTAGTACTTTCAAGATTAAAATTAGCAGTCGTACCGCGCAAATAAAATACACCTTTATCATGCTCATTAAATGGCGCGACAAATAGTGCTTCTGTCTCGTTAACAGTTAAATATTGAGGTTGAACATTTTGTGACGATTGAAGAGTAGTTAACAGCAGCTTATCATCATAGCTGTCTAATTGTTGAAGCCGATAAGCACGACCTTGTTCATCAACTTTTAAATGAATTACCATGCTTTGTTCATTGTCAGTTTTATTAAAGACTAAACCGCCCATATCGAAATCAAATGATTGAGCAAACCGTTGTATCACTTTATCAAACAATATATCGAACTGATTATAGGTTGATACCAGATTTGAAATATCCCAAAGCAGCGACATGTTACGATAATCAGTCGTCGTATCAGCGGTAAAAATTCCACTAATATAATCTTGTTGCTGTTGGTATTTTAGATGCAGTTGTGGATGCCAAATCACAATATTGGTTTGGTTTTCTGTTTTTGCTGCGTGCAAAGCTTGGTCGGCTTTTGTAATTAGTTCTGTCATATAGTCTGAAATACCGTCACTTTGACTGGCGACATTAATGACAGATGCGCCTAATTTAAATTGAGGTAAAAACGCTCCTTGTAAATATTCAAGTTGTTGTAATTCAAAATAGAGTTTGTTAGCAACATCAGTAATATCATCATTAGGTTTAAAGCGAAAGGCAATCGCGAATAACGTACCACCAAAGCGACTGATTAAATCTTGCTTTCTCAACGTTTGTGTCAAAATATTCGCAATTTTAGTAATTACCCGATCACCGACATCATGGCCAAACTTTTTATTAATTATCTGAAAATTAGCAAGATTAATCATTATCATTGCAACTTGTGATGCACTTTCAATTAGTTCACGAAGATTATTTTGAAAGCTAATTCGACTAGATAATGAAGTCACCGGATCTTGCAGCAATGTTGCAGTATTTTTTAGATGATTAACCAGTAAATATCCTAGGTTTAGCAGACTCTCCAATAATGGAAAAAACTGTCGATCCGAATGTTCAATTTCTTTGAGCGAGCCTTTTGATAGCCAAGCAGGTAGTTGACGTGTAAAAATTAATCCAAGCCAGAGTGAATTGGTTCTTTTATCTGCTTTTTTCAGATGATTTGTTTGCTTATCATTTGTTAATTTTTTATCGTCGGTCTCAAGAAATAACTCATCTCCTTCCTTAAAATTTAAGTGAATTAAAATAGAGTTATCTTCTTGCCCTTTAAAAATTGAAGTTAGCTTGTTTTTTAAATCTGAGAAAATTAATTTTTGATTATCTTTCAAATTTGGTAAGTAGATGTCTGGTCTCGAAGGGTCAAACTCGGGAAGCAAAGGTACACACTGTTCCCCAATAGTCGAATAGCACTCTACCCGCCCACTTTGACAGCAAGCAATATTGACAATCGAAGCCCCGGTTAAATGGGTAATCGCTTCTGCATAAAAATCGATCATCCTGTTGGCACTATTCATTAATACTCTCGTGGGCTTCAATCCGCAATTTGATAGTGGAAAAATACATAAAGCTCTTGAATTAATTAAAGATTTAAGAACTTTACGCATACCTTTCACTAACCATAGGATAACTAATATAAGCTGTCAATTTTCACTAGCGTCAATCGATATTCATCATCATGAGGATGTGATGGATTAATACCAATTTCGGTCAAGCTCACTTCTTAAGACATAACAGCCACTTTTGTCAGGTGGCCGATTTTGGGAGAGTATTACATGTTGCTATTGGATGGTTATTCAGGCGACTATTCGTCGGTTTATACCAGGCTTCAAAAAGCCATATATCAAATAAGCCAAACCATTCGAAAACCATTAACGAAATTGTGCTTCATAGGCTTCGCTGATTTTTTCGGCTTGCGCTTTGACCCTGTCTGGTGTCAACACAATGCCTTTGGCTTCTTGTTCATCAAACCAGGGTAAAATATCATTTTTAGGGTTGACAGGATAACAAAGGTCGGGCTGGTTCATATAAACATTGGGGGTCATCATGCTGACGTTAGAATAGTACCAGCAAAAATGATAGCCCTTACTTTCAACATAATGGCTCAGCCAAAAACCATAAAACGGGCGAGTCACTAAAAAGCAAACACCAAAAAAGACACCAATTTTTAGTGTTAATCTGCGGACTTTTTCAGTAACTCGATTAAACAATAGTAATGTACAACCGTAACCTATACTTAAAAGAAAAGGAAGACCAACTAAACCAGGAAGATCCCACGCAGAAATTTCGACGTAGTAACTCCCTCGATTCAAGCGCTCAAAACTATCGATCAGACCATAAAAACAAAAGTACACCAATAGTGCTGACACTGATAGCGCAATAAAAATTGCGCTAATAGCTAACAGCTTAGTTTTTAAGTCATTAGGCACTTCGACATATTGTGTTTTTTGAGTCGTCATTAAGTTATGGGACAAACTAAACCATTAACGAAATTGTGCTTCATACGCTTCGCTGATTTTATCCGCTTGCGCTTTCACCATGTCTGGTGTCAACACAATGCCTTTGGCCTCTTGTTCATCAAACCAGGGTAAAATATCACTTTTAGGATTGACCGGATAACAAAGGTCAGGCTGGTTCATATAGACATTGGGGGTCATCATACTCACATTAGAATAGTACCAACAAAAATGATAGCCTTTACTTTCAACATAATGGCTCAGCCAAAAACCATAAAACGGGCGGATAGCTAAAAAGCAAATACCAAAAAAGACACCAATTTTTAGTGTTAATCTGCGGGCTTTTTCGGTAACTCGATTAAATAATAGTAATATACAACCGTAACCTATGCTCAAAACACAGGGAATAGTAAATAA
Organism: Aliikangiella maris; assembly: GCF_040719265.1. Lineage (NCBI taxonomy): Bacteria > Pseudomonadati > Pseudomonadota > Gammaproteobacteria > Oceanospirillales > Pleioneaceae > Aliikangiella > Aliikangiella maris. The sequence goes on along the minus strand of NZ_JBFDAH010000012.1, from coordinate 60,563 downwards.
AATAGGAAGATCCCAAACAGAAACTTCCACATAGTAACTCACTCGATTTAGCCGTTCAAAGCCATCAACCAAATCATAAAAACTAGAGTGCCCTCCTAGTATTACAAGAAATAATACGATAAAAATCACGCTAATAGCCAACAACTTGGTTTTTAAGTCGGTAGGCACTTCCACATATTGTGTTTTTTGAGTCGTCATTAAATAATAGGACCAACTAGACTAATAACGAAACTGCGCTTCATAGGCTTCACTGATCTTATCCGCTTGCGCTTTCACCATGTCTGGTGTCAACACAATGCCTTTGGCTTCTTGTTCATCAAACCAGGGTAAAATATCACTTTTAGGATTGACCGGATAACAAAGGTCGGGCTGGTTCATATAAACATTGGGGGTCATCATGCTGACGTTAGAATAGTACCAACAAAAGTGATAGCCTTTACTTTCAACATAATGGCTCAGCCAAAAACCATAAAACAGGCGGGTAACTAAAAAGCAGCCGGTAAAAAATATCCAAACTTTCCAAAACTGCTCTCTGGCTTTTTGAGTCATTCGATTAAATAAAAACAAGAGCGTCAGGTAAACAAGAGAAATTAAACAAGGCATCAAAAATAATACAGGAAGATCCCAGACAGACACTTCCAAGTAATAACTTCCTCGACTTAATCGCTCAAAGCTATTTACCAATCCACCGATTGTAAAATATCCACTAATCGCTATAAATAATATAGTTAAAAGAATTCCACCGATAGCCAGCAATTTCGCTTTTATATCTGTCCGAACTTCAACATATTGTGTTTTTTGAGTTGTCATAGATCTAACTTAATATAGGGTAAACCAAATAAACGCGCCATAAACCCTCGTGGATCTTCCTCTGCATAATTGAGTAAACGCCGCGTTTGAGATTTAAACTCAGACTGACGCTCATTAAAACGTACTTCAGCTTGTTTCAGCAAAGCAGCGACTCGTTTGGCCAGCTCCCATTGATTGAATAATCTAAACAATGCTAAAGCCGTTATAGTCCCCGCAGCCACCACAATAATCATAGGACCTATGGCTAACATAGCGGTTCCAGTAAGAGCAGTTATACCAGCGGTTGCCGCATAAGTGACAGCAACTCCCGCTAATGCTGCCAAGATATCGGTCGAAATCCCCGCCACAAAATTATGCCAGGTGGCGGCATCATTGAGCAACTGATCTAATGAATGAAACGCGATTGAAAATACGACGGAAAAAATGCCGCCACCTTTCAATGCGTTTTTGACACCAGACAGACCAATCCCCATGCTGACCACCTTTGGATGGTTAGCCAGATAACGCGTTCCGGTCNACAAACTCCCGCTGCGGTGCATCTCTCGAGCCAGCAAAGTCAGCACCTTCATATCGAGCACTAAGGAGGGGGTCAAGGTGCCCATTAACTGAATGGTATCTTTGTGAGTTTGCCAGGATTGTTTGGTAGCCTGGGTAATATCGGCTGAGTTTTGGATAAGCTGATTAATCGCTTCAATCGCTTGTTGCTCTGTTAGCCTTAACTGGCGCTGGTAATTAACTGCATAAAAGTTAAAGTATTCTGCCGCAGTCATTACGACCAGAGTATGCTGATGATTTTTTAGGGAGTTTTCCAGTTGTTGCTGTTGAGTGCGTTCTTTCAGTTGAAGTTTGATAAAGTGTTTTTGCTGAATTTCAAAAATGCTATTCATTCCTCGAGCTCCTTGTTCCATTGCAAAAATGATACTGGATCATTTGAGGATTATTTGAGGATTATGTGTTCAATTCAATGAACAAGTTCACAAAAAATTAAAAAATTCAGCAAGTTTTTGATAATATCAATAATAGAAAGTTATCATAAAAAGCAATAATACAAGCCAATAAAATTTAAAGTAAAAAGACCTAGTAGTCACCTTAAATTAAAAAGAGGATCACTTCGCTTTAAAATCTACAAGCAATCACAAGCAACTAATACACATACCAACCAGTAACGTTAACATTGCCGCCCGAAGCAGAAGCAGAAGCATCACAACCATTGTAATAAGCCTGAATTTTTTTACCACTCGTCCAGGCGGTCATAAAAAGACTAACACTTGCTTGATAGTTTGGATTACTCTTGGATAATTGAAGATGATCAGGGAATGAACACGAAGCGTTAACATTTTCTGCGACTTGAACAATGAAGCTTGTCTCATAGGTTCTAACATTTTTAATTGTCAATTGTGGGCTACGCCCTGCTTGCACCAATGCAGCTGATAATGTGGCAATAACAGTACATATTGTTTTTTTCAATTTTATTTCCTTATCGTTAGTTTCTATTTAGCGACGATTAACAAACAGGTAAATTGTATCAAACAAATGCGCAAAAAATACATATAAAAAGCAAAAAGGAAATTATTATGAATTATTTTTTACTCACCTCAGCAACTTTATCCATTATTGTTGGTTTAGTTCATTCAATGTTAGGAGAACTACTCATTTTTAAACACTTTAGAAAAAACTCAATTGTTCCGACCATTACCAAACCACCATTACGTGAGAGAAACTTAAGAATTATTTGGGCCAGTTGGCACATTGCCAGTATTTTGGGATGGGCATTTGGGGCAATACTTTTTTATTTATCAATCAATGGTGAGATTACTACGCCAGTATTGATTCGAGTAATTATTATTTCTATGTTGGCAGCGGGCTCCCTGGTATTATTTGCCACTAAGGCGCGCCACCCTGGCTGGATTGGACTTTTTGGTGTTGCGATTTGTAGTTGGCTTGCTTAGTTAAAGCGACTCAAAAATCTTTGTCGCAATATATTATTTCCAATTGATCAATTCGCCTCATTCATGTGAGTAATGGAAACGTTTTTTGAATAGTTGACAAAAACTCGCTTTTTCATTACTCATTAATCATGATGTTTGACTGAACAAATTTCACACACCTGATTAGACTATCAAACTCGACCATGAATCTTTCTAGTGTAATAAGTCATATTCAAATAACTGAACTCGGCCTAAAAAAAGTTAGCGCTCCAGGTCAAGCAAACGATATAATGTGCGTAGTTTCAACCGCCTTAATTGAGCATGCGTTAGTCTATTTTTTGGCCTCAACCAGCCTTATGTTGTTTATTTAAAACCATTTATCTCTATATCACTATCACTGAAGTAGCAAATCCATGACCACCGCAATTATTTTAGTCGCCTGCCTGGCATTACTTTCAATCGCCTTTGAAGAAGTTATTCATATTAACAAAGCCAAAACCACTTTATTTTTCGGTTGCTTTAGTTGGTTGTTTTTATTTATTGCACACCATGGAGAAGCAGAACAAATCAATACTGCGTTAAATGAAAACCTGCTTGATATTGCCAGTCTTTGGTTATTTTTGGTTGCCACAATGACATTTGTTGCTTATTTAAATGGGCGAGGTTTAATCAGTACGATTGTTTCAAAAGTAATGCCTGGTAAGCTGAGCTTAAAGGGGCTAACGATATTAATTGCTCTCCTCGGTGTGCTGCTTTCGATGTTGTGTGACAATATAACAGCAACCTTGGTGCTTATCGGCATTATTCAAAGTTTTAAACTGACAACAGCAGAGCGGGTAAGACTTTGTGTGCTGGCCGTATTTGCGATTAACTCTGGTGGTGTTGTTTTAATTACAGGTGATGTTACTACCTTAATGATATTTAGTTCAGGTTATTTAAGTATTGAGCAATTACTTGGTCTAATTATACCGGCATTTGCTGGTGTATTTACTTTAATGCTGCTCATGTTAATGTATCAAAGCCGTACAATTGAAGCTGAGCATGAGTCAGGCGAAGTGTATCGGATAGATATATTTATATCTGTTTTATTTTTTACGACGATTGTCAGCACAATGATACTGAGCGTTATGTTTGCAATTCCGCCAGTGCTCACTTTTCTTAGTGGCTTGTCTGTAATGTTTATGACGGGGGCTTATGTCAATAAATACCGATACGAAGTACATTTGCTTGAGTATGTACGAGAAATACAATTTGATACCTTAATGTTCTTTCTTGGTATTTTATTAATTGTTGGCGCACTTAAAGAAGTTGGTGTATTAATTTGGGTAACCGAGTTTTATTTATTATTAAGTCCTGAAATCAGCAGCTTTATAATGGGCGTACTGTCGTCATTACTCGATAATGTACCGTTAACCGCAGCCCTGTTAAAAGCACAGCCAGAACTCACTAGTAATCAATGGCTGGGACTAGCCTATGGCGTAGGTGTTGGCGGCTCGATGTTGGTGATTGGTTCGGCAGCAGGCATAGTCGCAATGAGTCGAGTAAAAGAATTAAGCTTTTTTCAATATGCCCGTTATTTGCCACATTTATTTGTGGCTTATGCAGCTGGCTATTTGGTGACTATTTATTCTCTTTAATTCTAATATTTAACTTAATTTAACTTAATTTAACTTAATTTAATTTGATTTGATTTGATTTGATTATTCACCTTAATCTGATTACTCAACTAAATTACCAGTAGCTAAGGCTAAGTTTTTTCTGCCAAGTGTGTATAAGCTTGGCAGTGCTTAAAAATATTTAACCGCTCTACGCTTATACTTTCTAAGATTAATCAATTATCTAACTTAAGGGTAGAGAGTTATTAAAACTTAAGCTTAATTAACTTTGCCAATAGCTCCATCCTTTTGTTAATCTTAGCACTCTCATATTCAACCACAACAGACACCATAATGTAGATCCAAGCGATTAAGTAAATCGAGTCGCTCATATCTCCCAGGTTAAATATGAGTACCGCAATTAACAGCACAGCCATCAATGCAAAGCTGAGTAATAAGCCAGCAAATGGTTTAGGCTTGGAGTCGTTAAATATTTTTAATATCTCTTCTGCCTGTTTATCGTCATAATTTTTGATACAGACTTTTGATTCATTATCCATAACTGAATACCTTTTTAGTTTTAGTTTTAGTTTTAGTTTTAGTTTTAGTTTTAGTTTTAGTTTTGGTTTTGGTTTTAGTTTTGGTTTTGGTTTTGGTTTTGGTTTTGGTTTTGGTTTTGGTTTTGGTTTTGGTTTTAATATTAGCTTAAATTCTAGTAGTTGTAGCACTACAGCTTAGTTGATAACCAAATAGCAAACCTTGTTGAAAGTCGAACGATATAAAAAATTGGATAATATAACCAAGTTCTCTTGAGAGTTTGTTCACCAAAATATCTATGTTCTTCTTCATCCATTTTTATACTTTCAACAACTCGATAAGCTGAGGAGTCGACCTTTTTTAGAAAGCCAAGTTGCCAGTCCAAATGACGCAACACAGTTGACTCAATAGCATAAGTACAAATCGAAATGGCATTTTTCCCGAGCATTGCCGTTACAATGCCAAGCAGATATCCGCCAATCGCCCAGATTGGCAACGCATAACATGTTCGTATTTGGCGAGATTTTAAAAATGCTGAAAAAATCTGGTGATGATTCTTTTCATGCTCAAGCATTTCTTTAAGTTGTGGAACCAGATCTTGGTAGAAATATCGCGCAAAAAATAATTGTGCCTGATAAATTTTTATGGCGCCATGTTCACCAGCATGATCTACCCGAATAATTCTCCCGACTTCCTTTTGTTTGTGCCTATAGTTACGGGCATAGTCAGTTTTTTGTTCTCCCACACAGGCAATATTTACATTTTCACCGTTCAGCGCATACTCACCAGATTTTTCATTGACCTTTTTATCGTCTGTTACTTCAATCTTGACCGTAGTAAATTTAGCAAACTTTGTCATTATTAATTATCCTTGTTGATTGGCAAATATTTTGAAATTCGCGTAGAATCTCCTCCCTTTTTCAACTTGATGTCAGAGTGGGGGATAAAATGTTTGCGGGTCTTGATTATGGTACGTCTAATTCTGCCATTGGCGTAATCAACAATAACAATCCACAGTTGCTTTCACTACAAACAGAGAGTTGCTTTTTACCTTCAACGCTATATACATTGGATCGTAGTTTTATTTGTGAGTTTCTTGCAAAAAATTTACCAGAGAAGACTCGCACCGAATATATTAAACTGCGTCAACAGCAATTGCAAAAAGCATTATCAACCAGAAGATTGCTGGATATTGCACCAAATGAAACGACACATTTTTTTGGCCAACAAGCAATTGATGAATATATCGCATTTCCCGAAGATGGCTTATTTATTAAGTCTCCAAAATCTTTTCTTGGTTCAACCGGCTTAGCACCAAATCAATTAGCTTTTTTTGAAGATCTGGTTACCGCAATGTTGCTTCACATTAAGCTAACGGCTGAAACCCAGTTACAACACGCCATTGATAAAGTTGTCATTGGTCGGCCAATAAACTTTCAAGGCGTTAACAGTGAAAAAAGTAACAAGCAGGCGATTGATATTATGACACTGGCTGCAAGCCGCTGCGGCTATCAAGCGATTGAGTTTTTATACGAACCGCTTGCCGCCGGTGTTGATTTTGAAAGCGGCTTACAACAAGATAAAATCGTACTGGTCGTTGATATTGGTGGTGGAACAACCGATTGTTCAATAGTAAAAATGGGGCCATCGTTTATTCATAATACGCAACGCGAGAAGGATTTTCTGGCACATTCAGGCTCTCGGGTTGGCGGTAATGATTTAGATATTGCATTAGCATTTGCGCACTTTATGCCATTATTTGGATTAGGTGAAATGCAAAATAATCAAATTGAGTTGCCGATTGCACCATTTTGGAGTGCAGTATCGATTAACAATGTCGGAGAGCAGTCCAGGTTTTCAAGTGACGAATTCGCCAGAGAGCTAGTTGTCCTTAAACGTAATGCAGTATTACCTGCACGAGTCGACCGTTTAATTCACATGCAAAAAAATAAATTGAATCACCGATTGGTAAGAAGCGCAGAGCTGACTAAAATTGCGCTCAGTGATAAACCATCACTTGAGGTCAATTTAGATTACATCGAAAAAAACTTGGTTACACATGTAGATACTTCAGCATTTGAAGTAGCCATCAAGCGCCCCATACAACAGATTCAATCACTCATTAGCGAGGCAGTAACACAAGCACAAACCCAGCCAGATATTATTTACATAACCGGAGGCTCGGCTAAGTCCCCCACAATACAAAAAATTGTCAATCAAGCCCTTCCTGGCATACCTGTTTTAGATGGTGACTATTATGGTAGTGTTGCTGCGGGTTTAACTAAATGGGCTGAACGAATATGGCAGTAATTAACTTACTGTCATTTGATTTAATTTGATTTAATTTGATTTGATTTGATTTGATTTGATTTGAAATAATTTAATTTTCAGTAACTTGATTTTCAATAATAACTTTTTAACGAGTCAAGCAGGTAGATACCAGACTTGAGCAAACTAAAACAACTTGCCCAAATCTGGCTTTAAATGATTCATTCTATTGGTTTTTAATGCCCGCATTATTACCTTCTAGAGCACGCTCAGCACGATAGCTTGAACGAACAAATGGGCCAGAGACGACTTCTCTAAAACCTAGCTCTAATCCCCACTCTCGATATCTATCAAAATCGGCTGGCGGTACATAGCGCTCAACCGGTAAATGATTAGGTGTGGGTCTCAAATACTGTCCAAATGTAACGATATCCAAATTGATCGCTCTGAGCTCTTTCATGGTTTCCAGAATCTCTTCATCTGTTTCACCAAGCCCCAACATTAAGCTGGTTTTAGTTAAAATGTCCGGGCGATATTTTTTAGCATGCTCAAGTAACGACATTGTAGTTTCATAACTGGCACGCGGATCACGAACACGACGAGTTAATCGTTTAACAGTTTCCAGATTTTGCGCAAATACAACAATGCCTGAATCGAGCACGACCTCTAAAGAGTCAAAACAACCTTTAAAATCAGGCGTTAACACTTCAACATTAATTTTCGGTGATGCCTGAATAATTGCTTTTACGCAATCAGCATAATGCTGTGCACCGCCATCTTTCAAATCATCCCGATCAACTGAGGTTAAAACCACATATTTTAATCCTGTTGCAGCAACGGCATCGGCTGCATTTTGAGGTTCGTCTTTATCCAGCCAACCATTGGGATTACCAGTATCAACAGCACAAAAACGACATGCTCTGGTGCAGACGGATCCCATTAACATGATGGTGGCTGTACCTGCGCTCCAACATTCACCAATATTAGGACACATCGACTCTTCACACACCGTTGCCAGACGATTTTTGCGAACATTATTTTTCATGTCCTGATATTTGCCGCCATTAGGCAATTGGACTTTCAGCCAGCCAGGCTTGCGACTTAACGGTTCGGCAGATTCACTTTTACGCTGCTTTATACCATTTTTAATCGCAGAGAATCCCTGCTCTGTTTCAAACTTGGTACCGCTTTTTACTACTACAGGGATCCGATCACCTTGTCGCATATTTTTACCTCGAAATCACTCAATTGAGTTTATCAGTTGACCTGCTCAAACCACTAGATTTACTGACTTTTATAAAAATTGTCGTACGTTTTGTGATTATGCAGATCTTTAAGTTTTATCGACCGTCGATTTACCAGCAAACTTAGGTAAATTATCTTCAGTTGTTAACAAGCTATCGTTATGATGTTAACGATTTGACTATAAACCAGTCTATTATCTTTGATTATTCAAGAATATCAAAGTCTATTTGGTTCTTATCGCCCCATTTAATCATTGCGTAGTCTAACTGCTTTGCTATCGCCTTGACCATATCTTCAGCAATAATGTTCATATCACTTGGCCCACCGAGTTCACTAACCTGAGCGATTTGCAACCCGGCATAACCACAAGGATTAATCCGTGAAAACGGTGAAGTATCCATTGCGACATTTAAGGCAAGCCCGTGAAAAGAGCAGCCCTTACGTATTCTTAATCCAAGTGAGCAAATTTTTTTATCATCCACATAAACACCTGGCGCATCAGCCTTTGGCGCCGCTTCTATTTGGTATGCAGCCAATTGCTCAACAATAGCATTTTCGATTACCGTCACCAACTCGCGTACCCCCAGTTTTTTGCGACGTAAATTTATCAGAAAATAAGCAACTTGTTGACCCGGCCCGTGGTATGTCACCTGTCCGCCGCGATCAACCTGCACGACAGGAATTTCACCCGGCGCTAACAAATGCTCGGCTTTACCCGCCTGCCCTTGGGTAAATACCGGATCATGCTCTACCAACCACAGTTCATCAATGACCTGTTCATCACGTTGATCAGTAAAAGCCTGCATCGCTTTCCAAACACGGGTATATTCCATTCGCCCTAGTTGACGAATAATCAATTGGTTCGAGACAGGCTTTGCTGCGGAAATTGAATCTGACAAATGAGTATCAGTCGCAGAATTTGAAATGGGTGTTTGTGTTTGCATTGGCGATGAATTCTCTAAGCGCTATAGGCAAAACTTAACACTTTCAATTGCATTAACCGCCAAATAAATTTCATCAAGTTGTTGCTTTGAGGATGCTTGAAAAGTGACGCTCACAGCAACATAATTGCCTTTTTTACTGGCATTTAATTTTGGGGTGTAATCACCAGGAACAAATTTTTGAATAACCGCAACGATTTCATCCTCAACACCTTCTTTTGACAATGCCATCGCTTTAAATAAATATTGGCAGGGAAACTGCCACAGGTCATCGTGACTGATTAGTTCATTGTCAGCTTGTTTGTCGCTCATCTTCTATTCTCCAGTAATTTATTCCCCAATTTTCATTCCAGCAGGCTGAATTTAGCAGCGCTCAATAAGACTGGTCTGAATTGGACTCATCTGAGTTGGTACGAATCTCAATCAACAAATAACGCCAATAGATAATCCTGTCTCTGCAATCAGGTCACTTTAAATACTTTAGCCACTCAATGAAGATAGGTATTATCCACCGATTCAAGATCAGTCCAGTTATTACATCTCGTATAAATATAATTGCAAATACTTCAATTATCGGTCAATCACAGAAAACTTTAGTTATTTCAATCGGTTAATATTGAAACACTGCAAATATTATAAAAACAATATCCCGCCTATAATAATTCACTACAAAAAGTAGAAAAATCTTACAAAATAAGGCCAATATAGAAAGTTTTGGGAATCATCCGCACTGTGGGTGGGCCGCGTTACCAGCGGCGTATTCTATCGAATCGCGACCCAATTTTCAGTGTCGAATATTAATATTTAAAGAATTTATTCAAATAAAGAATTGAACCACTGGTTTATCGAATCGGCAGTACGTCCAAAAAAACCAGCTTCTTTAACTTCTTGAAGTGCAACCAGTGGATATTCTGCGATAGTTTCGTCACCCAATTGAAAAAACACTTTACCTGCCCGTTGTCCCTGCTCAATCGGTGCACTGAGATTTTGCTCAACGACAAAGTGCGCTTTCAAGTTTGGTACTTTACCTCGCGGTATAGTGACATAAATATCTTCAGCAATACCTAGCTCAATTTCATTTTGCTCCCCCATCCAAATATGGGATTTATGCAATAACTTGCCAGCCTCTAATGGGCGAACCGTTTCAAAAAAACGAAATCCGTAAGATAGAATTTTTTTGCTTTCAACCTTCCGAGCATTTTTACTATCTGTACCCATAACGACCGAGATCAAGCGCATATTATCTTTCGTTGCCGAAGAAACTAAACAATAACCGGCTTCTTCAGTATGGCCTGTTTTAATACCATCAACATTGATACTGGGGTCGGTGAGTAAAGGGTGACGGTTGTAGGTTTGAATGTTGTTGTAAGTATATTCCAGCTCTTTGTACAATGCATATTCATCGGGATAGTCACGAATTAATGCCATACCCAAAATCGCCATATCTCTTGCTGTGGTGGTGTGCGAATCGGCAGATAATCCATGAGAATTAACAAAAGTGGTGTTATTCATCCCCAATTTACGAGCATGATGATTCATTAGCTCAGTAAATGCACTTTCAGTTCCGGCAACGTGCTCGGCAAGCGCCACCGCGGCGTCATTACCTGATGAAATAATCAATCCTTTAATCAATTCGCTGACCTTTACCTGTTTACCTACTTCCAGCCACATCAACGAACTCCCCTGAAACACTGGATTTTGCGCATAAGCAGCCGAGCTGATGGTGACAATGTCATCATGCGAAATATTACCAGCCGCCAACTCACTGGAAACCACATAGCTGGTCATCATTTTTGTCAGACTAGCCGGAGCAACAGGCATATCGGGGTTATTTTGGGCAATGACCTTACCGCTATCGTAATCCATCAAAATATAGGATTTAGCGGCAATGCTTGGCGCTTGAGGAACAATGGCTTGTGCCATCGACAAGCCAGATAAAAGAAAAAGAAATACAAAGGTTTTAATTAACTGATTTAATTGTTCAATCATTACTTATCCGAATAGTTTACGTTTATTTATCGGGATTCAAACTAAAATTGCTGGCGATTATAACATCACCCAACACTCGTCGATAGGGAGTATCCTTTCTTCCCGGTTTTGATTAACAGACTATCCCAGGAAAATAACTTTACTGGTAGACAATCGAAGGTTGCCCGAGTTCCTTGATACTTAAAGTGTCTACCAACTGTTGGGCCACTTCAACCGACTCAATCGGCCCGATTCTTACTCGATAAAGCTTTTTACCCTGTCGATAGATATGAGTAATTTTGACCGGCAAATTAATCTCGCGATCCAGGACCTTAGCAAGTTTTTGTGCGGTCTGATGGTTAGAATAGGCGCCAACCTGCACATAGCGCTTTGCCCCGGCTGACTGGTTATCGGCTTGAACCGCCGCCTGATAGTTGGTTGTATGATTAAAATTGATCGCTTCAATTTTAACGTTGGCAGTTCCCTTTTGTGCCATGCCTAATTTATGTGCAGCAGCGTAAGATAAATCAATAATACGATTTTTACTGAAAGGCCCACGATCATTGACTCTCACCACAACCTTTTTTCCATTATCAAGATTAGTAACCGTTACATAACTCGGCAGCGGCAGAGTTTTATGTGCCGCAGTCATTTTAAACATATCGTAAGGTTCACCACTAGAAGTTCGACGGCCGTGAAATTTGGTCCCATACCAGCTTGCCACACCATTAGCCCGATAGTTGTCTGCGGAAGCCAGTACATAATAGGTTCTGCCATCTTGCTCATAAGAGGTTGGATTGCCATAACGACTTCGCGGCTCAGGTTTTGGTTCTGCCGGTTTGACATTTCCCCAATCAAAATTACCAACAGGCGCAGCATCCTTGGGTTCAGAATAAGGTGGCAACCCAGCACACCCAGTAAGCCATAAAATAGCCATAAAACTCATCAAAGTGCTTAATTTTGACCGGACTAGTGGCGATTGCAGCGCTTGAACAACTGAACTTATAAAACCCATTGAATATTAACCAAAAATAATTTGTTTACTGATAATAACATCTCATAAAATTTGTCAGCAACCGAGAGCCGCTTAATAAGTAGCTTAGCCGTCACTAGCTGAATTCACCCTTAACCACATCACCAGAAAACAACTAATTAAATAGATGATGAAAATATTAGCCAGGTTAGACTCAACCACTGTTCAAGCAAACCAAGCGCATTATACGCCCTTGATGATTGTTACTTTAACTGTGCTGCATATGCTGAGCGAATCTGCTCACTGAGCTGAAAAACGGCCAATGCATATAAAGTGCTACGATTATACCGAGTGATAACATAAAAGTTATCACCAACTAACCAGTGTTGACGCTGATTATCCGGCAATTCAAAGGCAAAAACGCCTAATTTATTAGTGTTATTTTCTGCCAACATAGATAATGTCTCATCTTGGGCGACTTCACTTGCAATCAGTTTTAATTCAAGATCCGTTTGTACTAATGCAGTTAAGTTTTTAGGCAAATCGACATTCCGTGCAACAAATCCATTCGCTTGCCAGCGATGCTGATGAAAATAGTTAGCCACAGAACCTATCATATCAACCGGATCATCAAACAAATTAACCTGTCCGTCTTGGTTAAAATCAACCCCGTATGCCCGATAGCTGCTCGATATAAATTGTCCCATTCCCATTGCGCCCGCATAAGAGCCTTTAACCGAGTCTAATGGCCAATCCTGTTCTCGAGCCAATAACCAGTACTGGGCTAGTTCACGGCGAAAAAAGCTGGCCCGCTTAGGATAATGAAATCCAAGTGTATATAAGGCATCAATCACCGGATAGCTGCCCTGAATTCGCCCAAAGAAAGTTTCTACGCCAATGATACTGACAATAATTTCTGGTGGTACACCATATTTTTCCTGAGCCTTTTGCAATGTTTCCCGATGTTGCAGCCAAAACTCAACCCCTCCCTGAATTCGTTTTGGTTTCATCCAGATTTTTCTATATTGATGCCAAGGCATTGCTTCTGCAGGTCGAGTGATTTTATCAATAATATCTTGCCGGAATTTTGCCTGGTGCAATTTGTTTTTAATTTCTTGTGCATTAAATTTGTGTTCATCAGCCATCATTTGAGCAAATTCTTCAATTTGCTGGGCGACTTGTAATTTTTCAGGTGGTAACTTCTGTGCGCCAGCGGCACTGCTAAAAAGGAGAAAAATTAGCGAGCTATAACCTGTTAGCCAGGTAAAAAAATATTGCTTAAAGAATTGTTGCATTTTAATCATGAGTGCTATCACGTTATAGGGCGGCGCTGCTGTTTTTTGCATTTTCTGTGTATTAACCATTTTTACCTTAAATTTTATCTTTTTGATTGAGTCTGTACTTAGTTCGAAGCTAGGTACACCGAATCAATCGCTCTGGAATCAAACACTCTGAATCAAGCATTCTCAACAAAATTAGCCAAGTTACTTCGTTTTACCGTTTTAATTGGACAACACTTTCAGACTATTTTGTTTATCCGGGCATCAGTTTTTTGTGTGTTTGAATACTCATCAAAATACCAAACGAAGCCATCAAAGTAACCATCGAAGTACCGCCGTAACTGACTAGCGGCAATGGCAAACCTACGACCGGTAAAATGCCTGAGACCATACCAATATTAACAAATACATAAACAAAAAATGTGAGGGTAATCGCACCAGCCAATAATCGCGTGTAAGTTTCTTGTGCTTTTACCGCAATAAAAAATCCGCGCCCAATAATCCATAAATAAATCGTCAGTAGTGCCACAATGCCGTAAAAGCCAAACTCTTCAGCAAGTACTGCAAAAATAAAATCTGTATTGCGCTCGGGTAAAAATTCGAGTTGTGACTGTGTCCCTTCGAGCCACCCTTTGCCTTTTAATCCGCCCGAACCAATTGCAATCTTTGACTGAATAATATGGTAAGCACTACCGAGCGGATCTTTCTCGGGTTCTAAAAAAGTGAACACTCGCTGTTTTTGATAATTGGTCATAATAAACAACCAGTGTATTGGAGAATACGCCAATGCCAACACAATAAACCCAACAATAAAACGCCAAGCAATTCCCGCCAGAAAGATTACAAATATACCTGAACATGCGATCAAAATAGAAGTCCCCAAATCGGGTTGAATCATGATTAATCCTGTCGGAATGATGGTCAGCGCCCCAGCGGTAAGAATTTCTTTAAATCGAGGCGGCAAAGCTCGCTCCGCAAAGTACCAGGCAAGCATCATGGGGACTGCCAATTTCATAATTTCTGAAGGTTGAAAGCGAAATACGCCAAAATCAAGCCAACGCTGGGCGCCTTTACCTTTATCACCAATCAAAATAACCGCAACCAATAATAAGATACCTACGGCAAAAATGAAGGGGGTCCACTTTTGATATACTCTTGGGGGAATCCATGCTAAAAAAATCATGACTCCGAAAGCTAGCGCTAGTCGAATAATTTGTCGATTAAGTTGATCCTGACTTTCACCTGATGCGCTATAAAGTACCAGCAAACCATAACCCACTAATACAGTTAATCCAGCAATCAACGGTAGGTCTAAATGCAGTCGTTGTGCCAGACTTTTGCCGCGTCGGTCAGAGTTGTCCTGATCAACAAATGCCATTATCACCCCTCTTGCCCGATAGATTGTGACTTGGTTGTAGTCATTGCTTTTGGTACTTCCTGCCGATTCAACGCTGCTTTATCTGCGGCCTGATTTTTAAAAAACTCATCAAATATTTGTCGCGCAATTGGTGCAGCGACCTCCCCGCCATGCCCTTCATTCTCCAGCACCACCGCTAAAGCAATCTGGGGTGAATCATATGGTGCATAGCCAACATAGACAGCATTATCGTGTAGTTTTTTAGCAACTTTGTTTTGGTCGTAATCTTCGCCAGATTGAGTCACCAGTTGCACCGTACCGGTTTTTCCTGCAGAAGCATAGGGCGCCCCGAAAAATGCTTTTTTAGCGGTTCCTTCAGGGTACTGAGTGACTTTACGCATAGCCAGATGAACAGCATCAATATTAGATTGGTTTGAAAAATCCGCTTGTAATGCGGCACCAATAACTGGCGTTGCATGCCAAGACTCATTGTCTAAAGTCAGCTCATGCCCTTGATCCTGAATATGACTAACCATTCTTAATTGAAAACGGGTTCCCGCTATGCCTAACTGCGCTATCGAATTGGCCAGTTGTAGTGGTGTTGCAATCCAATAACCTTGTCCAATGCCGGTTATTACTGTTTCTCCAGGAAACCAGGCTAACTTTTTATTACGTCTTTTCCAGTCTCGCGATGGCATAATCCCCGGTACTTCTTCACCCATATCGATGCCGGTAAAATCACCAAATCCAAAATTTTGCATATTGACCGACAGCGTATCGATTCCCATGCGATAAGCTAAATTATAAAAATAAGGATCACAGGACTGCACAATCGCTTTTTGCAGATCGACTTTCGCCCCATGTCCTCGCGGATTCCAGTCACGGTAGACTCGCTGCTCTTCATTGGGAATAACCCAATAACCCGGATCATAAACGGTGGTTTCAGGCGTAACCACTCCGGTTTCCAGTCCAATCCAGCCTAAATGAGGCTTTATCGTTGACCCAGGAGAATAAAGGCCACGTAATGCACGATTAAATAATGGTCGAGCTTCTGATGAAGTCAGCTTACGATAATTGGCACTCGATATGCCGGTAACAAACTCATTGGGATCGTAGCCAGGATTGCTCACTAACAGTAATACACCACCATCACGCGGATCCACCGCCACCACTGAGCCACGCTTATTGCCCATAGCCTGGGCTGCCACTTTTTGTAGCCGAATATCCATTGCCAAACGCAAATTACTACCAGGAACAGGCGGTTTTTCAAATAGTGGTTTACCAATAACTCGCCCTCTAACATCGGTTTCTACCCGGCGAAATCCAACCGTACCATGTAAGATAGATTCGTAATATTTTTCAAGCCCGACTTTACCGATATGGCGTGTCGCTCGATAGTTAGACTGATCAATCTGTGCCAGCTCTAAATCGTTAATGCGCCCGACATATCCTAATGCATGCACCAGTTCACTGCCGTAAGGATAAAAACGAATCAATCTTGCTTCGACTCTTACACCAGGAAATTGATGACTGTCGACTGAAAAGCGCGCAACTTCATCTTCACTTAAATGATTTTTAACAATCAGACTTTTAAAGCGGCGCTGACCTTTTTGTGTTTCTAAAAATCGCGCTCGATCTTTTTCATCAATGAGCGCCAAAGCATTCAAACGTTCGAGTGTTTCCTCAACATTTCCAGCTTTTTCAGGAATAATAGCCAGTGAATATATTGATCGATTCTCTGCCAGTAAAACACCATTACGGTCATAAATCAGTCCCCTTTTGGGCGCAATAGGTTGCACACTTATTCGGTTATCGTTTGAGCGTGTTTGATAATCGTCATAGAGCACTACCTGTAAATACCAGCTCCGTATTAACAACACCATCAGCATTATTGCAACGAAAGCAAATGCCACAATTGAGCGCTTGATCAGCAGCTTTCTCTCTTGATAGTGATCTTTAAATGAGCGTGTGGTGTTATAGCGGTTGGGAGCTTTAATCATCGAGTGCCCACCACTACTCACGATGATATGGATGGTTAACAGTGACCGACCAGGCACGATATAAAGTTTCAGCAAGTAAAACACGAACTAAGGGATGCGGCAGCGTTAGTGCAGAAAGTGACCACTTACTGTTAGCCCGCGCAAGGCATTCGGATGAAAGGCCGTCAGGGCCACCAACCAGTAAGGCGACATTGTTACCCATTTGTTGCCATTGAGTCAGTTGTCCTGCCAATTGCTGTGTGCTCCAATTTTTACCTTGTACTTCCAGAGCGACAACCCAGTCTGTCGCATCGATTGCTTTGAGAATTTGCTGACCTTCCTTATCTTTCCACTGTTCGGCCAGTTGATTCTTGCTTCTTTTGGCCAACGGAATCTCGATAAGTTCCACAGCACAGTCTCGTGGCATACGCTGAGTGTACTGGTTAAACCCCTGAGTCACCCAATCGGGCATCTTACTTCCAACGGCAATCAACTTGATTTTCATAGTAGATTAAAAGATTGATAATTGAACAAGGCAGGTAACTCTCGAATTCGCTGTCTATTGTTATCTTGCATATATTCAGTTAAGTAATAGCCGCAATTATAACCAACTAATATCGACTTATTAGCAATATTCTTATTAGCAATATTATCCTGCTGATAATACGCGCCTATCAGCAGAGCACAAATATCAAAAGTCTTCAGTTGTGCCGTTATTCAATGCGATTGAGTCAATAGGATTTTATCGACTCTATTCCCATAGTTTTTCCAATTGATAATAATCACGAGTTTTTGGCAGCATGATATGTACAATAACATCACCAATATCAACCAATACCCATTCAGCCACATCTTCTCCTTCAACTCCAATAATCGGCAGATTTTTGGCTTTAATCTCTTTAATTAACATCACAGCAATTGATTTTACATGGCGGGTCGAAGTACCACTGCAAATCACCATAAAATCTGCTATTGTAGATTTCTGGCTGATTTCGATAACTTTAATTTCCTGGGCTTTAATTTCTTCTAGTTGGGCGACAACAAAATCCTTCAGCTCTTTACCTTGCATTCAGTTTATTCACTCTCGTATAAATGGTTTAAATGGATATATTTTATAATACTCTCGGGAAGCATGACATCTAATGCTTGCCTATTCCTGATCATTTGCCGTATTTCAGTGGAAGATTGCGGCATGTTCGGGATTTTTAACAGAAAACTGCGCCCTGTTGAAGACTCAACTAGTTGTTCAATTTGATCAACAGGCGTAAAACCTAAATTCTGGCATTGAGATTTTAACATGTCTTCATCGTTCGATTGCAGTTCGCAGGACAAGTTTGTCGTTAATTGATTTTGAACATCCCGATTAACCACAATCAAATGACACAGTAAGTGCAATGTTTGCCATTGATGCCACTGCTTAAAAATTTGCAGATTATCCATGCCGATTACCAGAATGAAATTTTTTTCTGGTAATTCCTGTTGTAGATTGTTGAGGGTTTCGATAGTGTAAGATGGTCTTTCTCTAAGTTCTTCTCTTTTATCTATTATTATAGAAGAATATTCAGCGGTTGCGAGTGACAGCATTTCACAGCGCTGAGTAAAAGTTGTACTCGGCGATTTTTTAAGTGGCGGCATCGCACATGGAAGCAATCTAACCGGCATATTCGGTGCAGATTGGTGCAATGCTTGGATGACGGCCAAATGCCCTCGGTGGACGGGATCGAAAGTCCCACCAAATATCAGCTCAAATTCCATTAGCACTAGCCTTGTTTAAGCCAATTAAAAGCCGTTTTCATGACGAAACTTTGCGCCCCCAGATTCGTGTGCCAGCAAGCATCCACAAACACAGTTCAATTTCGAGCCAGATATCACCGGCTTCCTGGCCTTTGACCATACGATCAAGAAACGCACAGCGAATTACCAGCTTTTGCCAAACCGATGGCGGTAAGCGCTTTACCGCCCCCACTAACAATTGTTTTTTACTCTCCCACAAAAAGCTTTTAGCTAATGCTTGTGTTGGAGAAACCCCTTGCAGCCCGGCAATGGCGACACTATGACAAGTTTGAATTTCACGCGTAAGATTAACCAAAATAGAAATGGGTGGTATATTTTCCTGTTGAAATTTATGCAACATTTTTACTGCACGCTTTCCATGTCCGGCAAGCGCTTCATCGAGACAAAGAAAAACGGAATAGCGTGCATTATCAGAAGAAATAGATTCAACTTGCTCAATATCGATGGCCTGTTGCGGATAAAGCAATTTAAGTTTATCGAGGCATTGCCGGGCAGCCAATAGATTGCCTTCAGTTTGCTCAGCAAGTCGCTCAATCGCTTTTGGCAATATTTGCAGTTTTGCCGTTAAAGCACGCTGATGCAGCCAATTAATAAACTCATGAGCTTTAGGTGGCCATAGCTCTTGCACTTTAGCATTGGCAGAAATAGCTTTGTACCATTTAGTTGCCTTTTGTCGCTTATCAAGCTTGGGCAGCCGAATCAAATAACGGTTCTCTTCATTTGCATTGTTAACCAAATCAACCAATGCAGTCTGCGCTTCTTTTAGTGGGGCTTTAGTAAAACGGATATCAGTAAGAACGATTTCAGCAAACAAGCTTAAGCTGCCACTTTCGGCCGATAATTCAGACCAGTTAAATTTGCCTTCACTCGCTTCAACAACTTTGCGTTCGTTCATCCCTTGAGTGCGCGCCTGCGCAATTATTTTATCGCACGCCTCCATCATTAATAGAGGCTCGTCGGTAATCACAATATTAACAGGTGACATTACAGGAGAGCTGCTCATAAATGATTGCTATCAACCTGCTGAATGAATTGATACAGCTGGTCTAATAAGCGTCGAGCCAGCTTTTGATGAATAATTTTTTCCGTTTCCAAACGCTGATTTCGCTGATTAATAGGGTTACGATAGTCTTGGTAGTAACTTTCGCTAGCCGATAATTGGCGAACGATTTGCTGTGCATCCACTAACTGCTGTTGCTCGGCAGAAAGGTTTTGCTGAGGCTCAAGATCAGTCTCGTGCAATAATCGATAATCAAGCTGAGCACGCAGTATCATCTCGCTAGCACGGCCAAAACTATCACGAATACCCCCTTGTTCTGTCATTTTTATCTGCGCTAGTTCTAGTTGAATACTGGTCGCTGATGATGCGGTCTCGGCAGACTGAATGATAAAACCAGCTTTACTTAATGATTGTCTGACTACTTTTTCAAACTCACCATAAGGCGACTCACTGAGCAACTCTATTTGCACAGGCGATTGCGCTACCGCCATCACCTGTGATTGTGAAGCCACACCACGTAATTGAAATCCACAGGCCAGCAACAACTGTAACATGGCCACAATAATTAAATAACGAAATATCAGTTTCATTTAAATTTACGCAAAATAGCTATCAGTGTTTATGGTTAGTAAAATCAGCCTGCACCAAACTAGTTAGCAACAATGTTGATCAATTTGCCCGGTACAACGACCACCTTGCGAATCGTCTTGTCCTCGATATGCTTGATCACATTTTCATCTTGCATGGCCAAAGCTTCAATTTCTTCTTTAGATGCGCTGGCAGGTACAGTGACTTTGCCTCGTAATTTACCATTTACCTGTAAAATCACCAGGATTTCATCTTTTACCAGTGCAGCCTCATCAACTTGTGGCCAAGTGACATCAACAATCAAAGACTGCTGGCCACTCGCTTGCCATAACGCCTGAGCCATATGCGGCGTAACGGGCGACAATAAGATAATTGCCTGATCAAGGGCAAACTTAATCACCTTTTTATCTTGCTCATTATTAACCGTGAATTTGGCTATGGCATTTGTTAACTCCATGATGGCAGCTATAGCGGTGTTAAATGAATATCGTCGAGAATAGTCATCAGTTACCTTGGCAATCGTTTCGTGAGTTTTACCGTAGAGCGCTTTTTGCTCAGCATTCAAGTCAGCCAGATTAACCACCTCACCAACATATAGTGCATTTTCTAAATAAAGTTTCCACAATCGCTTTAAAAACTTGTGCGCCCCTTGGACACCATCTTCACGCCACTCCAAAGATTGCTCAGGCGGAGAAGCAAACATGGTATAAAGTCTGGCGGTATCCGCACCATACTCATCAATCAACGCCTGCGGGTCGACCCCATTATTTTTTGACTTGGACATTTTCTCCATACCGGCGAGAATCACATTTTCTCCGGTATCGCGTAGTTTGCCACTAATCACTTTACCTTTATCATCTTTGGTAACTTCAATTTCATCGCCACTGTGATAAACCTTAGTGCCTTTCTCATCTAAAGTTAAAAAGGTATCCGATAACACCATTCCTTGAGTCAATAAGCGGGTTGCGGGTTCATCCGAATTTACCAATCCGGCATCACGCATCAATTTGTGGAAAAAACGAAAATACAGCAGGTGCATAGTGGCATGTTCAATACCACCAATATACTGATCTACAGGTAACCAATAATTGGCCTCATCACTGTCGAGCATTGCATCATGACTATCAGGGCAAGTATATCGGGCATAGTACCAACTGGATTCCATAAAAGTGTCAAAGGTATCGGTTTCTCGTTTACCTGGAATACCATCGACAACAACATCCTGAAAATCAGGATTATCAACTAGTGGCGAGCTGGCACCTTGCATTGGAATATGGGTTGGTAATTCCACCGGAAACTCTTTAGCAGTAACCAGGTCACCATTTTCTAGTCGAATCATTGGAATAGGCGCTCCCCAGAACCGCTGACGCGAAACGCCCCAATCACGGATTCGGTAGTTTACCTTTTTACGACCTTTACCCTGCGCTTCAAGCCAATTCGCAATTTCAGCAAGTGCCTGCTGCGAAGTTAATCCATCAAATTGTCCCGAATTAACCAACTGGCCTTTTTCGGTAAATGCCGACAGTGTTAAATCACAGCTCAAATCAGAGTCGGCTAACGGCTCAATAACCTGCCTAATCTCAATACCGTACTTATGCGCAAACTCCCAATCGCGCTGATCGTGGCCAGGAACCGCCATGACGGCACCCGAACCGTAATCCATCAACACAAAATTGGCAACCCAAATATCAA
The DNA here is from genome assembly GCF_040719265.1 of Aliikangiella maris. Classification (NCBI taxonomy): domain Bacteria; kingdom Pseudomonadati; phylum Pseudomonadota; class Gammaproteobacteria; order Oceanospirillales; family Pleioneaceae; genus Aliikangiella; species Aliikangiella maris. Next base: position 38,608 of record NZ_JBFDAH010000012.1, on the reverse strand, counting down.
CGGGTTCATCGGTCACCGGATGAATGGCTTTTAACCCGGTCGCCATACCACGCTTTTCCATTGTCGCAATATCAGCTTCGGCGGTTGTTGACTGGTTACACTCGGCAATAAATTCAGCCAAAGCTGGATTTTGATTAGCCGCAGCCAAAGCAATTGGGTGCTGTGCGGCAACTGCCACATAAGTCACGCCCATCAAGGTATCAGGACGGGTTGTATAAATCGAAACGCTTGTATCACTATCTGCCAGTTTAAATTCCATTTCGACACCTTCAGAGCGACCAATCCAGTTACGCTGTTGGGTTTTTACGCTATCAGGCCAGCCTTCAAGTTGATCGATACTGTTTAACAGTTCTTCAGCATATTCGGTGATTCGAATAAACCATTGATCAATTTCTTTTTTCTCAACAATCGTGTCACAGCGCCAACAGCGGCCATCATGTACCTGCTCATTTGCCAGAACCGTTTCGTCATTAGGGCACCAGTTCACCGCAGATGTCTTTTTATACGCCAGTTTTTTGTCTATCAATTGGGTAAAAAACCATTGTTCCCAACGATAATATTCGGGGTCACAGGTTGTGACTTCACGATCCCAGTCATACGCGAACCCTAGACTTTTTAACTGCTTTTTCATGTAAGCGATATTTTCTTTGGTCCAAACACTGGGCTGAGCCTTATTTTTTATTGCTGCATTTTCTGCCGGCAGACCAAATGCATCCCACCCCATCGGCTGCAATACATTTTTTCCGAGCATGCGTTGATATCGTGAAATAACATCGCCGATGGTATAGTTGCGAACATGTCCCATATGCAAGCGCCCACTTGGATAAGGCAGCATTGAGAGGCAATAAAACTTTTCTTTATTGACATCCTTAACTGCTTTAAAAACCTTATTTTCGTCCCAAAATTGCTGAACCTGAGCCTCTATCTCGGCGGGATTATATTCTTGCTGCATTCTTTATACTCTATCTCTAATTACAGTTCTCTAATGACAGTTTATTAAAAGCTCTTTTTAATGAAAAAAGGCCACATCAATATCCTGTACCATTACCGAATATCCAATATCAAATATGTGCATAATGCACTGCGGCGAGGCTTTTCATAGCGTAAAACCTCATTCACAGACCGATAATTCTTTTAATTTGCGCCAATTCTAACCACTTTCGCTAAATACCTAAAGTAAAAGCCTGAAATCTGATAGTACTTTTTATTGCCATGATTACGCTGTCGATTATTTCCTAACGAATTATTGAAAATTGCCTTATGAGTATTTCTCCTGGCTGCGCTTTTGGCCATTCATACAGAGTGAGATTAATGCCAATTTTCCCGTAGTTTACAACCCTAAAAACCCAAACTTACGTAGCGTCACAAAAACCTTGGTTATTATGAGACCAATAAACTTATCTGAAAATTCTTAAAACACCAGGATGATTTTCAGTCAACAAGGTTAAATGCGGATGATTCTGCTACAGTTATTAGACTCGATTTAATTTCTTTGATTCGCCTCACTGGTCAATCAGATTTGATTTTACAAGCATAAAGATAACAATGAGCAAATTACAATTTAGTCATAAATTAATCATTCTTTCTTCATTATTACTGGTTTTAGCTCTGAGCGCTTCGGCACTAAATAGTTATTTTTTGTTAAAAGAGCAAACCCAGCAAAGTTTAACCACGGCAATCAATCAACTGTCTACCACCATATCAGAGAATATAGCCGACTGGTTAAATGCCAAAGCTAATATTACAAACTCAATGGCTATTGCCGCTAGCGATGACATGTCGAAAGAAGCTTTAAGAAAAGTGCTCAAGCAAGGTTTACGCACAGGAGATTTGAAAAATACTTTTATCGGCACCGAAGATAAGCGCTTTATTGTTGATGATGAGTCAGTCGAACTACCTTCCGATTATGATCCTCGAACCCGCCCCTGGTATCAATTAGCCCGTCAAAATGGCAAAAATGCGTTTACTCCGCCTTATTTAGATGCCAGCACTAACCAATACGTTATTTCAATCGCAACGCCGATTTATCAAAATAACAACATGGTTGGTGCCGCCGGACTCGATATTCATCTATCAGAATTGATCGACATTATCAATCGAGTTAACTATCTAGACCTCGGCTATGCATTTTTAGTATCTGAAGATGGCAGTATTTTAAGTCATCCCAACAAAACCTGGGTCGGCAAAAATGTCAAAGACATCTTTAAACAAGCTGTACCACTTAAAAGTCAGTTAACCACTTACCAGCAAGATGGTGCACCAAGACTGGCTGCGTTTTACCATATTAAGAACTTAACAGCAGTCAAATGGTATTTGGGTGTTGTATTGGAGAAAGATAAAGCCTATGCCGCAACGCAAGCGTTAAAACTTCAATCAGCGATGTATGGTTTTATTAGTATTGTAATGACAGTTTTGTTAATGAGTCTTTTACTCAATTTTTTAATGCGGCCAATTCGCCACTTGAGCAGCGCAATCAAAGATATTTCGCACGGCGAAGGCGATTTAACACAGCGACTCAAGTATCAAAATCAAGATGAAATTGGTGAGTTGTCTGAGCATTTCAATCACTTTATAAAAAAAATTCATCAATCAATGCAAGATGTCAATACGGCAGCTGAAATGCTTAAAAAAAATATCCAGCAAGTTGGTGAAGTTACCGAATTAACCAAAAGCCTTTTCATCCAACAAAATTCATTAACCAGTAATGTCAATCAAGCAATTCACCAATTAAATACGGCCTCGAATGAAATTTCAGCCAATGCGCAACGAGCCTCTTCGCTGGCTTCTGACATTCATCAATTGTCAGTGCACAGCCGCCAGGTTTTAGGCTCTAACATTAATAATGTGCAGCAGCTTGCAAAGAATGTCGAACACTCTGGTGAACGAATTAAGGAGCTAAATAATAGTACCGAAAATATTGGTGATATTTTAAGTGTGATTAAAAGTGTTAGTGAGCAGACTAATTTACTTTCGTTAAATGCAGCCATTGAAGCCGCTAGAGCAGGCGAACAAGGCCGAGGTTTTGCAGTTGTCGCTGATGAAGTACGCCAATTAGCCCATCGTACCAGTGACTCTACCAGCGAAATTAATGAAATGATTCAAGGATTACAGCAAGGCGTTTATTCAGTAGGCCAATCAATGATTGAAAGTGCTTCTCAAAGCGATGTATGTGTCAGTACGGCTGAAGATGCTGGCAGCAAAATGGATGAAATCATGCAAGCTTCAACAAAAATTGATGGTGAAAACCAATCAGTCGCAGCCGCGACTGAAGAGCAAAATCATGTGATTGATAATATTAACAAAGATATTATTACCTTAACCGGATTAACCGAAAAGGGAGCGGTAAATTTGAATCGAATTACTCAAGAGTGCGAACAATTAAAAAATCAATTTACTGAACTTGATAAATTGGTCTCACAATTTAAGATTTAAATTTATACCGCTAAAAATTGATACAATGACAACTACAGTTAATGTGATGCATTCTCTCACCAATCACTTACACTTCATCAAAATAGGCAATTTCAGGACCCGATGTAAAGACGTCCATACTCGCAACAAATGCTTCGTCACTCATCAATTGTTCAACAAATGCTTTGTGAGTTTCGGCTGAAACCCAACGTTCAACAAACGAAAACTTATGCTTATCTTCCTGACTTTGCAATATTTTAAAATCGGCACAGCCATCGGTTGAAAGACAAAGCTGTTGACTCTTTTTTATTACTTCAAGCGCTTCAGTAGATTTGCCGAGCTTGGCCTCAATATTTACAATTACGACAGCACCCATCAAATTTCTCTCCTTTGTTACGATATGCGTTGTGGTTCAATAGTCATGAGAAAGTATATTACTCGACTAATTTTACATGCTCTTTACGCTAAAACATAAGTATTCGTTCGATTCAACTTGTTATTGAACCACGTGTTAATTTTGCTCCCTTAATAATGCTTAAAATAAGCCATTAAATATATTCCGACCCAATTAATTTAACAAAACAATGATCAGAGTTCAGTGCTTTATCTAAAGATTTTGAAAAAGAATCGAGTTGAGAAAGCTCACAATCTATTATGAACTTTGACTCACCAATTGCTTCATATGAATGTACTCCGTATTTCAATGCGACGCATAAATTAACATGGCCCAACTTATCTTTTAAATACACTTTAATATAACACGTTGCTTTTTCACCTAATCCAGGCTCAGACTCAAAGACAACTTCACTCACTTCGTGAGGAAAGCGCTTTAGCTTTTCACTAAATGTTCTGAACCAATTGCGATTAATATAGGTTTCACAAAACCCAGCATAATAACCATTAGATGCTTTTACTCTAATTTTTGACGGGTTATCATTAATGTATTCAATTTCTAGAAAATTTTCCATCATAGGTATTCCGTTAATTTTTTTACGCAGTATTTTGCTAAGAATCAGCACTTACTAGAAACCACGCTAACAACGATAATTATTAATTTTTATATTTAATATGTTTTCATCCATTGTAGTATATCGCTGTAATCTTTGAGTGTTATATCCCATGTACTTGGCGTATGATTCTGTACAAAATCTAATGCGCCACTAGTGAAGCTTGATGTTGTAGCAAGTATTACCTTATTGGGTGCATTCAAGGTGTTCTTAATGCCATGCAAAGCTCTGACAATTTCAACACCAACTTTATTATCAGAAGCATACTTTTTACATTCGATAAAATACTTGGTATCAATTCCCAGCTCACTTCTTTGTATTGCAATGATATCTTTTCCCCCATCCCTTGTTTGCGCCGTTAATGTTACCTCAAACCCTTTTGCTCTAAATATTTCGGCAATAATTTCTTCAAATTCTCTTGGCGTTAACAAGTATATCTGCTGTGGGTTTTGCGCTAAAAAACGGATTAAATCTGGGATATTTGCGCGAATGAAATTAATATCAGTAATAATACGGTTTTCAGGAATGATTAATTCTGGTTCTGGGAAAGTATAGATAACCTCATCATCAAGATAAGTTATATAAGGCTGGTTTAAACAAGATGCACCGTTTGAGTGATTAACAACGTTACTCAAAACATTTACTGGGTATTCTGTAGCATAAAAGTCTAAAGTAATATCACTATGACACTTGGGGCAATCAAACTCAAATAGAAGCTGATAATTATTTTGAACGCCCATTCCATTTTCCTTATAATCCCCACCACAGTTATCAATACTAAAATCTGAAGCGTGAGTATTTTGTTTATTTCCACAGTTATTGCATGTAGAGGTGATTACCCCATCAAAAATCCACATTGATAAAATCTACTCCTTATTAACGCGATACTTTGCAGTTTAGCTATGATGGTCTACCGTTGATTTAACTAAAAAACAAGTTGCAATTTTAAAAAGCGATAACACAATTAATATGGAAATTTTTTTTCATACCAGTTAATAAGCAAGTCATATATCAATCCTCTTTATTAATCTGTTTACGTTGTTTTTCTAAACTGTTAAATCCATACAGCTAACACTGCATTCGTCGGCAGACACTAAGTTGAATATGCATGATAAACTATTTTATTTATTTATAACAATCATCAGTCTTTCTGATAAATTCGTATAATAGAATAGAAGAGTGGATTAGTTTTTGTAATTTCCCTATATGTACACGTTATTTTAATAACAACTGAAATTTTAATTTATTGCGAAAAGTACCAGCTTACTCAACCCGGCAAACTGGTATGGCAGTTTAATACTTTTAGACTATTGTAAAAACTGTTTGAATGCACCGTTATTAGTTTCCTCTTTAAAGCTATAATTAAGCGCTTTAAGATGACGAAAAAAACTTAACTGCTCACTCTCAGGTACATCAAACCCTGCTAAAACCTGACCAATTGCGGAGCCATGGTTACGATAATGAAACAACGTAATATTCCAGTCTTCACCAAGCGTTTCTAAAAATAATTCTAAAGCACCAGGATACTCAGGAAATTCAAATTGAAATACACGCTCATTGAGTTTTACTGGACTTTGGCCCCCAACCATATAGCGAATATGCAGTTTAGCCAGTTCATTATCGGTATAGTCTTCCACTTCGTAGTGTTCACGCAGCGTATTGATCAACGTTTGCAGCTCTTCATCGCCTTCAGTTAGCTTAATACCAACAAATATATTAGCTCGCTGTTTATCGCTGAATCGATAGTTGAATTCGGTAATAACCCGACCACCGATAATTTGACAAAAACGTTTGAAGCTCCCTTTAATTTCTGGGATAGAAACCGAGAGCACCGCTTCTTTTTTTTCTGCCAGCTCGCAGCGTTCGGAAACATAGCGCAAGGTATGAAAATTCATATTGGCGCCACTTAAAATAGCCACTAATTTTTCATTGCCTTGACTGGTTTGTGTGTAACGTATCAGTCCAGCTAACGATAGTGCTCCCGCAGGTTCAGCAATCACTCTTGTATGCTCAAAAATTTCTTTAATTGCACCACAGATTTCATCATTGGTGACAGTAATAACCTGATCACAAAATGCATTGATTACCGGAAAACTTTCATCACCAATTCGCTTTACTGCGACGCCGTCAGCAAATAAACCAACACTTTGTAATGATACAGGTTTACGTTCGGCTAATGCTGCAGTCAAACACGCCGAGTCTTCTGCTTCAACACCAATAATTTTAATGCTGGGTTTTAACTGTTTTAAATACACAGCAACACCTGCCAACAAACCGCCGCCACCAACGGGAACAAAAACAACATCGCTATCAGGAGCCTGTTGTAAAATCTCTTTTCCGACAGTGCCTTGCCCGGCAATAATATCTTTATCGTCGAACGGCGGAATAAAAACACTGCCTGTTTGATTGGCCAATTCAATTGCTGCATTGTTTGCTTCATTGAAGCTGGTGCCGATTAATTTTACTTCGGCACCTAAGCGGCGCACACTGTGCGCCTTAATTTCTGGGGTAGTAATCGGCATAACAATGGTTGCTTTGATACCCAGTTTTTGGGCAGACAAAGCAACACCTTGTGCATGGTTACCAGCCGATGCAGCAACAACACCTAACGCGCGCTTCTCTTTGCTAAGCGCTGCCAGTTTAGTATAGGCCCCTCGTAATTTAAATGAGTGCACTGGCTGCTGATCTTCACGCTTCAGGTAAATTTGATTTTCATGTTCCTTTGACAGTCGCGACAGAAATGTTAAATCAGTTTCTTTGGCGACATCATACACCGGTGCTAATAAAATCCGGCGCAGGTAGTCCATTCCAGTATCAAGTTGTGCTGCAGAGACTGGTTGCATTTCACTTACTCCCCATCGAGTTTACTTAAATCACGTACGGCACCAAGATCAGCACTGGTCGCTAATAAAGCATAAGCTTTTAGTGCGGCCGAGACTTTACGTACTCTCGGTTGTGCAGGCTTCCAGCCAATTTTTTCACGCGCTTCTCTACGCTCAGCTAAAACTTCATCAGAAACTCTTAGTGTAATATCACGAGTTGGAATATCAATTGATATAATATCGCCTTCTTCAACCAGGCCAATCACACCTTTGCTTGCCGCTTCGGGAGAAACGTGACCAATTGATAATCCTGAAGTACCACCAGAGAAACGTCCATCGGTAATCAATGCGCATTTCTCGCCAAGCCCTTTACCTTTTAAGTAACTGGTTGGATACAGCATCTCCTGCATACCTGGACCACCTCGTGGACCTTCATAACGGATAACTACTACATCACCGGGATTAATTTGATCACCAATAATCGCTTGCACCGCCGAGTCTTGACTTTCAAATACCCTGGCTGGTCCTTCAAAGGTTAAACAGGAATCATCAACACCAGCGGTTTTAACAATACAACCATTTTCCGCCAGATTACCTTTCAATACTGCTAAACCGCCATCTTTTCGATAAGCTTTTTCAACCGTACGTATACAACCTTTTTCACGATCATCATCTAGCGTATCGTAGCGACAACTTTGACTCATTGCCTTGGTTGTACGAATACCCGCAGGTCCCGCGCGATAAAAATCTTTAACCGCCTGATCATCTGTGGTTTTTACATCCCACTTGGCAATCGTTTCTTTTAGTGTGCCTTCGGCAACATGCAAACAGTCAGTTTTTAATAAATTGCCGCGTTCCAGTTCGCCTAAAATTCCCATTACGCCACCGGCACGATGAACATCTTCCATGTGATACTTATTACCCGAAGGTGCGACTTTACAAAGATGTGGCACAATGCGGGAAAGCCGGTCGATATCGGTCATATCAAAATCAACTTTTGCTTCTTGAGCTGCCGCTAGCAAATGTAATACTGTATTTGTTGAACCACCAAAAGCGATATCAAGCACCATCGCATTTTCAAAGGCATCTTTAGTCGCAATGGAACGTGGTAAAACAGACTCATCATCTTGTTTGTAATAGCGTGTACATAAGTCAACAATACGCTTACCAGCCGTTTCAAATAGGGTTTTTCGATCAGAGTGAGTTGCCAAAACACTGCCATTACCCGGCAACGCCAATCCTAAAACTTCAGCAAGACAGTTCATTGAGTTAGCGGTAAACATTCCAGAGCAAGAACCACAGGTTGGACAGGCTGACTTTTCAACTTGTTCCATTTCTTCATCTGAAGTTTCATCGCTGACCGCATGCACCATCGCATCAACCAAATCGAGTTTGATCATTTGATTACTGAGAGCGGTTTTTCCGGCTTCCATCGGGCCACCCGAAACAAAAATAGCAGGAATGTTTAGCCGAAGCGCGGCCATTAACATTCCGGGAGTGATTTTGTCACAGTTAGAAATACAAACCATGGCATCAGCACAATGTGCATTAACCATATACTCAACAGAGTCAGCAATCAAATCACGAGATGGCAAGCTGTAAAGCATGCCATCGTGTCCCATTGCGATCCCATCATCGATGGCAATCGTGTTAAATTCGCGGGCAACACCACCTGCCTCTTGAATTTGATTTGCTACCAATTCTCCAATTGGAGCTAAATGAACATGCCCCGGTACAAATTGTGTATATGAGTTAACAACTGCGACAATCGGTTTACCAAAATCCGATTCTTTCATACCAGTCGCTCGCCATAATGCGCGAGCACCTGCCATGCGTCGTCCTTGAGTACTTGTTGCAGACCTTAACTTAGGCATTTCTATCCCCTTATTAATCAATTAGTTTATGAGTTTACTGGCTCCAACCAACCCCATTCATCAGTGGTTGATCCGTCAAATAAGCCAAAGAACGCTTTTTGCATTTTGTCGGTTATCTCACCTTTTTTACCACTGCCAACAGCAATTTGATCCACACTTCTTACTGGAACAATTTCTGCCGCAGTCCCTGTCATGAAAATTTCATCAGCCAGATACAGTGACTCTCTGGCTATCAACTCTTCACGAACTTCATAACCGAATTTCTTTGCTAAAGTAATTGCTGTGTTTCTTGTAATACCCGGCAAAATACAACCAGATAATGGTGGAGTAAAAATCACATTATCACGAATGATAAATAAATTTTCGCCAGCCCCTTCACTGATCATGCCGTTGATATCCATTGCAATACCTTCGTGATAGCCGTGACGCTTCGCTTCCATTGAAATTAATTGCGAAGATAGATAATTACCGCCCGCTTTGGCACCAGTTGGCATAGTATTAGGTGCTAAACGATTCCATGAAGTCACGCAAACATCCACGCCGTTTTCCAAACCTTCTTCTCCCAAGTAAGCTCCCCACTGAAATGCCGCAATCGCAACATCAACCGGCACGCGTGGAGGAGTCAGCCCTAAACCAACATTGCCATAAAATGCAATCGGTCTAAGGTAGGCACTTGCTAAACCATTAGCCGCTACGGCTTGTTTACAAGCATCAGAAATAGTCTGAAAATCGAAAGGCACTTCCATTCGATAAATCTTTGCTGAGTCAAACAGTCGTTGTACATGTTCTTTTAAGCGGAAAACCTGTGGCCCATTTGGCGTATCATAGACACGGATCCCTTCAAAGACTGAAGAACCATAATGTATTGCGTGAGTTAAAACATGCACTTGTGCTTCTTGCCAAGGTTTGAGTTCACCGTTAAACCAAATAAATTCAGGATTGTTAGTTGCCACTTTTATTTTCCTCTTAAATTAAAAAATAGTAGATTTACATTTGTGCTTGAATGGCCGATGACTCCTCAATGCAAACATTGGTAATATCGACCAGCTTCATTAATTGATTTTCTAAAAGACTAATTGGTCTTTTGCTTTTAACGCAGACTAAAATATCAACAGTCTGCTCTTTGGGTTCTACATTCATCGAAATACGATCAACTTTAAAACCACGATATCTTACAACTCGCAAAAGCTGCTCCAAAGTTGTCGCCTCATTATAAGCTTTTATCCTGATTACGTGTTGATTCATTTTACTCTCACCCCTCTAGCATCATTTGATTTGCTGTATTTGGCGGCACCAATGGCCACACGTATTGGTCCTCATCGATTTTCACATGTAATAAGTAAGCACCACTTGATTCAAGCATTCGTTTAAGTCCTGCCGTTACCTCTTTTGATTGGGTAATTGTTTCCGCTTGAATATCAAAAGCATTTGCCAGTTTTACAAAGTCAGGATTATCAGATAAGTCTGTTTCACTAAAACGCTTATCAAAAAATAGAGACTGCCACTGTCTTACCATGCCAAGTTTAGAATTGTCTATCAGCAAAATTTTTACCGGCAAACAAAATCTTTTTATTGTTCCTAATTCTTGAATATTCATCATAAAAGAGCCGTCGCCAGTAACGGCAACTACACAGTCAGCGGCTCTAGCAACTTGTGCGCCAATAGCCGTTGGCAAACCAAATCCCATTGTTCCCAGCGCCCCACTGGTTAACAGATTTTTTGGATTTTTAAATTTCATATGTTGGGCCACCCACATCTGGTGTTGGCCCACATCGGTTGTTACCACAGAACTTTCAGGTAACAACTCACTTAATTCATTGAGCATTGATGGCGCATCGATTTGTTCAATCGGACTTTGCGCATTTTGGATATATTTAAATCCATATTTTTCAATCAGGCTTTTACATTCATTTCGCCAATTTTCTATCGACAAAGGAGCAGATAATTTTGGTAAACAAGTTTTAAAGTTTCCTTTCAAAGCAACATTTGCCAAGCGCAGTTTATTCACTTCCGCTGCGTCAATATCTAAATGTATTACTTGAGCATTCGGCGCAAATTCAGCAAGTTTTCCGGTCACCCTGTCATCAAATCTTGCGCCAACGGCAACTAACAAATCACATTGTTGTACGGCCAGATTAGCGGCTTTTGTACCATGCATCCCTATCATGCCAAGATACGCATCATCATTAATATCTAAAGACCCCAGCCCTTTAAGAGTAGACACACTGGGCATCTGGGTTTGTTTAACAAATTCGCGTATCTCACCAACAGCATCAGCCAGTGTTACCCCACCACCAACATACAAAACGGGCTTTTGCGAGTCTTGCAATAATTTTTGAGCTCTGGCAATTGATAGCTCATTTACATCCGCCACAGTTTCCAGTTCAGTTAATAAGGGCTTAGAGTGGATCTCTGCCAACTGAATATCTTTGGGTATATCAACCAGAACCGCACCAGGTCGGCCGCTCAAAGCAATATCGATCGCTTTATTTAAGGTACTTTCCAGCTCGTTGACATCCGTAACCTGAAATGCATGCTTGGTAACCGCCAACGAAAGCCCCAGAACGTCAATTTCCTGAAAGGCATCGGTTCCCATCAATGGTGTTGCAACCTGGCCCGTAATCGCCAATACAGGCACTGAATCAGCCGTAGCGTCAGCTAGCCCTGTAACCAGATTGGTTACCCCAGGCCCAGATGTCGCTATACACACTCCAAGTTTCCCCGTCGACTTGGCATATCCGAGTGCAGCAAACGCAGCACCTTGCTCCTGACGGCAAAGGTAGTGTTTTAATGGGTGGTTATACAGTGCATCATACATTGGCATTATTGCTCCGCCGGGATAGCCAAACACACAGTCGACTCCATGGCGTTTTAATACATCAAGCGTGAGATCTGAGCCATTCATAAGAGCCTATTCCCCACCTTGACCGACACAAACAGATTGATAGCGCAAATAATATTAATAATGGGACGAATAATAATGTTTGAACAAATAATAATCTTTTTCATCGGTCTACTCTCTTGTGTGGTTTTTTTATAAAAAATTAAAAGCCTTATAAGCAAAAACCCCCGGTTCTTTCGAAGCGGGGGTTTTTTAATCTAGTGTTTGAGTTTAATCAGACAATAGCTCTCCCCCGTGGAGTGATAATAATCACCACGACGAGGACGATAATAATGATAACGATTTGTTTCAGATTAAGCATTACGATGTAGCTGTTGTTATTTGGCTCAAGTTTGTATGGCGTATATAAGTAACACAGAGCAGCAGCAAATTACAAACATTTTTTTCGAGTCGGGTCTATTTTTAAAACCACAAAATATTCAGCGTCAAAATTCACACTTCCCTTTATCATAAAACCATTTTTAAATCATACTGTTACCATCACAATACATAAATTTAATCGAGAACATCTGTTTAGCATAACTACGAACTTTTTGTTATAGCGCAGTCTTTTAATTTCAAATAGATTGCGTCATGATGATGCAAAAGTGCCGCTAATAATAACTTTTTCAAACAAGTGCATGTCCCTAAAAAGGCCTGCCAGTTATTCATCAATAGCGGATACTCTATACTTAATCTTATGAACGCTACCAAAATACATTGGCACCTATGTGTTTTGCGCTAACTTTGAGCAACAGGCAGAGAGTAAATATGGAAGCAAATAGAACAATCAATGCATCAGTTTCACCAAAGGGTAGTCTCGAAGTTTTATCGAGAATTGAAGTAGAAAAACTCAAACAAATTGGGGAAAACGGACTCTACCCATTATTTAGACGCTGCGCTTTGGCAATTTTAAATACGGGCTCTAAAAGTGACAATGCCAAAGCCATTCTCGAAGCCTATCCTGACTTCGAAATTGAAATTATTCAGCAGGATAGAGGTATCAGGCTAGAATTGCATAATGCGCCGGCGAATGCCTTTGTTGATGGTGAAATGATCGCCTCTAGCCGAGAAATGCTGTTTAGTGCCATGCGCGATATTGTCTATTCCGAAGCCGAGCGTAGCCGCCGCAAACACGATCTGGAATCAAGTCCAGGCATCACCGATCATGTTTTTCAGTTATTACGCAACGCCGATGTATTACACGCGGGCGAATCACCCAATATGGTCGTTTGCTGGGGCGGGCACTCAATATCTCAAGAGGAATATCAATACTCTAAGGAAGTCGGCCATTCAATGGGATTAAGAGGACTGAATATTTGTACTGGTTGTGGACCTGGCGTGATGAAGGGTCCAATGAAAGGCGCAGCAATTGCGCATGCTAAGCAACATATCACTAGCTCACGCTTTCTCGGCTTAACTGAGCCAGATATCATAGCAGCAGAAGCGCCTAACCCAATAGTTAATGAACTGGTTATTTTACCCGATATTGAAAAACGCCTTGAAGCGTTTGTCAGAGTCGCTCACGGTATAATTATTTTTCCCGGTGGCGCAGGAACGGCCGAAGAATTATTGTATTTACTCGGTATCTTATTAAACCCCAAGAACCAGAGTATTCCTTTTCCTTTACTGCTAACAGGCCCCAAATCCAGTGAACCCTACTTTCAGCAATTAAATGAATTTATTAATGACACATTGGGCTTTGAAGCACAACAAAAATACAAAATCATCATTGATGACCCTGAGCAAGTAGCTCGTGTCATGGCTAACAGTGTTGAGCGAGTTAAACAATATCGTCGTCGGCAAAACGATGCCTATTATTTTAATTGGGAACTTAATATTGATTTAAGTTATCAACAACCTTTCATTCCAACCCATGAAAACATGTCATCACTGGACTTATCAGCCGATCTGGAAATTCATCAATTAGCTGCCAATTTAAGACGCGCCTTTTCTGGTATTGTTGCTGGTAATGTTAAAGAAAGCGGTATCAGAGCAATTGAACAACATGGCCCTTACCAAATAAATGGTGATCCAACGATTATGCGACCACTCGATAAACTGCTGGAAGCTTTTGTTCAACAAAAACGCATGAAATTACCGGGTAGCACCTATATTCCCTGTTACCAGATTATGCAAGAAGTAGATCAAAAACCACAAACTTAGTGATATAAATTGCGGATAAAAAAAACAGCCACTTAAGAATTAGTGGCTGTTCTGTTTGTCATTTTAATTATCAACAGATTGATTATCTGAGTTTTCGGTTGTCGCTTCTGCTGCTGGTGGCTCGATAACAGCTTTACGACTTAAACGAATTCGCCCTTGACGATCGACTTCGAGGACTTTTACTTCAAGTTCTTGACCAACAGATAAGTAGTCAGTGACTTTATTCACTCGCTCATGTGCAATTTGTGAAATATGTACCAGTCCTGTTTTATTACCCATAAAATCAACGAAGGCACCAAAATCTGCAATTTTAGAAACCACGCCTTTGTAAATCTTACCTTCTTCGATTTCTTCGGTAAGTTCTTTGATTCGTTTCACCGCGAAATCAGAAGCTGACTTTTCAACGGCAGCAATTTTAACCGTTCCGTCTTCTTCAATTTCGATAGTTGCACCAGACTCTTCAGTCAACGCTCGAATGGTCGCACCGCCTTTACCAATAACATCCCCAATTTTTTGTGGATCAATTTTGATACTGGTAATACGTGGAGCAAACTCAGAAATATCTTCACGCGCAGTGCCAATGGCTTCGTTCATCACTTTAAGAATGTGCAAACGACCACCTTTCGCCTGATGTAATGCTTTTTCCATAATTTCCTGATTAATCCCTTCGATCTTGATATCCATTTGCAAAGCAGTAATACCATTTTCGGTTCCAGCGACTTTAAAGTCCATATCGCCCAGATGATCTTCATCACCTAAAATGTCAGATAATACAACGTACTTATCTTCTTCTTTAACTAATCCCATTGCGATACCAGCAACCGGTGATTTGACCGGAACACCCGCATCCATTAATGCCAAGCTAGTACCACAAACAGATGCCATTGAACTTGAACCATTTGATTCAGTAATTTCTGAAACAACACGAATCGTATAAGGGAATTCACTCTGGCTCGGAATAACGGCTTGTACGCCACGCTTAGCCAATTTACCATGACCAATTTCACGACGTTTTGGCGCACCTAAAAAGCCCACCTCGCCCACACAATAGGGAGGGAAGTTATAGTGCAGCATGAAGCTTTCTTTTTGCTCGCCTAGCAAGCCGTCAACAATTTGCGAATCTCGCTCTGTTCCCAATGTTGCAACTACCAGCGCCTGAGTTTCACCTCGTGTAAATAGCGCCGAACCATGCGTTCTTGGTAATACGCCAGTGCGAATATAAAGCGCACGAACCATATCATGTTCACGACCATCAATTCGAGGTTCGCCAGCAATAACCCGATTACGTACAACTGACTTTTCTGTTTTAGAAAATGCCGCTAAAACATCTTCTACAGCAGGTGAACCTTCTTGCTCGCTAACTAATGCTTCGACTGTAGCCTGACGAATTTCAGCCAGTTTATCTTGTCGCTCGATTTTATCAGCAATGCCATAAGCAGCTGTGATTGCTTCTTTTGCCTGACCGGCAACTTGCTCTAATAGTGAAGTGTCTTCGGCGGGGGCTGTCCAGTCCCAAGGCTCTTTTGCTACTTCACCAGCAAATTCATTGATTGCCTTTATAGCCACTTGCATTTCAGCAAAACCATACATAACAGCGCCTAACATGACTGATTCAGGTAGCTCTTTTGCTTCTGACTCAACCATCAGCACAGCATTTTCAGTTCCAGCGACCACCAGATCTAGCGATGAC
This sequence comes from Aliikangiella maris, assembly GCF_040719265.1. Classification (NCBI taxonomy): domain Bacteria; kingdom Pseudomonadati; phylum Pseudomonadota; class Gammaproteobacteria; order Oceanospirillales; family Pleioneaceae; genus Aliikangiella; species Aliikangiella maris. The sequence goes on along the minus strand of NZ_JBFDAH010000012.1, from coordinate 22,757 downwards.
TGCGCCATCTCGTCTACATTAGCATTTAAAATATACTGTCCATCTTTGTAGCCAACACGTGCAGCACCTACAGGACCGTTAAATGGAATACCTGAAATCGCCAATGATGCCGATGCACCTAATAGTGCGACAACCTGAGGATCAATTTGCGGGTTAATTGAAATAACCGTACAGATAATTTGTACTTCATTTTTAAAGCTTTTAGGGAATAACGGTCTTAAGGGACGATCAATCAGTCGAGCGATCAGCGTTTCGGCATCTGAAGGTCGAGTTTCGCGTTTAACAAATCCACCCGGTATTTTTCCAGCGGCATATCTTTTTTCTTGATAGTTAACGGTCAATGGAAAAAAATCTTGTCCAGGCTTGGCTTCTTTTTTACCAACGGTAGTAACCATAATCGTAGTTCCCTCAACATCAATAATGATGCTACCAGAAGCTTGACGGGCGATTTCTCCAGTCTCTAAGGTGACGGTATGACTACCAAATTGAAATGACTTTTTAATAGGATTCACAATTTTTCCTTTAAATTTTAACTTGTTAATCTTTGCCTAGACTATTCAATTAAGGACTTACACTGGGAATGAATTTGAAATTTAGAAGGTATTTTGTACAAATTTACGAAATCTCAAATATCTGATCTCAATTGAATAACCTAGGCGTTTTTATATTTGTTTGAAATTCTGTATCAATAATAGACTTAATTTTCAGCTTTGCTACGCTTTAGCAAAATTTGTCTATTTTGTTTGTTTTGCGGAAGCAGGCAAAAAAGGGGCTGAAAGCCCCTTTTTTGTAAATCATTGACTATCGACGTAATCCTAAACGACCGATTAAATCGGTGTAACGCTCAAGATCTTTGCCTTTCAGGTAGTCAAGCAACTTACGACGCTGACTTACCATTCTTAACAATCCACGACGTGAATGATGATCATGGATGTGCTCTTTAAAGTGACCTTGCAAGTGATTAATTTGGTGACTTAATAAAGCAACCTGAACTTCAGGTGAACCTGTATCGCCTTCACCACGAGCATAGTCTGCAATAATTTGTGCTTTCGCTTCTGCGCTTAGTGACATATATTTACTCCGAGAAAATACTTTAAATTAGAACTAAATAATACAGCCGATCACTAATTCAGCCGTATCGGGACGGCCGAATTGTACAGTAACCAGCAGAGTCAGGCAAGTGCCCCGATACTTTCTATTACCAATATTTGTTGAATTAGGCGTTTATCTGAAATTAGCGCAATTTCAGTACTTAAAACTTTAATTTGACAGGATATATCAATTTTTAGCAGTAAAAAAATAAGAAACGTCTATTCAGCGCTATAAGAGATTAGCGCCAAATATACTTCAGTGAATTTAGCGCTAAACAGTAATCAGGCAAAATTGCCAAACTTCAAATGACTAGAAATTAGATTCAATTTGAAAGTACATTTCCCGACCAATCGAACTATGATAGCCAGCAGAAACAGGAAACCAGGGCCAGTTATTTTGTGATGGGTCGTCGGGTGGCGCTTCGTTAGTCAGGTTATTCACTCCTAAATGAATGCGCGTAAAGTCAGAGTAGTTGAAACGCATATTAATGTTAGTTGTAAGCCACGAATCAATAAACTGACTTTGCTGGCATGGAAAACAAAAACCACCACTAATTTTATCAATGTAATTAATGCGAGCGGTCACTCCCAAGCTTTCACTTTGCCAATCAACAATCAGGTTTGCTCGATATTCTGGTAACAAACCTAAACTGATATTTTCCGTTTTTTGAAATTCTCGCTTAAATCGGGTTTCAAAGTCTTTGACTTTAGTGATGTTTAAGCTGGTAGACCATTTACCCCAGTCATTTTGCCAATCGTAATTAACAACAACATCAACCCCTGTGGTATCCCATTCAGCAAAATTAATTGCCTGTGCTTCAATATACGCGCCTTGTCCATTGAGGGTTCCAATTTCATTACGCATGACATACTCGCAAAAGATCTCATAAAAGGCACATGCTTCAATTAACGATTGAGCTGTTAAAGTTGTAACGACATCATCTAACTGAATTTCAAAATAGTCGACCGTTAATGTCAGGTTATCAGTTATTTCCCAAACGGTACCAAAACCAAAGTTTGTGCCCTTTTCCTCGCTGAGATCAAGGTTAGGTGTCACCAGAAAATTGGCAGATTGAATCAAAGCAGGACGACAGGCCTCACTGTTTTCTGGTTCACATAAATTACCATTCTCATCTACTAGGATAAGCGGATCAGTAACATCAATAAAGCTCTTGGTTTGACCACCAAATAGCCGTTGCAGATCGGGTGCACGAAAGCTTTTGCCCCAGGATAATCGCGTATAAAAACCCTCAAAAGGCGTGTAATTCAAGGCAATTTTTGGACTGATAGCATTATTAACGCTAGATTCATCATCATAATCATCCCAGCGAAAAGCCAAGTCCATTTCAAAACTTTCAGAAAAAGGTAAGCTTAATTCAGCACCTAATCCCAAGTGAGTACGCTCACCTTTTCCAGAGGTATATCCATCAAACCCATCACCTTGAACCACTAACGGATCAGGTATGTCTTCGTACTTTTCGACGATTCTTTCTAGCGCAATAGCAAATTGAATCGGCCCATTTGATAAGCTTATCGGCAAATCACCAGATATTAAAAAATCTACTAGCTGATTACTGGAAAAAGCTTCTTTATTTGCAATATAAGTCAAGGATTGAACCAGCTCACCAGGAATTGGTTTAAACAGATCAAGCCCATTATCTACGGCTGAATTTAGTCCACTCAGTAAAATGCTGTTTCTATCTTGACGAATATCAGTGCGGTTATACGAAAACCCGAGCTCCCAATCATATTTTCCATCGGCTATTGTTCCTTTTAAACCCGCTAATAAGTTAATCGAATGATCATCAATTTCAGTATAACGGGGGCCAAATTCAACCAGACGTCTGACAAAAACACCAGCTTCTTCAAAATCGGTGCCAGTCGTTGGATTATTCCGTGTACCAGCTAGCAGTGTCGCACCATTATTGGGAACAGCAGAACCAACACCATTAAATAATCCGCCACCATAAAAATTAGGTTCCATTTGCAAATCAACTTTTGCATAGGAATACCCAATTCGGCTCATAAAAGATAGGTCATCATTGATTTCATAAGACAATCTTGCCATTAAGGAAAAGCGATCATGTGGTGCGATTAACTGTCGATACGGCGCACGATCAAAACCACACCAGATTTCATCAGGGAAAAAATAACTGAATGAGACATTCGGTTTGCCTTGCCCACCAATAGGATCGTCACTGGTACCACAGGCTGGATGTTGTGTTACCTGGCGAGACTCAAATCCCAAAAAGCTGGCACCACCCGGACTATAGCTGCCTCGAGGATTGGCAACATCACTTTTTGCATAGTCACGTTGCACTGCCCATAATGGCTCCTGACTCCAAATATCCAGGATGAGATCAATTTGCGTATCGCCATTTCTTGAACCCGTCAGCAGGTTATATCGATGACTTTGGTAACCACCATCAGTAGTATCACCATAGCGATAACTCATGGAAATACCTTCAATGTCTTTTCGGGTAATAATATTGATGACACCCGATACGGCATCAGAACCATAAACAGCCGATGCGCCATCGGTTAAAACATCAATCCGTTCAACAAACGCCATAGGAATAGCAGATAGATCAACAAAATTGAGTGTGCCACCGATTCCAACCGGATATATCGGTAAGCGACGACCATCGATTAAGACCAGCGTATGCCCAAAACCAACTCCGCGCAGATTAACTGCAGAGGCACCCGGCGTGAATCCAAAAGTAAATGAGTTATCAATTGTACCGCCCGTATTTTGCACAAAGCCACTGATGACATCTTTGACTGTGGCGTACCCTTGCTTGTCAATTTCTTCGCGGGTAATCGATAAAATAGGTGAAAGTTCATCAATGTTGACTTTTTTTATCCGAGTTCCAGTAACAACAATTTTCTTTTCTGTTTTATCGGATTGCTGTGCTGCAAAAACAGTTTGAGGTGAAAGAGAAACAGAGAGCAGACTCGCCGCAGCAGTAAAACCAAAATATAAATTTAAGAGTGCTCTCTTATCGTTAATTTTTCGGCTTTTTGAGTTTCGAATCATTAAATAGTGTACGTTTTAATTATTATCAGAAGCACTTACAATAACAAACTTTTCGCCAGTTTGCAGGTTTTCAGTTTTAATATCTTTGTTAAAAATATTCGATCTATTTAATTTATAACTATTTGAGATAATAATTGCAAGTACTATTATTAGTAAGTCCAAACGGCTTCTTTAACCCTGACCACGACATCTCGTAATTATCTAAAATCTTAACTAGAAAAATCACACATCGTTAACAACAAAAGTGAGTGATGAGCCTTGGCGAAATTGCAACAAATCACTTAGCACCTCAAATTGCAATGGGTTCCTTTACCCTTGCAATTTCATCAAAATACAAAAGTGATTATAGCAATGACAATATTAAAATTGTGAATTGAAAATGATAGCGCGTTTAATAACAAAGCGAGTATAAAAGCTCGACAAATAACATGTCGAGCTTAAAATTTATTTTTTTATAACAAATTTAAAATCTTGCTTCTAGACTTATCCCATAAGAGCGTGGCGCTTGCCATGTGTAAGCCGCACCGTACCACTGATTAATTTGTCCTTCCGATCCTCGCGCTTCATAGTGTTCATTCTGTGAAGTGACTTCTTGAACATCGAGAATATTGTATACGTCAAACGAAGCTCGCATATCAACACCCGACAACTCAAAGTCATAGTTTAAGGATACATCAAGAGAGAACAACCAAGGTGTTCGACCCGCGGTTCCACGAGGCGTTTTGATATAAATTTTTTCTGGTTGCTCACACTTGCCATTGTTATTCGTATCAGGACACTGATTAGTAAACAAATAGAAAGTATCGCCATAGCTACCATAAACATCCGCACTTGTATCAGGATAACCTTGTCCAAATGTACTCAACGGTCGGCCACTGGTCAGCGAGCTGTTCCATCCAACGTTTAAATTATCGGTAAAGCTGTAACTACCAAAAAATTTGAAACTATGACGACGATCATTTGGTAAATAACCATACGCACCATCCATCAAGGCGGGGAAATCCCAATCTTGGGTTAATCCAGCATCGGGTTGGTTGATATCAGATTTTAATGCGCCTTCAAAGTTACCAATACTTCTGCTCCAAGTGTAAACAAAAGTCCAATTCAATTTATCACTACTGTTTTTAATTTCAAACTGAAGTGACTCGTAGCTGATTTTTGGTTTTGGTAATCCAATTTCTGCTGCCGTATAAGTTCGACGCGATCCAGGATCAGGAAGGGCATCGCCGTCAGTGTCACGAGACCAAGTACCAGCTTTACCTGGGTTAACCAGTGTACAAGACCCTGGAGATGCATAAGGTCCACAGTAATCATCTAGCGCACTGCCGACATCACGGTTTACATATCTAACCGAACCAATTAAGCCTTCGTCTAATTGACGCTCATAACCCAAGATAAACTCTTCTTTAAAAAATGGTTCAGCTTCTTCAGACTGGAATGTGGCCACACTCGGCGCAACCGGTAAAGAATTCACCGCAGTAGAAGCAGCTAAATCACCGTTGATTGGCGTCAATCCAGTTGGTGAACCATCATTGGTATCAATTCCGGTGAAAGTATAATAAGTGGTTTTATCACTTACACCTGCGGCAGCTCGATAGTTGGTATTATTTGGAACAGGCAAATAGTAACGACCGAAAGTTCCATATAACTTTGACTCACCATCACCATTAACATCCCAACTAAACCCTAAACGAGGCGCCCAATCAGTTTCGAGATCAACAAAGTTAACGCCTGTGGTTCCCGTGTTAACAAAAGAGTCTTTACGCGCACCCAGCGTTAAAGTTAAATCATCCGTTACTTGCCATTGATCTTCAACATAGTATGCCGTTAACTCGCTACCGAAATCACCACCACCAACGAAAATTCGATCACTGACATAATCAATTGGATCTTGGCTAATATTCGTATAAATCTCGCCATTAGTTCCCTGAATACTCGCATTAGGCGCTAAAGTAATATAAGTGTAAGTATGTCCGCCAACATATTCCGAAGTTCGTCGAGATTGACGATCTTGATAATCATATCCCGCTCGTAGCAAGTGATCGCCTAATGAATATTCCAAATCCAAGCGAATCTGCTCATTGTTATCATAATCATCACCAATATTTCCACCTGCACCACACTTATAATCGCTGGCATCAACAGCAGGATTAGTTCGAGTTTCTGAAATAATTGGACAGTCAATCACCGTTGGCTGACTGGTATATTCGGTATCGATTTCTGCATAAATCGCGCTAACCGTTAAATTATCAGTGACATAACCGGTATAGTTAAAACTATGTAACTCACCACCCCGCTTACGATCAAATGTGCCAATTAAGTCACCTACTTCACCGCTATCAGGATCATAAGCATATCGGGCATCTAAAGCATCTACTCGATCAGAATAACCAAAATAGCTTAACGAATGATTCTGGTGCATGTACCAATCTAGTTTTAATCCCCAAAATAAGTTATCACCACCTGATGCTTCAATAGTACGTAATTGATCAACCGGATTAAAGCGCACTCGATTTGGAGTGTAAGCAAAAGTGTTTGAAGTATCACGAGGATTCACAATAGCGTAAACAAATAAGCTGTCATCAATTAAAGGTCCAGAAGCAGAAAGCGTATAGTCAAGCGATGAGCGCTCATTTTGACTGGTATCATTAAATACATCGCGAGAATTATTTAATGCATAAGAACGATTGTTATTATCTTTATACTCTGGTGTCCAATCCATTGTTGCAGCAAACTCCCATTCGCTACCACCACTTTTGGTGACCGCATTGAGTAAACCGCCGGTAGTTCGGCCAAACTGAGCTGAGTAGCCACCTGTTTTCACCTGAAACTCTTTATAAAATTCAAATGGAACTGAGCCACAACCAATCCCCTGTCGTGTATTGGTTACTTCAACACCGTTAATGTAACAGGAGTTCTCGCCAATTGACGATCCTCCAAAAGACACATAACCATTGCCTCCTTCAACACCAAATTTTGAATCACCCGTAATTGTACCCGCCGCCAACATTTGAACAGCAGTAGCATTGCGCGCAACCGGCATTAAATCGATTTGTACTTCAGAAACAACGAGTCCGGAATCCATTGATGTGGTATCAACACCCGCGACTCTCGAACCAACAATTTGAATGACTTGAGAATTATCATTTTCTGTCAAATCAAAATCAGCAATGGTATTTGAACCAAGGCCCAAGCGCTTTGTTTCTTTTGCAACAACATCTCCTTGGGCATTTGTTACAACGATTTCATATTCACCGACAGGTAATGCAGAAAAACGATAACTGCCATCAGCGTCAATTGCGATTGTTCGGGTGCGTCCAGTATTAACATCTTTAACTGAAATTGAATAATCCGAACCCGTATTTGTGATAATTGTTCCAACAATATTTGAAGTATTATTCGCCGCTTGTACGCCTGACATAAAACTAGCAGCAATTGCTGCAGCGATCAGCGAACGACGAAATCCTTTATTGTTTATTATCATAATCTTTAAATCCTCTATCTAGTAGTTAGTTAGTCAATGATTTTTAAAATTTCTTCTTTGCTTTTGCGAATCGAACAGGCGAGATCGAGCCGCCTCAATCAAGAAGATAATTTTTAAAATGCAGTGAAAAAAGAGCCAAATTTTTTGTGCTTATAATTCTAAAAAATAGGTCTAAAACTCAGCTCTACAGCAATATAACGGAAAGTTCTATTAGAAAATATTGTCTATAGGTTGAATTTAGCTTGAAATTAAATTGATTCAGATGTTAAAAAAAATCTTTTAAAAACAAAGAGTAACAGCAATAATTTTAAGGTTATTACGTTTTTTGTGCGAGTGACCTCTACATCTAACATAATTTGATACATTTGGAAAAACAAAAAAAACTCACTTTACGTATACTAGAAACTTGAACTATGAAATGTTTCGTAGTTTAATACGATCAGCTTCGTATTTAGTTCTAACGTCACGAAACTAATAATCGAGAACAACTAATATGAATAATATGGACCACTGGAATACTGAAACCCCTGTTATTGAATTTTGCGGATGCAAGTTAGATTCTGACTCACAAACACTTCATACTCCCAATGAGGTCGTTAGATTAAGAAGCAAGCTTTGGCAACTGCTGATAGAGCTGGTAAAAAAGCCGAATAAAGTTATTTTGCGAGACTATCTTATTTCTACAATTTGGGATGGAAATGAATACACTGGCGAACAAGGCTTAACCCATGCTATTTGTCATTTACGTCGTATTTTAAAGAAGTATCAGATTCAAGCCAAAATCGTGACGTTACCTAAAAAGGGCTATACGATTCAGCCGGTCAATAAAGAAAAATCGACCAACTTTGAGCAGTCGTTTAAAACAACACAAAATGTGACATTACTCAGTGAAGAAAAAAACTCTTCAACTGGTGAAGTAACGATTCATTATCAATTTAATTGAAAGAACAATGAGAATGAAATGTTTTCGTGACGCCAAATAAAACTTTTATTAGTGTACATAATATTTTTTATTTGGCAGCAATTCATGTAGCAACTCATTACTTAACGTGCATTTTTATTAAAAAATTTATTTGATCATTCAGATTCAGATTTACTTCAATTTAATTATTCAACTCAATCCAATAAATTTAATTTATTACCGCTCAAATATCTGCTGATTTAATCAATCAATACTCCTCAAAAAACGTTAAAATTTATTCAAGAGCATAATATTTTATTTCGTATTTTTTACTCATGTTTTGTTGAGTTCATATTCTTTCAACAAGCAGACAACATAATTATTTATTTTTCGGTTTGTTTTTGTCAGGCATAAAAAAACCCTCAGATCGGCAGATCAATGAGGGTTAACAACCAGGGATGTAGCGATAATGAAGCTACCCCCATATAAGACTATTTTTTAAAATTAAAAACAACCAATACTCCGTTGAATTAAACTTGAATAAACATTGCAAAGATATTTCATTATTTTACAATGTAAAAAGTTCCTCGGTTTAACCGAAATTTAACTCGCTTTAACCAATTAACTATTGTTAATTAACATTATCTTCATAAGATTTCTAATAAGTAAGTTCACATTCAGATTGAATAGCACTTATTGACTCTCTTATTATTTACGCCCTTTTTATTTACCCTCATCTTTTTTTCTTGATAGTTGTATCGCCTATTTTTAATACGAACAGATAGCAGCGTTAAAAGACATCTTCTTGATGAGTTATAACCATAAAATTTTATTTAAAATGTTTATCACAACATAGTGATTAATGTTCATTCAAACCAAACGCTAGCCAAATTACCACTGGGCTTACAACTCATTTCACTTTTAACCTTGTTCCACAGTTTTAACCTAAATGTTTCACAAGCAAAGAAGCTTGTAAGCTAATTATCGATGTGCGATTGATCTATTTGAAATCAATACGGATTTTGCAGCAGTTTTTCACTACAACCAACATTTCCAATATCACAATATCGCTATTTTATATAAAATATTTATTGCACCGAGCATTCTATAGTTTTATGATATTCACAATCCAACCTTAAAGGTTATTGTCATGACACTAAATGAACTGAGGTACATTGTCGCTGTTGCACAAACACAACATTTCAGTAAAGCAGCCGAAGCATGCCACGTTAGTCAACCCAGCCTGAGTATTGCAGTCAGAAAGCTCGAAGAAGAGCTTGGCATTACAATATTTCAACGTGGCAAACGACAAGTTGAAGTGACACCCGAGGGGGAATCTGTCGTCCAGCAGGCACAAAAAGTTATTGAAGAGGCTGAAAAACTCAATTATTTAAAAAGTGTACAAAAAAGTCCGCTTGATGGTGTACTCAAAATGGGCGCAATTTTTACTATCGGACCGTATCTGTATCCTTCTCTAATTCCATTTATGCGCGAAAAATTTCCTCAAATGCCATTGCATATTGATGAAGACTACACCGAAAATTTACGCAAAAAATTACTTACAGCAGAAATCGATGTCGCCGTACTAGCATTACCCTTTTCTGACCCGGCAATTGAAACCATGGAAGTTTATGACGAAGACTTTATGCCGCTATTTTATGAAGGACACCCATTTAGTGAAATGTCAAAAATCGATGTCAGCGACATTCCCAGTAATGAACTGTTGATGTTGGGTAAAGGAAACTGTTTTCGCGATCAAGTTGTTGCAGCTTGCCCTAATTGTCATTCGCCAACTGCAAACTCCGATGCCTGGGTTGTAGGCAGTTCATTGGAAACTATTCGACATATGGTTGCAATGAAGCTGGGAATAACCGTAATGCCGGTAACTGCGCTTGCCAAACAAGCTGATTATCCTGGTTTAGATAGCCGACCTTTTGCCGATCCTGTTCCCAAAAGAAGAATTATTCTGGCATGGCGTTCAAGTTTTCCTCGAAAAGAAGCAATTAGTGTTATCGCAGAATCTTTACAAATTGCACTGCGAGGTCAGGTCGATCTGTTACCATTAAAAAAGGATTAAACTTTTTACCCCTGTCCAACCAATTAATTTTAGACAGAAAGAACATTGCAAACGAAACTAGCCAGTATTCAAGTTAGCTCACTGAAAGGTGTTGGCCCGAAAGTCGCCGAGAAGCTGGCTAGTCTATCCATAAGAACGCTTGAAGATCTACTTTTTCATCTTCCGTATAAATATCAAGACCGCAGTCGCATCCATCCTATTGGTAGTTTACGTCAAGGCGAGTATGCTCAAGTTTTTGCTCAAATTGAGCGAGTAGATATCGTTTTTGGTAAACGTCGTTCATTAGTTTGTAAAGTGTCTGATGCAACAGGAATGATGGATATTCGTTTATTTTATTTTTCTAGTGCACAGCAAAAGCAATTTGTGCGCGGCGAGTATATTCAATGTTATGGTCAACTAAGTTTTTCCGGGCAACGTTATGCAATGATTCATCCAGAAATTACTTTTTTGCACGATTCAAATACACCTCGTTTAAGTGAAGGCTTAAAAGCAATCTATCCAACGACAGAAGGACTGCAACAACGCTCACTGACGGCAATCATGCAGCAGGCATTAAACTATTTAAAACGCGCTGAAGTAACCGAGCTTATTCCATCTGAATGGCTGACTAAATTGCAGTTTCCTGCCTTAGCCAAAGCATTATTAATGCTTCATCAACCTCCGTTAGATCTTTCATTAAATGCTATTGAAAATGGTGATCATCCACTAATTAAACGGTTAGCATTTGAAGAGTTGGTAGCGCAACATATCGCACTCCAAAAAGTCAAAAAGTCTATCCAACAACATCAAGCCTATGCGATTAAAAAGCCACATAGTAGCAGCGAAAAATTTTTGCAATCTTTGCCATTTAAACTGACTAATGCACAACAAAGAGTTATCCAGGAAATCAGACAAGACTTGCAGCATTCCTATCCAATGATGCGTTTGGTGCAAGGAGATGTTGGAAGTGGCAAAACATTAGTTGCGGCAATGTGTATGCTCGATGTTGTTGGCGCAGGATTACAGGCCGTAATTATGGCGCCAACAGAAATTTTAGCCGAGCAACACTTTAAATCTTTTACACAATGGTTTAAACCTTGGCAAATTACAACTTGCTTACTTACCAGCAAAATGCCCGCTGCCGAAAAGCGAGCGGCACTTGCAGCAATTGAGCAAGGTGATGCACAAATGATTATTGGTACTCACGCTCTATTTCAGCAACAAGTTTCCTTCAATCAATTAGCCCTGGTGGTAATCGACGAACAACATCGTTTTGGGGTAGAACAGCGTAAAACCCTGTTAGAAAAAGGATTAGCTGCTAATAATCAGCAATATCAACCCCACCAACTGGTAATGACAGCAACACCAATTCCGCGCACACTTGCTCAAACCGCTTTTGCTGATTTAGACTTATCGGTTATTGATGAGCGCCCCCCCGGGCGTAAACCCATCACGACTATTGTTATGGATGAAACTAAAAGAGCACAACTTATCGAGAGAGTCAGAGCCAACTGTATTACTGAAAATCGTCAAGTCTATTGGGTTTGTACTTTAATTGATGAGTCTGAAGAGCTTCAGTGTCAAGCAGCAGAAGTCACTCACCAACAGCTACAGCAGGCTTTACCCGAATTAAAAATTGGATTAATCCATGGCCGGTTAAAGTCTGATGAAAAACAGCAATTGATGCAAGCGTTTAAAGATCATGAATTAAATTTATTGGTAGCAACTACCGTCATTGAAGTCGGTGTTGATGTCCCGAATGCCAGTTTAATGATCATCGAAAATCCGGAACGTTTAGGATTATCACAACTTCACCAATTGCGCGGTCGTGTTGGTCGAGGAGAGAAAGAAAGCCACTGTGTATTGCTGTATAAAGCGCCATTATCTAAAAACGCCAAACAACGTTTGACAGTCATGCGCGAATCTAATGATGGATTTGTAATTGCTGAAAAAGATCTCGAATTGCGAGGGCCCGGCGAAGTATTGGGCACACGTCAAACTGGCGTGCTGGAATATAAATTTGCTGATTTGATTCGCGATAGCGAAATGCTACCAGATGTGTATTTTTGTGCCGATGATATTATGACGCAACATCCTAAAATCGCTGAAGCGCTGTGTGCTCGCTGGGTAAAACAAGGTGTGCAACTAAGCCGAGTTTAGCCCGTTTTTTTGCCAATTAAAGTTATATGATATGGTTTCACTCAGTACTCACTTTTTCGCTAAGTAATCATTCGGTCACATCTATATATTGTCGATATTTTTCTTTACTCATCAATTTAGCTTGCGTGCCCTTTAACGAAAACTCAATACCACATAGTTTAAAACGGCTGCGTAATGCAATTGACTGGATAATATTGGCAGTATCCACAGGTGAAAAATCAGCATAGTAGTCGCCATTATTTTTACTGGTCACCAATAAGCTTCTATATTTTTCACCATTATCAAACCAAATATCTAAGCAGTCTTTGTCACCTTTGGCCGAGGCCAAAGACCAATATTCGCCATCGTCACGAACATTCCCCTGCCAAGCAATTGTGAGAGCATCATTTTCATCTAACATTAACCAATAGTTATCTGGCATCAGCAATTTATGTAATCGGACTTTTACTATATCTTGTGGTTTAGTTGCGGGCGTTTGTGCATTTTTTTCAGGTCTATCTTGGCTATCGCCAGTCAACAACCAAACCATTAAAAACAAAATTACAACGACAGAAATCGCAATAACACTCGCCAATTTCTGATGACCTAAAAACCATTGCTCAATTTTTTTCTCTATATTCAGTGGCGGCTCAGTCACCGATAATCGATTGTCAATCACTGAGTCAGTCACAGTTTTATCATCTTGCATTTGAGCTTCCAACTGCAAAGAATGTTGCAGATTGGTTAGCGCTTCATTTGCATGTATATCTATCTGATATTCATCAACAGACTCATCATGATTACTTTCTGACTGTTTCGCTACCGATATATTTGGTTTATTGACTTGATCAGATAAGAGCTCACCATCGTTAGAAACCGAATCCCGATCTGAATCTTGTACAGCAAGCGTTGGTTCAATTCGCTGTAACGGATTTTGAACAGGAGAGACTTCTGTTTCTTGCAAATTGACAGGTCCGGCATACCCCATCGTGTAATCAGGTTTTCTGCGCGCGCGCGCATGACTAATAACCGTTAAGCCAGCGGTCACTAAAACAGATAAAATTAAAAAGGTATATCCGGTTGTTGTCGCCTTAAAGGTAATAGCAGAAACGGCAATTAGAAAAAATAACGAAGGTACAGCGGCAAGCATTGACGCTATACCTGCATCTCGAATACGCCGCAAAGCACTGGAAATAATCACAGGTAAAGCAATTATCAGATAAAAAGCAAACAGTACAACAGATTTTTCCAACAAAGGTTGAAAAATCAAAAATAGCAGGTAGGCCGATAAATAGACCACTAAAAAGCGGCGACCATTGTCCATTCCTTGTAAACATAATAAGGATTTTAACAAAGACACAGATGACTCCAAAAAATTAAAAGTAATTTTTTAACTCATGTTAGCCGATTTTAAACCGTAAAATCTATCTAACCAGTCCGCAATATGATTGTTTATCGCGATAATTGTACAGATATTGTTTATCACCATATAATTTAATTTAAATTGTCGCTTTTTTATTCAGTTGCTGAAGTCGCCACAGATAATAGACAACAGGTAAAACAAACAAAACTAATAGTAACACGCTAATCATTCCACCCACCATTGGCGCAGCAATGCGGCGCATCACTTCAGAACCCGCGCCATCTCCCCAAAAGATCGGTACTAGACCAACAATAATAGTGAGCGCGGTCATCATTACCGGACGAATTCTCATACCAGCACCATCTAAAATGGCCTGTTTAAGCGTGGAATCATCCAGTAGATGAGGCTCATCGTTACAACGTTTCAGCTGCATTTGAAAGGCCTGATTTAAATACACCAGCATAATCACCGCAATTTCGACCGCAACTCCAGCTAACGCAATAAATCCGACACTCACCGCCACCGAATGATAATACCTCAGCCAATGCATCAACCAAAAACTGCCCACCATCGCTAATGGTAACGTACCAACAATAATGATTACTTCAGATATATTTTTAAAATTTAAAAAAAGCAAAACCAGAATAATGCCTAATGTTAAGGGAATAACTACCATCAACTTCTCTTTTGCGCGCATCATATATTCATACTGCCCTGACCAATTAATAGCGTACCCAGCAGGCAATACCAATTTGTCATCCACAATTTGTTTGGCTTGTTCAACATAGTGTCCAACGTCCACACCTTCAATATCGACTAGAGTCCACCCTGTTAACCGTGCATTTTCACTTTTTATTCCGGGCGCACCATCTTCCAAATAAATTTTAGCAACATCACCTAACACAATTTTTTCACCTTTATTTGTGACAATTGGCAATAATTTTAACTGCTGTGGTGTCTGTCGATAATTTTGTGGGTAGCGTAAATTAACCGGATAACGCTCAAGCCCCTCAGTGGTTTGAGTTAATTTTTTTCCACCAATTGTTGTGGCTATGATCTGCTGAACATCGGCAATAGTTAAACCATAACGAGCTGCCTGTTGTCGATTGATGTCTATTTTAATATATCGGCCACCAGCAACCCGCTCTGAGTATACTGAAAGTGTGCCAGGAACTTCGTTTAATAATCCTTCTAAAGACTGACCAATACTTTCAATTTGAGATAAGTCGGGACCGGATATTTTAATACCCACAGGCGTTTTAATGCCGGTTGCCAACATATCGATTCGTGTTTTTATGGGCATTACCCAAGCATTTGTGAGCCCCGGAAACTGAACCAGTTGATCGAGTTCGCTTTTCAATTTATCAATAGTCATTCCTTCACGCCATTGCGTAGTAGGTTTTAATTGAATAAATGTTTCTATCATCGTTAAAGGCGCTGGATCGGTTGCCGTATCGGCTCGACCGACTTTACCAAACACATTTTTTACTTCCGGAATCGTACGAATAAGTTGATCAGTTTGCTGCAATATTTGTCGCGCTTTTCCAATAGAAATAGCGGGATAAGTTGTCGGCATATACATTAAATCACCTTCGTTAAGCGGAGGTATAAATTCGCTACCAATTTTATTTAAAGGCCAAAGTGTACTTAATGCTAGCAACATCACAACTATTATTACTTTTTTGGGATGCGCTAATACTAACTTTAATACAGGTATATATAATCTGATTAGATGTCGATTAACCGAATTATTTTTTTCTGCGGTAATTTTTCCTCGAATAAAATATCCCATTAAAACGGGTACTAAAGTAATTGCCAAGCCAGCCGTGGCAGCCATTGCATAAGTTTTTGTAAAAGCCAGTGGCGCAAACAATTTTCCTTCTTGAGCTTCTAATGTAAAAACAGGCATGAAGCTCACGGTAATAATAAGTAAACTAAAAAATAATGCTGGACCAACTTCGCAAGCAGATTCATATACAATTTGCCAGCGTTGTTTTTCTGATATGACGGCATTTTTTTCAGCCGCTTTTTCCAAATGTTTGTGCATATTTTCTACCATGACAATAGCACCATCGGTCATTGCACCTATCGCTATAGCAATTCCGCCTAATGACATAATGTTAGCGTTTAAACCTTGCCATTGCATAATGATAAAAGCAGTCAAAATGCCAATTGGTAAACTCAACATAATGACCATAGAAGAGCGAAAGTGAAACAGAAAAAGCATACAAATTAAGATAACAACCGAGAACTCTTCAATTAATTTAAATCCTAAATTGTTAACAGCTTGTTCTATCAATTGACTTCTATCATAAACAGAAATTATTTCAACACCATCTGGTAAACTTTTTTGTAGGCTTTCTAACTTGCTTTTAACTTGTGCAATCACTTGCTGAGCATTTTCACCAGAGCGCATGACGACAATACCACCAACAACTTCACCCTCCCCATTTAACTCTGCAATGCCTCGGCGTATTTGTGGCACGAGTAAAATTTGAGCTATATCTTTTAAAAGTAACGGTATACCATTTTCATAAATACCAATCGGAATGTTTTTAAGATCGTCAATATCTTCAATATAACCTGAAGCACGTATCATATACTCCGCCTCAGCAAGCTCAATCACACTGGCACCAATTTCTTGATTACTTCGCTGTATAGCCATTTGAACATGTGATAAGGGAATAGAGTAAGCTTGAAGTTTTAGTGGATCAACTTCAACCTGATATTGCTTAATCATACCGCCAACACTGGCAACTTCAGAAACACCAGCTATTGATTGTAATTCAAATTTTAAAAACCAGTTTTGTAAACTCGTTAAATGACTCAAATCATGCTGTCCGGTTTTATCAGCCAGCGCATAGATATAAATCCAGCCCACTCCAGTTGCGTCAGGTCCAAGTTGTGGTTTGGCAGATTCAGGTAAGGTAGCAGCAGCCTGACTTAAATATTCGAGTACGCGTGAACGCGCCCAATATAAATCAGTATCTTCATTAAAAATAATATAAATATAAGAGTCACCAAAAAACGAAAATCCACGCACACTTTTAGCACCAGGAACCGATAACATAGCCGTTGATAATGGATAAGTAATTTGATCTTCAACCACTTGAGGCGCTTGTCCGGGATAAGAAGTCTTAACGATTACTTGTACATCAGAGAGGTCAGGAATCGCATCAATTGGTGTTTGACGAATGGCGAGTATGCCCGCCAAAATCAATACAAAAGTAGCTAACAAAACCAAACCACGATTGTAAATAGACCAACGAATTATTGACATAATCATAGCTTAAAGTCCTCCTCAAGATTCAATAATGTTGAGTTTGACAGTGTTGTTATTTTAATAATTTTAAATTCACCATTATTAATTTCAAAGGTAAACTCAACAATATTTCCAGGTTGAAAAGACATTATATCGATATGAGTATCTACCCAAAAATCCATTGTTGCTGAAGCTCTGTCCCACTGAGGAATTGCTTCTCGCGTAATATTAAATAGTCGCTGGCTATTATCCATCTGATTAATTTTCCCTTTAACTGTTGCAGTCGGTATTTCTCTATTTGACTCCTCGCTATTTGGCTCCTCATCATTAAATTCATGTTCAGACATACGAGAAAATGCAGCTTGTTTATTAGATTCAGAGTCAATTAAAAACTGTGCGGATGTCACCACTTTTTCACCCTCTTCAAGTCCTTGATTAATGGCAATATATTTATCATCAAACTCACCAACTTCAACAACTTTCGGTTTAAAGTAACCGCCTCCTAGTGCAACAATTACCCGATTTCCATGTGCAGATTGGATTAAGGCAGAGTGCGGAACAAGTAAATTTTCACTAGTTGGTTCAGGATAGATATTAACATTGGCAAACATGTCAGGCTTCAACTCCCCAGTCGAGTTAATTAATCTAATTCTGACTTTAACCGTACGACTTTGTGGATTAATTGTCGGATAAACATAGTCTATTTTTCCGTGCCATTTTTTTGTTGGCGCATAATCTAGAGTGATAACAACCGGCAAGTGATCTTGTAAGTAGAACGCTTGTTGTGCAAATACTTCTGCTTCCACCCAAACCTCTGACAAGCTGACAATCGACATAAGTGTTTTATCAGGTTTAACAAAGTAGCCTTCTCTGATATTTAAGTTGTCAATTATGCCAGACTGGGGAGAAAAAACCGTCACGCGCTGTTGAATTTTTCTTTGTTGTTTTATTTTAGCGATCAATGTTTCAGATAATGCCAAGGCAGCCAATCGATTTTCAGCCGCAGTAATAAGGCGTCTATTGCTTTGTTCGAGTGCAATTAAATATTCTTCTTGTGCACTGACTAGCGTTGGTGAATATATTTCATAAAGCGGCTGATTTTTTTCTACTCTTGCACCTTGAGACTTAACATAAAGTTTTTCAATCCAGCCATCAACACGCGGATGAATATGAATCAACTTTTCTTCGTCATATTGTACAAAACCAACACTTTTAATTATTGGCTTAAGTTTGCCTTTGCGCACGGGTGAAATCTGCACACTTAACTGATTGATGACTTGCTGAGTCAAATAAACTGTCTCGGGTGATTGCGGTTTAGCTTCATGAGCCTTTTCATACACAGGAATCAAGTCCATACCCATTGGCGATTTACCGGGCTTATCTCGTCGATAATTCGGATCCATCGGCGCAACCCAATATAAGGGCTCATCACTTTTTTGATGTGTAACCGAATCATTTTGCTCGAGTGAAGCTGACAACTTGGTAAAATAGCCGCTATTTAAAATCCATATAGCAATGATTAATCCTAAAAAAGCACCGACCAATAACCAGACAAGGTGAAGCTTCATGGTATTTCTATTGTTCATTCTTATCTCCCAATTTTGCTGACTGCTGATAAGTTTTTTCAGGTGAATCCGATATTAGATAGTAGTTTAATTGATGTAACAGTTTGACCTCTTCAACATCTAGTAAAAGTTTATCAAGTGTTGCATTTAACAAAGCGATGCGAGCTTGTATAACGTCGAGAAAATTACCATCGTCATGTGTATAAGCAGCTAAAGATGATGCTGTTTGCGCCTTCACTTGTGGTAAAAGTTTACTGGTAAATAATTTTTTTCGTTGTTTTAGTATCTGTATTGCCTGGCTAACTTGTTCAAAATTTGCATGGAACTCTCGTAGCTTTTGCCATTTTTCGGTCTTGCTGGCAGCAGTTTGATATTTTGCTGAAATTAATTGATTATGCTGTCGCTCAGAATTACTCCAAGGTAAATCAAAAGAAATTCCCACCGATAATAAATCAGGACGATCAGCCATCATACTTTGCTCACTTGAGGTGCGAAAACCATAGCCTGCACTGAGTTTCCATTGAACTTTTTCTTCTTGCTTAGCTAGCGATTCATTAATTTGGTTTGCCTCAATCTGCTTTTCGAAAGAAAGTATAAGTGGATGCGCAAGCAAATATCGATTAAGCGATGATGACGAATAATGTTGTAGATTGTTGGTAACCAGTTCGGGTGAGTTTAATTTAATTTCAGGTAGGACAAGACTTTGCTTATTTAAAGCTAGCAATTGTTTCTTTATTTGAGCGTTTTCTTGCTGCTGTGACATTTGGGCATCTGTAAAGTCTTGATTAGTACTATTTTCAGACAAATCAAATGCTGGCGAAATCCATTCACTTAGTTGCTCAATAAGCCGAAGTTGCTGTAATTTTAATTGGGTTAACCGATCATCAAGTCGAGTTAACTCTAACTGTGCAGCAACAATATTATGCTGACGACTCTGCCCTACAGCCGCAGTATAATTTTTTTCAGCAATATCAGACAGTTGTTCAAATAAGCCCCGATTTTGATGAATGAGAAAAATGCTCTGCGCTAAGTAAAAATTATCCAACCATAATTTTCCAGCTAAAACGGCAACTTGGGCTTTACGATCTAAATTTAACAGCGGATACTGTTCACTCAGAGTGGTTAGCTGTCGAGCATGAAGTTCTCGTGAATTTCCGCGAGGAAAAACTTGAGACAAGCCAACCGAAAGCTGAGTCATTGCTTCTTGATTTAAACGAAACGAATCGCTAGGTAAATTATTAAGTCCAAGCGAAGCAACCGGTAGCGGCATCGCTTGTGCTACCCGACTTTTAGCTATTAAAGACTTTTGCTTAAATTGATTTTTTGCTAATTGCAAATCGTATTGCTGAGCCAATTTGATTGTCTGTTCGAAATTCAGTATTGATGATTGGGCGTTCACCACAGACTGACCGACTAAATATGCGATAGCAAAGGTCAATACATTCAATCTGATAGTTCGAACAAATCGACATCGGCCACCGTGATATGACCTGACTTTTTTGAGAATATTCATAGTTACATGCGTATTTTAAATTATCTGCCATAACCCAGATAAAAATTAATTGAATGAGCAGCAGCCAAAACTACCGCGCACAAGCTTGCTGATTTAATAAATTGATTAAGCAAAAATGAATCGACGAGTTAATGTTTTGAATCAAACAAAATAGAATATTTAGTCGTCAAGCAACTTTAACAACTCAATCAATATCACTAAATTGAAACTAGCTAATAATTGGAGGGCGATAAGGTGTGGCGTAAAATGTCGATTTAATAGCAAATCGTTGATGAGAAATTCCGGTAAATGCAAGATTTATCTCAGTTAACAATTTATAGCTTGATAAAAATAGTGTGCTGGGTGCCAACATTTGGCAATAAGCCATTTCACAAGGCGAGTCTTCATCACAGCATGACATACGTTGATGCTGTTCATTAGCTTGATATTGGCCGCTAGTATGATGATCAGAATTTTTATCCATTGCCATTTGAACAGAAGAAAAATGATTCTGATGATTACCTTGGAGTGAGGTATTTTGCATCGTTAAAACTTTTGAAGACTTCATTGAGTCGCAAGAAACATTACTCTTTACTGGCGTCAATTGCACACCAACAAACAGCACCAACAGTAATATAAACCACTTTGGATTAGTTTGGCAGGTATGTAATGAATGTTGATTAATATGATCCATCAGAAAAATTAAAAATCTTAAATATACAGCCTGGTGCCGCAATCAATAACTTTAATAATAAACCAACGTACCCAAAATTGTCATTGTTTAATCTGTTTCAGGTTATTAAATGGCGCTTATTTATTTTTGATAAAGTCATACACATTCATTCATGTTAAAACAACTGGTTATATACTAGCTGATTCAACAATTATTGAAATCGGTCCAAGATGTTAAAAACAACGCCAATCTGACGCTATTATGCAATCAATTCTAAGGTAGGTGTAGGTAACTGCCTATCATTGTGGTAAAATCGCCGCCACCTGTTCCGGGCATAATATTCAATCAGCCCGACACTAACGCCATCATTTTTTTAAAATTTGAGGATATTGAACAATGAAACAACCTGTACGCGTTGCAGTGACTGGGGCTGCTGGCCAAATTTGCTACTCTCTATTATTTAGAATCGCATCAGGAGAAATGCTAGGTAAAGACCAACCCGTTATTCTCCAGTTGTTAGAAATTACTCCTGCGCTTAAAGTACTTGAAGCGGTAAAAATGGAATTAAACGATTGTGCTTTTCCATTGCTTGAAGATGTCGTTTGTACTGATGATGCTGCCGTTGCTTTCAAAGATGCCGATTATGGTTTGATGGTTGGCGCAAAACCTCGTGGTCCAGGCATGGAGCGTTCTGACTTACTGAAAGATAATGGTAAAATTTTCAGTACCTTAGGTAAAGTTATCAATGATGTTGCGAATCCAAATATTAAAATTTGCGTTGTCGGTAATCCAGCCAATACTAACGCATATATTTTATTGAAAAACGCACCAGCCTTAAATCCACGTAATATTACCGCATTAACTCGCCTTGACCACAACCGTGCGATCTATCAGCTTGCAGAAAAAACAGGCAAACCAATGAACAGCATTAAAAAGCTGACTATTTGGGGTAATCACTCTACAACTCAAGTACCAGATATTGCGCATACTCTGGTAGGAACGGAGCAAGCTAGCAGTCTGGTTAATGAGAGCTGGGCCAATGAAGAATTTATGCCTAAAGTTGCCAAGCGTGGTGCAGAAGTTATCGCTGCTCGCGGTTCATCTTCGGCGGCCTCTGCAGCTAATGGCGTAATCGACCATATGCATAACTGGGTACTTGGTACCGAAGAAGGCGACTGGGTTTCAATGGCGGTGTTCTCTGACGGCTCATATGGCATTGAAGAAGGTTTAATTTATTCTTACCCTGTGACTTGTAAAGACGGCGAGTGGACAATTGTAACTGGTTTGGAAAACAGTGACTTTATTGTTGCCAAAATGAAAGAGTCAGAAAAAGAGCTTCAGGAAGAAAGAGATACCTGCGCTGATTTATTCGCTTAATAGGTCTTCTCCACATAAGCATCAGCAAAAATTTAAATCTTGAAAAATAAGGGAGCACATGCTCCCTTATTTTTTATAAGACTGCGATTGATTTCGTCAATTCACCAACTTTTCTTATGAATGGATGTACCCAATACCTTTAGCCATTAACACAGCCAATAAAGGAATGACGACAATAATCAACAATTGAACTCGAATCAGCATAATTAGTCGTCCCTGAAAAAAGAAAAACTCATCAATTTTCTCTCAAGGAAATGCACGTTGAAGCGCTTTTATCATTGAGTTTAACGCAACAAATCTCGTCAGGCGATTAAGCA